>DDTZ01000044.1:0-47295 GCA_002344565.1 Bdellovibrionaceae bacterium UBA2351 | reverse complement strand
AAAGTCTATTTGTCGCAAGTTGAGTTTAACGACTCAAAAAATCGAGATTACTTATGCAAGATTTAGATAAATTACGAATATTGGTTAAGGACTTAAAAGACAAAGAATCTGTTCAATCTGTATTTCTAGTAAAAGAAAAAAACTTGGGTGTTGGTAAAACAGGTAAGCCTTTTATGTCTTTGGTATTAGGTGATAATACGGGGAATATTGACGCTCGCGTGTGGGATCAAGTCGACGAATTCAGTAAAGAGTTTGATACCGGTGATATCATTTTGATCAAAGGCAGTGTTCAAGTATTTCAAAATAGAAAACAGTTAATCATTTCAAAAATTACACGACAAGAACTTAATTCCTTTCAGCTGAGTGATTTCGTATTGAGTTCGGCGAAGTCTCCTGAGGATATGTATGCCGAGCTGATTATTTTCGCTAAAGACATTCAAAATGAGCATATTCGAATGTTGGTGTTATCAGTATTAGAAGATCCAGAGATCAAGCCCATGATGTTTAAGGCTCCGGCGGCAAAAACAATCCATCATGCTTGGTATGGGGGGTTGCTTGAACACGTTTTGTCGATTATTAAAATTTTAAAAGGATTATCCGAACATTACGGCTTTTTGAATCGGGATCTTTTATACTTTGGTGCGATTTTTCATGATATTGGAAAACTTTGGGAACTTGAATACGAACATATGTTTGGCTACACAACCAAAGGACGATTGATCGGGCATATGGAAATTGCCTGTGAATTAGTGGACAGGAAATCTGCCAGGATTATGGGCTTTCCAAGTGATTTAAAGGATGTGTGTAAGCACATAATTTTAAGTCACCATGGCAAATTAGAATACGGTTCGCCTAAGAGACCTAAATTTATCGAAGCGTTCCTTGTCGCATTTGTTGATGATCTTGATAGTAAAATGAGCACATTAAATTCTTTTTTTACAAGCGAGCGTAGTAGCGGTGAGAGTTGGTCTCGTTACAATGACTTGTTCGAAAGATATTTCTTAGTGGATGATTTAAAAGATAAATATAAATAGTGGATGGGTAATGATTCTTGAGTTAGTGAACGCTTATAAAAATTACGATCCAGCAGCGAAAAGCAAAGCAGAAATACTGCTACTCTACCCAGGCGTCAAGGCTATCTTAATGCATCAGTTGGGACACGCGTTGTATGAATTAGAGTTATTTTTTTTAGCTCGTCTCGTCGCTGAGATAAGTCGTTTGTTAACGGGAATTGAAATTCACCCAGGGGCTAAGCTTGGCCGTCGTTTAGTAATTGATCATGGGATGGGCGTAGTAATCGGTGAAACGGCAGAAATCGGAGATGACTGTGTTATTTTTCATGGTGTCACCTTAGGCGGAACTAAATTTGACGATGTGAAACGTCACCCGACAATCGGAAATAATGTTTTGATCGGTGCGGGCGCAAAAATTTTAGGGCCGATCACGCTTGGTAATAATGTTCGGGTCGGTGCGAATTCGGTGATTACCAAGTCGGTGGCCGATAATTTAGTCGTCGTAGGTAGTAATCAAATCATCAATCAGTAGTTTGAATTTTCCAGCGAAAGGTCGAGACGGGCCCTTTTAAACGTAACGTAATGATTTAGGACCAATCGTCTGTTTCAAAATGAGAATCTTTAAGAAACTGTTAAAGAGTTTTATAACGCATCCGATAATTCTTTATGGGGAAAGATTTAAACAGCCTAGTCCCGATCACTATGGACGACATCGTCCCAAATGTGAACTTGCCTGGCGATGTGTTTTTTAAATTAAGTGAAAATAATTTTGTCGTTATTGGACGTGAAGGCACCCGCGAGCAATTCAAAGATCTACATTTCTTTGATAAAATTAAAAACGCCAATATCTATATTAAAAAACCAGATTTAAGAAAGTTTTCCTCGCTGAAAGTCTTAAATGCCAGTGAGGTAATGAAAAATAATAAGTTACCTGTTGAAGCTAAAATAAGTACGCTGTCGCAAACGTTGAACACGGTATTTATTAGCATAGATCAATTAGGATTTAACAACGAGGCCTTGGGGCACACCAAATTTATTGCAAATTCAGTTTTAAAAATCATCGATGAGACTCCAAAATTAAGCTCATTGATGTCGATTATGAATTCTATTTCTGAAGATTTAATTCGTCATTCTATGGCAGTGAGTATGGTGTCTGTTTTAATCTCACAATCAAAGGGATGGAATAACCCCTCAATCCTTGAGAAAATGGCTTTGGGAGCACTTCTGCATGATATTGGTTTAAAGGAGTATCCAAAAGAGTTTTTGGCTAAGCCTAGAGTTGAATACACTGCGGAAGATTTGGAGTATTATCAAAAGCATGCCTTCCGAGGTATAGAAATTTTAAAAACAGTTGAAAACATTCCTCAGGAAGTAATGGCGATTGTTTATGAACATCATGAAAATTCTATCGGGCAAGGATATCCCAGATCGTTAAGAGATGTTCGTCTTCATCCATTTTCAAAAGTAGTCGCGCTGGCGGATGCATTCTGTGAACTAACATTCAAAGACACGCAAAATCCTACGATGCGCACTCCTGAGGAAGCCATTTATTTCATCGAGCACACTCTGGGGCAACCTTTCAACAAAGAGTGTTTTACGGCTCTCAAAAATGTTCTAACCTTTGGTATCCGTAAGGCTTCTATAAAAATCGTATAAAAGCCCATGTCTTAAAATTAGACACCAGCCGCCCAAGGTCGCTTGTCTCGGGATTCAGGGCATATCTATTCAAATTTAATAAGGTTTTATGGCGAAAATGCGGCCTTGATTTGGCAAACGTACTATTTGGTATGAAACTGCTCCCTTTCAGACTTCTTATTGTAGTGTTGGTGTGCTTTGCGCAGTTGCGTGCTGTTAGCGATGTAATCTATGATTTGCCGACCCCAATTCACTCAATTGATGCCCGCATAGATTTGCTTAATGATCCAGATACAAAGACCGTAGATTTTAGTACGTACGAAGTAGTTATGGATGAAGCCGGCACTACATTTTTGGCAGCATTGATTCAGGCCGCCGAGCGTGGTGTTAAAATTCGCGGAATCATCGATAACAAAATCACAAAATCACATCCAGAACTAGTCGCTTACCTCGCACAGAAAGGTATCGAATTATTTTTCCATAATCCGATTAAGTTTAATTGGGATCTTCTGCGACATCCGATTCAGACGGTGATTCGATACAACCAGAGACTTCATGACAAGATGTTCATAGTTAATTCTAGTATTTTGCTCTTAGGAGATAAAAACTATGCAAATAAGTATTTTCCTCAATTGAGAAACGTAGATCCCAAGGCTGGTTATGTAAAAGGTCGCGAAGTCGTTATGATTGGGGACGGAGTCAGTAGCTACATGGCGTATTTTGAAGACATGTGGAGTTTCTATAAAAGTATAATGACACAAGATGAGCTTCTTAGTTTGCAAATGCCAGTTTCAGAGCGTTTAAAAAGAAAGTTTGATAAAACGTTCGCTGCCTCAAAGGAATGGCTTGATAAACGCAAGCAAAAGCTTATCGACTGGCGCAAAAATAAATTTGAGTACCAATCGGCAGACCTTATCCAAAACTCGAATGAATCGCAAACAACGACTTTGGCTGAAATTTTTGAAAAAATCGCAAATGCCAAGCCTGGTACTAAAGTACTCATTGAAAACGGTTACTTGGTTATGTTCCCAGAATTAAGGCGTGCTATCACTAGAGCCGTTGAAAACAAGGTTGATGTCGTTTTGAATTTGAATGAGAAAAGCGAATTGTGGTTGATGGATGTCGCATTGAAGGTCGATCTTGAAGAGCTCGTTCGCTTGGGTTTGAAGGTTTACCTCAATAGAAATTATCCAACTCATGCCAAGGTGATCTTGCTTGAAAACGTGTCGGGACAAAAAGAGGTTATTATAACGAGCGCAAATCTTGATCCGCGCTCGTATAATATTAACACGGAATCAGGTTTCTCTATTAAAAGTAACGAGCTTTTTGATCGTTACTGGAAACAATTTAACGATCACAAGAGTAATAAGGTATTTCATCAAAGCGCCGGCAAGTGCGAAGCCTTCTATGCGAAGAGTTCTATGCCGGGATCCGCAAAACGTTGGCAGAAAAAATTTATTAATTTCATGAGGCCGCAGCTATAACAGAGGCGTACTATAATGAGCCAGGTATTTGGTGTACGAAGGCTCGCCCATATGTTTAATAATCTCATCACGTGGGGCATTCACCATATCAACGATAATCATTCCATCGATCGTATTAAAATCGGGATCGAAGTTGAAGCTTAGGTATTTTGCATTCATTTTTGAGTAGCTTTTAAGTAGAGACGGAATCACAGTTCCATCGTATTTTTTTACCCATTCATCAAGATCAGAAAAATTTTTAAAATTAGCCGCAAGTTCTTTAAGCTCGCTTGAATTTTCAGCTTTAAGCTTAACTGGAACACGCGCTTTAACATAAGGGCTAAGTTCTGATTTGAAGTTCTTATTGAGATAATAAATCATCAAAAGCTTTGAGTTTACTGTGTAACTATTTGAAATACTCACTGGGCCGATCAGGTAACGATAGTGTGGATTTTCAGCAAAGAAGCAACCGATGCCCTTCCATATACAATCTAGTGCACGCAGCGCCGCGCGCCCAGCTTCGTCGTCGACAAAAGAACGTCCTAGTTCTACGCCATCAACAAAATGCGTTTTTAGTAAAGCATCGTATTTAAATAGTGTGTAGCTGTATAAACCCTCTGGTCCACGATTATGCAAAATTTTATCGATCAATCCAATACGATAGGCGCCAAGGATCTTATTATTTACTTCATCATAGGCAATCATATGATGGTAGAACGGATCAAATTCGTCGATGTCACATGACTTACCCGTGCCTTCATTGACTGTGCGGAAAACTTTTTCGCGTAAACGTCCTACCTCTAACATCAAATCTGGAATCAAAAAACCTTGAGCCATATAGACACCGATATTAGATCGACCGGATTCAGAGCGGTAAATAACAGTCATTTTTTTTAAATTTTCTTGAAGGACATCCACCGGTATCGGTTCAATAAGAGGTTCCAGCGGACGATGAACTACTTTGCGACCAAACCGACCTTTAAGCGAGAAAATAACAGTTTTAACCACGTGTTTGGTTTTTCTAGCAACTTTCTTTGTAACGGCTTTAGACTTGTCTTTTATGGTGCTCATCTGATTCAGAACGTATGTAAAAACACCTTATAAATCAATTCTTAAATGAAATCGGGTCCTCTGGCCACGCGTGTTTAGGATAGCGGCCTTTCATTTCTTTACGGATTTCCGGGTACGAAGATTTCCAAAATCCCGGTAAATCATTGGTAATTTGAATAGGACGTCCATGAGGTCCTAATAAAATGATTTTTAATTTAATTTTATTGTTCAGTATTGTGGGGTGTGTGGCTAAGCCAAGAAAGTGTTGCAAACGAGATTCAATTAGGGGTGTTTCTTTTGTTGGATACTGAATTTTAAATACCCGATTCAACTCTTTGAGTAATAGCTCCCGAGGCACCAGTGTTTTCATCAATTTTTGAATTTCAAAGGGAAGATAGTTTTCAATATCAAAATCCCATTCGAGGCGATTCTTTAAAGTTAATCCCTTTTTTACTTCCTGATCGATTATATTGTTCCAATCCAATTCCACTGAGCCTGGATTGAATTGATTCACTAATTCGATACGATTCAAAAATTCCAAAATCAACGGGACAGGGAAAATCAAATTTTCTAAGTCGTTCAGAAAAATATCTGTCGTCTTTTCCTTTAATTCCTGAGCCGCCAAAGGTTCGGTGGACACGATCTCTAAAGGCAATTTTTTAATCACTAGCTCGTTGATTTTGTAAAACTGTTGTTTTGTTTCTACAAACTCTACACGAGCCACCGCGTCTGCGAACGGCTTAATCGAGATTTCGAAAATATCGGAGTCTATGAAGTGATAGTCATGGCATCGGGCTGTTTGGGTCGCATCGATGACTGTATGAAAATTCAGAAAGTACTCTTGTTGAGGCAGTAGATTTACTTTCTGAGGGTCTCCAATTTGAACTTCTTTGCCTTTTGTAGTGATGGCTCTATGGGAAAGCCCGTTCTCTTGTTTGCGTCGGCGGCAAAGACGATCCAAATAGGAAAATACTAATATCGGCTCTAGGGCCGCCACTGATTTTTTATAGTTTTCAAGTGAAGATAGAAATTTTTTCTGCTCGGGAGAATTAAAAAGCGAAGCGACTTCGTGTTTCCAATTTATAGGTTTGAAGTCTTTTTCACGACGTTTAAACGCATTCACGATTTGAGCCACGCGCTTGTTAATATCCTGATTATGAACGCGGCTACGATAGAATTCGTCTGCGGCATCCATTAGAGTACTATGGGAAACGCGTCCGGTATCTGGCGCTGAATATTCAGCTTCAAGTAGGGCAATCAACGTCCCAGTCTTTTCTAGATCGAAATAACAATAAGAAAGAACTGCAAACAACGTATTTTCGTAGTTCAAATTTAAATCCAGGGCCAACTCGCCAAATGGAGTGAGCCTGCGATCTTTACAGAGGTGGGCTCGCATGTAGGTTTGCTCGAGTTCATTCAAAACAACGTCGGTTGGTTTTTCAAACCAAGTAAACTGACTCAGTGGCCAATGTCCCATGCCTACTAATTGCAGGCCGAGTTCAAATAGAGAAGACTTTTTAATATCTGAAACGGGCGCTTTTTCCATTGAACGCTCATCTAGTTCAGTCCACATTTTAAAACAAATACCAGGGCCTAGTCGATTGGCGCGACCTTGCCTTTGAATCGAAGAGAAATAGGAAATCTTTCGGGTACTCAATTGTGAAACTTCGTACTCGTTATTATAAATGGCCTCTCGATGTAGGCCGGAATCTAAAACCGCGGTCACGCCACTGACTGTTAGCGATGATTCAGCAATGTTCGTCGAAAGAATAATTCGCCGTTCATATTGATTGCTATTTGTAACTATACTTTTTTGAACAGTGAGCGGGATACTGCCATGAAGGACTTCAATTTTGAAACTCTTGAATTTTAAATTTCCTTCAAGAGCTCGTGCGGCGTTGCGAATCTCTTTCAGACCTGGCAAGAAAACTAGAATTTGTTGTTTTCCCTTTTGTATGATTTCTTGAAGTGCTGCGAACATATTATTTTCGAATTCATCATTCCAGGAATATCGGAGTGGTTTGCGTTGATAGATCACTTCGATGGGAAAGCGGGGCAGTTCGATTTCAAGATTTCCCATGTCGTCAAAAAATGCGTGAAGTGGTGCTTTGTCCAAAGTCGCTGACAAAAATAGAAGTTTAATGGCAGAACCTAATATTTGTAGTTCCTTAATGTGTCCTATTGCTAAGTCCGTCCAGTACGATCGTTCATGAAACTCGTCGAAAATAATTAGGTCGATGCCCAAGAGTTCTGGATCTGAAATGATCTTCTTGGCGAGCAGGGCTTCGGTTAAAAATAGAATCGTAGTGCTCGCGCTCGATTTACTGTCAAATCTAACCTCATATCCAACTGTCTTGCCAAGCTCCCATTTGTTCTCTTCGGCGATACGAGAGGCTGCATAGATAGCGGCGATACGTTTTGGTTCGATGACCAGAATTTTTTTATATTTCCCAATCAGGTAGGGGGGGATGCGAGTTGTTTTGCCAGATCCCGGACTTGATTGAACAAGCACATTTTGCTTGTGTTCAAGAAGCTTCGAAATGTCTGGCAGGTGGGGATCTATGGGTAAATGCATGGTCTATTTTGGTTTCACCAAAATCATAAATTCGGCTTTAGTTTTTGTGAGCTGTTTTTTTACGTATGAAGGTACACCCGTTAACACTTGTTCTTCGGGCGTTCCTAAATCCGTTGCCAAAATCATTTGATGATCACCGAAGAACGATTCAAGTTCACTTATCATTTTTTGCAGGCGATACGGAGTGTCCATTAGAACCACCGCACGTTTGCTTTTCTTGAAATCATCTTGAATATCTTTATATGCTTGAGTTCGTGCTGCTGTTTCTTGCGGAACGAATCCTCGAAAGAGGAATTCGTGTAATTTAACGCCCGATAAACTAATCAGACCCATCAAGCTTGATGCGCCTAAACAGTTTCGAACTTCAATACCAGCTTTGCGACAGCTATCCACAATGTCGCTGCCAGGGTCGCAGAAACCGGGAGTTCCACAATCGCTGACTAGGGCGACTTTTTTGTCGCGACAAAGCTCGGTTAGGCGAGGGATGTCATCTTTGATAAAGTGTTCATCCAAGACCTCGTAGGTTTTACCCGAAATGCCATGGTGTCGAAGCAGCTTTGATGTTTCTTTAGTGGATTCGCAAATGATAACTTCTGCTTCTTTAAGTGTATTTAGTGCTTTGAGTGTGATTTCATCAAAGTCTCCGATAGGAGTTGCAACGAGTGTTAACATTAGTCCTCCAGTAGATAGTGGACAAGGGTGAATACTTCTTCCGGTGGGGTTTCTTTTCGAGAGTGAGTGCTATCGAAAAAAACTAAATCTACTTCAGGCAATTCCTTAGCGATCAGATTTATATTCACCGGTTCATTCTCAAATAAAAAAACTGGTGTCTTGTTTTTTGTAATGTAATCATGAATCCAGTCGCGTTTGAAAAGAGCATCGTCCATTTCACGATCAGGTTTTAGGACTAATTGACTCATTTTATCGTCTAACGGAAAATTCCATTTTAATAGAACTTCACGTGATCCACGCTCCATCCGTTTTACATCGCGGCCGGTTAGATAAACGATCGGTACGTTAAGTTTTTCAATTTTACGAACAAAATCAACAGAGCCTTGGTAAGGAACGTCGAAGTGAATATATTCATTGGAAAAGAATTTTTCGATCCAAAGTTGACGAACGGTTTTGAAAAGATCCAAATTATCATGCTCAACACCAGCTCGCTGAAGAACCTCAACAAAACCCCAGTCTCGCCGTTCGGTTTTAATATTTCTAAAATGCGGGACTACATTTGGAAATTTTTCCTGCATCACTGGTTCCAAACCGATATCAGTAAGAACTTTTTCCAATCTCGGGGCCACGTCAAAAAGAGTCGAATCTAAATCAAAAATAATCAATGGATTGGCTTTTTGCACTAGTGATAAATCTTTGATTTTACTGTAAATTTCGCTAGCTTTGCGATGTTTGATGGCGTTATAAGGTGTTTGCGTCATAGTCTATAAATTAATAGACCATTTGGGGGCGAGAGCGCAATGTAATTCATTAGCTCAATGAATGCTAAACATTGGTTGGTTTTTTAAACGAATTTTGTTAGTTTCCGTGTGTCTTCGCGCGAGGCGAGGATGATTGGTGAAGCCATGTTTGTGAAACAATTGCTGACCACAGCACTAATATTTTTAGGAACGCTGGCCTGTACGACAAACAAGGCGGAATTAGGTTCCCCAGAGAATCCCATTAAAATTCACTTCTTACCTTCGCTTGATGCCAAAGTTATCGAGGACAACTCGAAGTTGTTCAAAGTTTTTCTAGAGGCCAATACTCCCTATAAATACGAATTCGTCGTTTTGCAATCCTACGTTGCTGTTGTAGAGTCTTTTGGTACCAAAAGAGCCGATGTTGCGGCACTCAATTCATTTGGTTATTTGCTAGCGCATGACAAATATGGCGCGGAAGCAAAAATGATAGTACTACGTCACGGCTCTTCGACCTACCAAGCACAATTTATTGTGCCTTCTGATAGTAAAATTAAGAAACTTCATGATCTGGATGGAAAGACGATTGCGTTTGTTGATCCGTCATCGACGTCTGGCTATTTATTGCCTATGAAGACGCTCAAAGATCGAAATATTACACCTAAAGAATCGGTGTTTATGATGAGGCACGATGCTGTTGTGTCTAAGGTCTATCGCAAGGAAGTCGATGCTGGAGCTACTTTTTACTCTCCGCCCCTTGATGGAAAAGTAGAGGACGCTCGTCGTTTAGTGGTAGCTCAGTATCCCGATGTAGATAAAAAAGTGAAAATATTAGAACTATCTGAGCCTATCCCAAATGACCCAATTGTGTTTCGCAAAGACATGCCCGAAAAAATGAAACAACAAATCATTGAAGCCTTGATGAAGTTCATCAAGACCCCAGAGGGACAGAGGGCATTTAAAGAAACATACGGTGTAACAGATCTCAAGGTTACAACTGATGCAGAGTTTGAACCCATCAGAAAAATGTTAGCTCAAATTGGTAAATCGGCCCAAGAAATGATGAGTAAATAATGTCGGAAACAATTCTTTCTGTAAAAAATCTAGTTAAGACCTATCCAAATGGTGTCCAGGCCCTGAAGAACGTTTCATTCGATGTCAAAAAAGGGGAATTCTTGGTTGTTATCGGTTTGAGCGGCTCAGGTAAATCAACGTTATTAAGATGCATCAATCGATTAAATGATCCGACCTCAGGTGACGTGATTTTTGAAGGACAAAATATTGCTCGCGTAGATAGCGATGGAATAAAAGCGCTGAGAACAAAAATTGCGATGATTTTTCAGCACTTTAATTTGATTCCTAGGCATTCAGTTTTATCAAATGTGTTGATGGGGCGTTTGGGGCGGATGACTAATTGGAAGGCGATTTTAGGATTATTCTCCTCTGCAGATAAGGCCAACGCGATGAAATATCTTGAACTCGTTGGTATTAGTGAAAAGGCAAAAATACGAGCAGATCAGCTTTCCGGTGGGCAGCAACAGCGGGTAGCGATTGCACGTGCTTTGGCGCAGGATCCGAGTGTTTTGTTAGCTGACGAGCCTGTGGCCTCGTTAGATCCAGCGACTTGTCATATCGTGATGGACTACTTAAGAAAAGTAAACCAAGAGTTCGGCATTACCATCATTTGCAATTTGCATTTTTTAAGTTTGGTTCGTCAGTATGCCACTCGCGTGATTGCCTTGAAGGAAGGGCGCCTTGTGTTTGAGGGCAGTCCAGATGACATTACGGATGAATGGTTTCAAAGAATCTATGGCGAGGGCGCGCGCGAAGTGCGAGTGAATTAATATGAATTCATATTTAGCTAAACGACTTATTTTCGATAGCATTTGTTTTGCCTTTATTTTTTGTATCCTACTAATTGCGATAGTGAGTCCATCGGATGAGCAATGGTTGAATCTAAAATTCAATACATTGGTCGTTGGGGCCACGATGCTACTCGGTGGGGTTTTTAGTCACTTGCTAAATCTAAAGGGTTTCAAAACTTTAGGTGAATTTTTGTTTGAACCTGACTACAAGAAAATTCAATCTGAAGAAATTCCATTTTATAAAAGATTTTCCCAGTGGCAGCTGTGGATATTGTTGCTAGTTCTTTTTGTGGCTGGCATCAAAGCCACTGAATTTTCGCTCTATAAAGTTTTAGATAAAGATGGTTTTGACGGAGCTATGCGGATTTTTGCCAAATTGTTAAAACCTAATTTTGATTTATTACCAAGCGCCGTTTTGAAAATGTTCGAAACTATTTTTATGGCCTTCCTGGCCACGGCATTCGCAATTCCAATTGCTTTTGTTTTGAGTTTTGCCGCTGCCAAAAATATCATGAAGCACCCGTTAGCGTTTGGAATTTACATGGTACTACGTACACTTTTGAACGTAGTAAGGTCTGTTGAGGCTTTCATGTGGGCCATTATCTTTTCCGTTTGGGTAGGAATTGGCGCAAGCGCGGGAATGCTAGCGTTGATGATTCACTCGATTGCGTCTTTAGCGAAACAGTATTCTGAAATTGTGGAAACTGTTTCAGACGGACCTATCGAAGGAATTCAAGCCACAGGCGCATCGCAGTTGCAGACTATATGGTATGCGATCGTGCCTCAGGTTATCTTGCCGTATATCTCGTTCACTGTCTACCGATGGGATATAAATGTTCGCATGGCTACTATCGTTGGTTTTGTTGGCGGTGGTGGTATTGGTAAACTTTTAATTGCTTATCAAGGCCAGGCCATGTGGGAAGAAGTTGGCTGTATCTTTTTTGTAATTGCAGTAGTAGTTTGGTTATTGGATCAGGGTAGTGCATATATCCGTGAAGCTCTAAAATAGGGAAAATGTATGATAGATTTTAAAACTACAATTAAGGAAACTCAGGTCGATATGTTAGGGCATTTAAACAATGCTGTTTATCTTGAACTTTTTGAGCTAGCCCGCTGGGATGTCATTCACTCTAGAGGTTATGGATTAAAGAAAATGCTTGAGCTACAAAAGGGCCCGGTACTTTTAGAAGTAAATTTGAAATTTATGAAAGAGGTTCTGGCTCGTGATGAAATTACGATCAAATCAGCACTTGTTAAATACGAAGGCCGAGTGGGCGAGATACTTCAAAAGATGTATAAAGCCAACGGTGATCAAGCCGCAGAACTGAAGGTCACTTTTGGTTTATTTGATATGAAAACGCGTCGATTGATTGAGCCGACGCCTGATTGGAAAGCCGCTTTAAGCTGATTTGAAGAACTTCCCTTTTTTCATTTCGAGATCTTCTTCTGTAGAGAAGAGCAAATCTAATTTTTCTTCTAGTTTGTTTAATATTTCCTCAGGGGACGATGTACTGAAGTTACCCATAGCATCTTTTTCTAGAATAAGTGACTGCATTTCTTTTTCAGTAACGCGGTCATTTAGCACCACTTTTAAAAAACTATAGTATTCACGAAGCTGATCAATAGTTGACCTGATTTCGCTTCTTAGTTTTGAACTATCATGCTCGACTATGATTTCTTCAATAGCCATCTCAAGTTTTTCTTTAGTCGATGGTTTTTCTAGAAGGCGGAAAGCGCCAATTTGAAGCGCTTTAAAAATAATCTCTTTTTCTAAGTAGGCAGAAAACAATATAAATGGGAAATGATACCCCTGCTCGAAACACTTTTTAATCATGTCGAGACCATTCATTTGAGGCATGTTGAAATCCGAGATAAGGGCATCAAAAGGTACGTCTTTGTGAGCCGATAGGTACGCTATAAAATCATTAGGACGATTGAACGAAATGACGTCATAAGTATCTTCCAATAGACTGCAGAACAGTTCAGTCAAATCGACTTCATCATCAACAATTACGACGGTTTTTTTAGCTTTGTTCATATTTAATATATCGGCACGTTAGCTGCCAAATTAACTAAATCCTAAATAAAAATCGGTTAAGAGGTGTCTAGAAAATCGACAAAAGTACGGGAAAAAATATCCGAAAAAAGGTCTAGCCGGCATAAAGTTAGATGCTTTAGTCCCCGAATAAAGTTGAGTCTAGTCAAAGGAAAAATATGGTTAAAAACTATTACGTAAGTAAAAATAATCAGCAAATCGGACCGTTTTGTGAGGAAGATATTGTTGGTAAAATCAAATCCAAAGAGATTAGTTGGATGGACTATATTTACGACGACTCGAAAAAAGACTGGGTCATCATCGTCGAGCATAAGGCATTCAATAAAATGTTCACGGAAAGCGTGTTAAAACATTCTATTAGTGATCCTACTATGAATAGGCCA
Source organism: Bdellovibrionaceae bacterium UBA2351 (assembly GCA_002344565.1). Taxonomy (GTDB): domain Bacteria; phylum Bdellovibrionota; class Bdellovibrionia; order Bdellovibrionales; family Bdellovibrionaceae; genus UBA2316. Next base: position 33,843 of record DDTZ01000044.1, on the reverse strand, counting down.
GCCAAGGGTGTTGAATTATCGACGGTAGATTCTATTCAAGAAAAAGCTTGGTATGTTTTAAAAGACAATAATAACTATGGACCATTTTCTAAAGCAGAAATTATTCAAATGTTACAGGCTAAAATTCTGTACGAATATGATTTTTTGTGGCAGCCCGAAATGGAAAGCTGGAAACGTTTAGCCGAAATCACAGATTTCTCGAGAAACAATCTAAAGAAATTGATTCAAAGTGGAGATCCGGCGATTTCTGAAATATTTTTTCGTCGCCGCAATGTTCGTGTAACCTATGGTTGCTCTTTGATCGTTCACAATAACAAACAAATATTTAAGGGCCGCAGTCTAGAGATTAGCTCTGGTGGTGCGGGCGTTTATATTGACACTAATCAGTTCACTCCTGGGCAGAATTTGTTTTTGCATTTTCAGCCTGGCGACGGTGTACCTCCTTTCAACGCTGTTTGTACGATCATCAGCAAAGAATTTCATTCACATCCGATTAATAAGGCGAACGAGTTTAAGTATGGAGTGAAATTTACAAGTATTAGTCAAAATATAAAGCAAAAGATTCAAGAATTTGCTGAAAAAGAAATGATTCAGCGGAAGAAGGTTGCGTGAAAAAGTGGGCGCTATTGCCCTTTATTTTTTTGCTCGGTTGTTCAAATGGCGTCGAGTTTGAAGTTGGGGAAACAAGTCAGAATTTTGCACAGGACGTAAAGTACAATCGCACAGTGGATATTTTATTTGTGATTGATAACGGTGCCTCGATGAATATGGTTCAGCAGCAGTTGCATGATCAATTACCTTATCTTTTCGATTCTCTTCGTGACTTAGATATGGATATCCATATCGCAACCACGTCGATGACAATGCTAAGCAGTTTTCCAGAAAGTGGAAAGTTAGTAGGAACTCCAAAGTTTATCACGACAGAGACTCCGAATTTTGTTGAGGAGTTGAAGAAGAAAATTTTTATTGGTGAAAACGGTTCGACTCTTGAGGAAGGGTTGGCGGCAATCGAATCTGTGCTTTCGGAATCCTATCGCAATACAGAAGGTAAAGGTTTTTTACGTGATGATTCTTATCTTAACATAATAGTTCTAAGTAACGAAGATGATAAAAGCCCAAAACCATGGAACTACTATGCAAGCGTGTTGGACAAATTGAGACCAGACCACGCGGATGGCACTAAAGCATGGTCACTGAATTTTTTTGGTGTGCTGTCACAACAAGACACATGCAGCAGTTCACAATGGGGCTTTAAAGAACCCGGTGTGAAGTTTATGGAAATGGTGAACTACTCGGGTGGGGTAAAAGGTTCGCTGTGTGGTACAGATCTGTATCGCTCGGTTTCTAGCATTAAAGCTCGGATCATTCAGATCCTTACGGACTATAAGTTAGATCGTAAGCCAAGAGTTGATACAATACGTGTATATGTGGCGGGTCGAGAGGTTTCAAAGGATGATGTAAACGGATGGTCCTATATAGCAAGTGGCAATCTGATTCGATTCAATGGAACATCTGTTCCTAACGCGGAAGAAGGAATTCGAGTCGATTTCCTTCCTGAAGAAGCGAACTAGTAGTCCGCTAATTAGAGATTCCAAAAATCCAAGATTTTATAGTAGCTAGTTGCTCGGCTGATAGGCCGGGCAAATCTTTTGGCATATCTCGTTTGCCTGATGGATTGTTATCAGCAGATCCTTTTAGCGAGTGCCAAAGCGGCGACTCCTCTAAGCTTTTCGGTTTAACTAGCTGAATATTTTTTGTATAAGACGATGCAGTTGTAAATCCAGACTCGGATAGGCTTATCCAAGCCGTATGACATCTAAAACACGACTCCCTCATGATTGTTCGAACTTGCGGGAATAGGGGTGATTCATTGCTCCAAGCTAAGTAGTCGGGCATGTTTGGACTGGTTCTCGCGGAGATATTATATTGTGAGGCAATCTGACGAGAAATCACGTTGATTTCCCCTGGTTCCATGGCGCGCTTAAAAATAAGTGTTTCTTGAATATTCGTTAAAGATAAACTGCTTTCTAAATAGCTAAAGTTAATTGGAGTTCCTGTTTGCTTAACTGTCAGTTCTTTGTATTCGCCATTGACCATAAGTAAAATATTTCTAGGATCCTTCCCTGAACGAGCCCCAATGACCAAGGATTTGTTGGGATCAACAGGGAAGCTGACTTCAGAAAAATTACTAGCAGGTGCTTCATGTACCAATCGCACCGCATTTCCTTGTACCGTCACTTTTAATATTTGGTCTCTATCTACAACAAGGGATAGCTCTGAATTAGATCGACGGTTTGTAACAACGAAAAAAGACGTCGTATTGTCTGCAAAGAAAAGTGTAGCCGATGAATTCACAGCGGAGTCAAAAATAATTTCGTTTTTCGCCATTAAAAGATCATAATCATACAAATTATCCCAGTAAGACTGTAGTTCGGTTTGTTCGACGATGTTTCGCGCATATTCGGAACCATATTTAAATTCGTCGAGCGGTTGAAACTCGCCACCACAATTTTGGAAAGCAATAACGACGGATGCTACCACCAAGGGTAGCGTCCACTTCGCTTCAATTTTTTTAAGTTGCATTTTTATATATGTCTTCATAATAGTTGCCACTCCGGGGATTCGCAGGTAACGAGCAAAATACCTCGCCAAATTTCTTTAGCGGGTTCACCTTTGGCTTTTAAATCGGTTTGTAGTTGTAGTAGAGTTTGAATAAAGTACGGTGGTACTTCATTCGTCCGGTAAAATAATTCATAAATCGGTCTGATATTAGTGGCTGTTGCATCCGGTAGCGCATTTATATCCAGGCTAGCTTTAGATAAAGCTATTTGTAAGCCGGTTGCTGTACCAAGAAGCTCTTCACACATTTGAATTTTAAATGACTCTCTGACTGCGTTAGAATCATTGTGAATTGGAAAATTCGCGCCATTAGAATCATTGGCACAATCAATTAATGATAAACTGTCGTTAACATCGCAACCGCCACCAATCTGTGCGCCGCGCTTTTCTGCCCAGTTAAATGTTAAGGATCCCAAATTGGGCGCTTTCGTCCCATCGTCCGAGGTGAACACATCAGTAAAGATACTCATCATGTAGCGACGGTTAGCAAGTCTAATTTGTTTACTCGGAGGTGCTAGTTCAGCCTCCGCAACGTGATTTGGGTCTGGCTCAGCTACACTACCTAGTCGTGATGAGGTTGAGCCCTCATTAGGATCCGCGAACTGAGAGCAGTTTTGGAACAGAAATATCGGGCTCACAACTACTAAGAGTGTAAGCAGACTGTATTTGATATACGGAGTTACCTTATTCAGCAGTTTCAACAATAGCTCCTTTTCCAAATTCATACTCAAGTTTACCATCTTTAATTTTAACTAATGGTGCCGCAAGATTTGAGTATGGGTTGTGATCTACTGAAAGTAGTTCCGCGATCGTAGACGCTGGAGCCAGGGGAGTAGGTCTGCCTTTCTGATTATATCCGCGAATTGAAGCGCCTAAACCTTGCGTGCCGGCGTAGTCCCCATTGAGTCCGGTACGAGATACATTGCCTACGACGTATGGGCCGCCAGTGAATGCGCCGCTGATAGCACTTGTTACCATTTGATTGAATCCGTGGTCTGAGCCTGTGCTGCTTGTGCGTGTGATACGACCGAAATCGCTTGTGAACTGAATGAGTGTGTTACTGAACGTATTTTTTGCTTTTAGTTTTGAAATCAATTCTAAAAGCCCGGCCGCGATTCCGCGATAGTATGCATTGAATGCGAACACATTCGTATGGGAACCCGTAGCGTGCATATCTAGAATTAGTTCTAAGTTAGCGGCGCCCACTGGAGTTTTATACCCGCTTGATGATTCTACCCGCGGAACAAAAAAGTTATATAATGACGTAGCCATGATTTCTACTGATTGCGCAAGGTTTTCGTTAATTACGTATTCCGCCATAGCCAAGCCTTCTGCATAGACCCCGATGAAAGCGTTCGTGAGAGCGTTTCTCATGTCATAGTCGGGACCAAACAAATACACATCGCCCGACTGAATACCCCAGTTGAAACGTTCTCCGCCAGTGCCATTTAAAATAAGATCGCTGCCAGCAACGATAGGATTCACACTGATGGAATCAACATTTAGGCTTCGTACCGCCTCGGCAACAATGCGTTGATAGCGAGGCAGAGCTTCTTGCATATACGCATCTAAATTTCCAATACCTTTTTTCATCAATGCTTCTGCATTTGCTAAACTAGCATTTAGAATTTTAGAAGCCGTATTCATTTCGGCACCTTTTGAAGCTAGATTGCGTTTTGCTTTGTCGAAGGCGTCGGCATTGCGATCTTTTAAAGAACGTGCCTCCATTGAAGTCGGCTTGCTGAAGCCAACAAGTAAAGTTTTTAATGGATCATTGATCGGCAAAACATTTACGGCTTTACCTTTTTGCGAAACGAATGATGAAAAAGAGCCGCGTGCGGGAGCTTGAACGGCCTCGAAAATTTTGGACGAATTGTCAGCTACCAAGCCCGGTAAACTGGGTACGCCACCCAGAGGAGCCATCTGTTTGGCTGAGTTAGCGGAATGTCCATCAACACCAGTACCGTAGCCGCGTATAACAAGCATATTATCCAGCAAGTTAGAAATGCTAGTCGGACCATTTGATAATTGGACATTTTGGCTAAATAAGTGGGGCACAAGCATGTTGTTGTAACTATGATATTTTACGCCTACCCCAGAAATAGATCCATTAGAGTAAGAGTAGGAGTTTCCTGTCATTGAATTATACTGCAGGTCTCCATCGGACGCGCTTGTTTTTAACCAGTGATCGAACATGTAGCGCATAGGTGCGCCAGGCATCATTACGTTGATATAGTTCCGGACCGTTGATTGTGAATTAGCTTCTGCCATCGCACGCGTAGTAAAATCATTAACCAACGTGGTTAAGAAGGCATCCAAAAATAGAGGCGACATGGCAAATGATGAATTTTTTAGGAACTGTCGGCGCTTCAAATTTCCCCCAAAGTAATTCTTAAAACTCTTCGCTTCTGTAGTAATCAGACGCGATAATTCGTTTGACCAAATTTTTTAATGATTGGTCTCGCTGAAGATCTGCCCCCAGATTTTCAACGAATTCTCTGTTCTTAATATGTTCTGAAGTTAACATTCGATTCATTTCTGCATACCGTGGATCTTTCTTGTCATAGAGCGGAACTTGAATTCCCGTGAAAAATTCAAAATAGCGTTTCGCCGCACACGTGTAGAAATCTTGAGTTTGAGTGATCACGTTTCCTAAATCGTCGATTGAGCTAATATTGCGATCTAAGATTTCGCCATTAAATAAACGCGTAAAGAATTTTCCCGTCGACTTTTTAATGTGAAACTCAGGATCGTCCACGTGAATCCATTCGGATACCGATGCCTTTTCTTGGCGATATTGAGCCAGCATGATGGGAGTTTTTGAATGAGTACGTTCTTGGTTGCTACCGCTGTCGATCACAAAGTAGGCTGACGAACCCGTCGTTAAATTTCTAGCAACACCAGCGGCCTGGTCCATCGTTGCATGACATTGAACACAGCTCGCTGACTTTCTAAATGGAGTTGTAGAGTTTGCAATCACCAAATTTTGAATATCACTTTCACGCAAAGTGGGCAGGGTTGCGCACATAAATGTTTCCATCACTGATTTGATCCAGCGACGAGGAAGTTTTGTTGTGCCGTTGCTTTTCAGTCCGCGACCATGGCCATAGTTCATTAAGAAATACGAAGGTAATCCTATGATACCGCCGCCATGGTTGCGGAAAAAGTTATAGCTATATTCAAGCGACGGCTCAGAGCTGCCCGGGCGAAATGCACCAAGCGGCTCTAAACTTAAATTACGAACCATGAATCCATCCGTGTTCGACTGAATTCCCACTAAGGCTCCAACAGCAACAAGGGGTGCTCTCACAAAATCTTCTGCTGGGCGTGCGTCTCCGTTGCCGGTATGAGTGCCATTCATCGACTGGAATAAAATAGTATTAAAATCCCAATATCCGTTTTCACCCAGGGTAGTGCGTGAAGGCGCGCGCGTCGCCCAATCGCGACCGATAACAGAACGAACGCGAGCCGAGTCTTCAATACGAACCGCTTTCAGTCGTTCCGTTCCTTTCAGAATATCTGAAAAGCGGCCATTGCCAAAAAGAGCCCGAGTTAAAAAGTAGGACTGCTCGTGCGCATCGTAAACATCGGTGCTACCGCGATTTAGCTCTTCATTGTAATCTTGAATTTGGTTCATGGCATTTGCGACGAACCAAGTGTTGTGAAATTCAAAAAAAGTTCGCAGAATTTTTTGCTGAATCGAACCTACCGACGAAGCAGAATTTTTAATTAGGCCTTGGCCATCTAGGTTGGCTTCGTTCAAAAGGTTCATGCATGCATCAACCGCTTTCAGTTGTCCATTTTTGATTTGTGCAAAAGTTGGATCTTTTAATGGAATTGGAGCCTGCACCAGCTGCATATAGCAACGACGGTATAATTTCTGCTCGGTCAAACTAACAGAGTTGGCTAGGCTTTGAATTGTAGATAGAAACACCAGAAACCCAATGATTTTCACTTATTTCCCCTCAAAACTGTTTCGGTTCAATTACACGATCCCCAGAGTCCATATCTAATCGAAATTGCGAACGATCTAGAAACTTACTTTCAAATTCCAGTCCTTGTCTTAGCATGGGAAAGTGTTTCAATTTGAGCCGGGTTAAGGTCGCCAGGGCCTTGGTAGAGGAAGTGAGCAAAATTGGGGGTGTCGATGGATTAAACGTATGGCTGGTTTTCCAATACACCCCCTTTAGCCCTGAGTTCTAGAAATATTAAGAAAATTTCGTTCGAAAGGTTTTAACAGGCGAATACTAAATTGTGCCGCGTTGTAATCTAAGAGAGGAGTTCTGAGGCTCCGGGGGTGGCGGAGCCTTTTCAGAAATGATTAAACGAAATCTGATAGGATTTCGTTCCATTGGGCTTTTGTTGGTCTTAGTTCTTTTTCATTTAAGAAAGCTAGTGAACCATCGACCATGTTTAGGGTGTCATTTAATGATTCTGATTTGGAATCGATGTAGAATAAACCGGTTAGAATATCATTTGTTTTTTTGCTTTCGTTTAGTAATCTCATCGCCGCGTAACGGTCGGTAATGTCTAGTTCTTGTTTGGCTAGTTTTTTTAGAGTCAGTGTTGAACCATCAGGTAACTGTACCGCTTGGCGTTCGCCCTCGGCGTAGTCGACTTTGATTTCATCCATTGGTTGGATGATGCCTAGCTCTTGTAAGCTGATGTCGTGTTCGCGAACGTAGGTGTAGCTCTTTGTTGAACCATCATGATTATTGAATGTGATACATGGAGAAATGATATCGATAACCGCAGTGCCTTTGTGTTTCATCGCTGCTTGCAACAGTGGAACTAATTGTTTTGCATCACCTGAAAATGAGCGTGCGACAAATGTGCAACCAAGGTCTAACGCCAACGAGCAAATGTCGATAGTGTCGAATGGATTATAAGCGCCGTTTTTTTGTTTTGCGCCTTTGTCCGCCGTCGCACTGAATTGCCCTTTCGTTAAGCCATAAACGCCGTTGTTCGCAACTAAGTAACACATTTCAACATTTCTACGAATTAAGTGGGCAAAGCCACCTAAGCCGATACTGGCCGTGTCGCCATCGCCGCTCATACCAATTAGTTTCATTTGGCCATTAACCACTTTTGCACCCGTTGAAATTGGAGCCATACGACCATGCATCGAATTAAAACCGAATGATTTAGAAATGTAATACGCAGGGGTTTTTGAGCTGCAACCAATACCTGACATTTTTGCGATGTCATGAGGATGAGTTCCATTCAAAAATGTCGCATTCATAATATGTGCAGAAATCGAGTCGTGACCGCAACCCGTGCATAAAGTAGAGGGGCCGCCCGCGTAGTCTTTCTTTTCAAGACCGATTTTGTTAGTTGTTTTTGGTGCTACTGGTGTTTCGGTGCTCATACCGCGTCTCCGATGATTGACTTAATATTTTTAACGATAGTATCGGCTGTAATCGGGGTACCATCATAGTGTTTCACGGAGCTTAAATGTGGCGTAGTGTCCGGCATTTCCATTTTTAATAATTCGAACATTTGGCCGTCGCGATTTTGATCAACGACGAAAACACGCTCGTGAGATTTAATAAATTCTAATACAGAATCATTGAATGGTACGGCACGAACGCGGCAGTAATCAAAATCAAGATTTTGTTTGTTAAACAAGTACATGGCTTCTTTTACAGACATATCGCTAGAACCATAGGCTAGTATTCCATATTTGTTTTTGTATAAGGCTTTAACTGATTTGCCTGCTGGTAATTCTTCAGATTTCAAATTTATTGAATCACAGAACACGGGAGCTGGAACATAGGCTTTCGCTGTTTGCCACTTTTTCGCTAAACGATCGATGATATACAGATACTCGTCACTTTTTTCTGTATAGGCTGCGCGGCGATTATGTCCGCTGCCGCGAGTGAAATAGGCCGCCTTATCGCTTTTTGTGCCCGGTAGAGTTCTATATGCTATGCCATCACCGTCTACATCGGCATAACGTTCAAATTGGGTTACTTTTTCTAAATCAGCCGTTGATAGGATTTTGCCGCGATGATATGGTTTTTCTGGGTAATCCCATTTTTCTTCCATCCACAAATTCATACCTAAATCTAAATCGCTAAGCACGATAACTAATTGTTGTAATCGTTCGGCAACGTCGAATGCTGTTTGGCCGAATTCAAAACACTCTTTGATCGTACCAGGAATCAAGCATGGATGTTTTGTGTCTCCGTGTGAAAGGAAGACAGACGACAGAAGGTCTCCCTGAGCCGTGCGTGTTGGCATTCCAGTGGATGGTCCCATACGTTGAACGTTCCAGATTACCGTCGGAATTTCTGTGAAATAAGAAAAACCTGCAGATTCAGCCATCAGACTTAAACCTGGGCCAGATGTAGCTGTGATACTGCGTGCGCCAGACCAGCCGGCACCGATCACCATACACATCGCTGACAGTTCGTCTTCCGCTTGAACCACGGCGAATTTGTTTTTTCCGTTTTCATCTTTACGATATTTGTTGGCAAATTTTATGTAGTTTTCCACGATTGAGCTAGACGGTGTGATAGGGTACCAAGCCGTAAATGTACACCCCCCAAATAACCAGCCAAGAGCTCCGGCAGCATTGCCATCCATCATTATTTTATTTTTATTTCGGTCTGATTTTTCAGCCTTAAACAAAAATGGAATTTTGATATTTTCTTGAGCGTAGGCAAAACCTATTTCAGATGCTTTGCGATTCACTTCAATAACAGATTCTTTTCCATCGAATTGATCGGCAATAGTTTCATTCAATGTCGGCACATCGATGCCTAACAGCTTTGCGATCACGCCCACGTAAACCATATTAATTACCAGTTTCTTTATTTTTATGGAGTCCGTCGATTTATCAACTAATGGCTTGAACGAAATTGGAATCAGTTGAACTTCCTGAAGTTCCGGCGTTAGCTCTGGTTTTATGCCCAGATCAGAATTATAGATAAAATAGCCGCCATTTTTTACAGTTTTAAGATCCTCTTTCAATGTTGTCGGATTCATCGCGACGAATATGTCGGCATGCTCGCGACGAGCGACAAAGCCTTTTTCATCGGCGCGGATCCAGAACCAAGTCGGCAAACCAGCAATGTTAGAAGGGAAAACGTTTTTACCACCTACTGGGATACCCATCCGGAAAAGAGATTTAAGCAGAATGTTGTTAGCGGATTGAGATCCGCTTCCGTTGACAGTGGCGACCGAGATAACAAAATTATTGATGTTCATGGGAAAAGACGTAACATGATTTCCGTCCGGCTAAAACCAATATTTTTAAACCTGTGTTAACTATAGGGAGGCATAGAGTGAAAGCTTTTGAAGCAGTAGATTTTTTAGACCTAAAAAGTGAACTCTCACCTGATGAGATTTTAATTCGAGACACTGTTCGTCAATACGTTAACAAAGAAATCATGCCTCGAATTGCCGATGATTACGAAAAGGGCGTCTTTCCCAAAGAGCTTATACCCGGTTTAGCTGAGTTAGGAACCTTAGGATCGACAATTCAGGGTTACGGATGCGCTGGCGTTAGCTACACAGCCTACGGATTAATCATGCAAGAGCTAGAGCGGGCGGATAGCGGTATTCGTTCGTTTGTCAGTGTACAAGGTGCGTTGTGCATGTTTCCAATTGCTGAATTTGGTAGCGAAGAACTTAAGCAAAAGTATCTCCCTAGGATGGCGTCCGGTGAATGGATTGGTTGCTTCGGTTTAACTGAGCCTGATTTTGGAAGTAACCCAGCCGGCATGCGAACGACGGCCATCAAAGATGGCAATGAGTATGTTGTAAATGGCTCTAAAATGTGGATCACAAATGGCGGTATCAGCCAGCTCGCAATCGTATGGGCTCGCGATGAGCGTGGCAAAGTCATTGGTTTAGTCGTCGATCGTGACCTTAAAGGTTTTAAAGTTAGAAATATCGAGAAAAAGTTTTCACTCAAAGCCTCAGTCACAAGCGAATTGATTTTCGAAGACTGCCGAGTCCCAGCAAAAAATAAATTGGATGTTGAAGGGCTGAAAGGGCCATTTGCGTGTTTAAACAATGCACGCTTTGGTATCTCTTGGGGTGTTATTGGTGCATCAATGGCGTGCTATGATGAAGCTGTCAACTATGCGAAAACACGAATCCAATTCGAAAAACCGATTGCTGGTTTTCAGTTAGTGCAATCGAAATTAGTCGAGATGTTAACAGATATTACCTTGGCTCAAACGTTGGTGCTCAGATTAGGACGTTTGAAAGATAAAGGTTTGTGTACACCCCAGCAAATTTCAATGGCCAAGATGAATAATGTGTCCAATGCGCTAAAGCATGCTCGATTGTGCCGGGATATTTTAGGAGCTAGTGGGATTACATTTGAATATCAGTGTGCGCGACATATGTTGAACCTAGAAAGCGTTAACACGTATGAAGGAACTGAAGATATTCATCGCTTAGTTTTAGGTGAATACATAACAGGAATTCCGGCTTACAAATAAGTTTAAAATAAAGAAGGAGAATATTATGCAACCAACAGTAAACGAACTTGTCGTTGAACAGTTCACTCGTAGTTTGGGAAATTTAAAAAATATACTAAAGAAAGCACAGACTCACGCTCAAGACAGAAAGTTTGATGAGAATCTTTTTTTACAAACTAAATTAGCGGCGGATATGTTCCCATTGATAAAACAGGTTCAGATCGCATGCGATACGGCTAAACTAACATGCTCTCGTCTATCCGGAACATCGGCGCCATCGTTTCCAGATGACGAAAAAACGATGACTGAATTATATGCACGTATCGATAAAACTGTGGATTACATCAAAACTTTTGCGACGAATGACTTCAAAGGGTATGAAAATCAAAAAATTAGTTTCTTTTGGAATCCAGGGAAACACATGATGGGTCACGACTACGTCATTTCGTATGCACTACCAAATTTTTATTTTCATTTAACAACTGCTTACGCAATCTTACGTTCCAATGGTGTACACATCGGAAAGGGTGATTACCTTGGCGAAATGCAATGGAAAAGTTAAAATCGTTTAGACTTTTTGCACTGTACTCTGGGTTGACGGTGTAAATAAAAATATCCGTCAACCGCCCGGTTTTGTATTTGCACCCTCATTTAATATGGGGGTTCTAATGTCCTTTAAGAGTAAAATTCTGTATATATTGTTGTCGGCTGTTATGATTGTCTCATTTCAAAACTGTGGTCAAAATGGGGCAGTTGGATTAGAGGCTCAGGACCTTGGAAAAGTGGCTGCTAATGGCACTACTGATTTAGTAGATGTTTCTGATGATCAATCTGATGATCAAAGTGATGTGCAAGATCCACCGGCGGATGATGGATCTATGGATCCTGTAAAGCCACCAGTAATCGTCCCGCCTAAAGATGGTCCAAAAGGTGGTGGTAGTTGCGACGATAAAGATGATAATGACACTAAAGATATCGTTGATGCCGACGACGACGGTAATGTTCATGGTATGAAAATCAGTTGCGCTGATTTAGTAAAATTGAAATTCAACAATCTTTCCGCGTCGGGTGGTTCTGTTATTAACAACACTCGTGGCTTTGTAAAAGTTGAAAACAAAGACGAGGTAAGTGTTAATAATCATCGCGGAGTATTGATACTGAATAATATCAAAAATATTTCAAGTATAAATAATGTGCGTGCGTTGTTAATACGCGCAAGTGCCCAGTCTATCAATGAAATCAATAACGCGCGTGCCTTGTCGCTGATTGACTCCAAAGAAATTGGCGTTGTTGTGAATTACCGCGGTTTAGGCTGCGTAAGTTCAGATATCAGTGAGATTAATAATTACCGAGGTATCCTAGAAGTAAAGGGCAATTTAGAATCAGTAAATAACTTCCGTGGTATTTTAAAAGTGGAAGGCAATGTCGGTAAGATTAATAACTTCCGAGGCGTGCTGGTGGTTTCCGGTTCAATTGGTTCAAAAACCAATGTTAAAATAAGAGTTCCATAATTTTAAATCGAGAGTTTAAAATACAAAAAAAGCCCTCTGAACGAGGGCTTTTTGTTTTATAGACTAATCCAAGCGGCATGGTAATGATCCGCATGGCCTTCAGACGTATTCAATTCGAAAACAAATTTAGCTGATTTTAAGCGAACATAGAATGGTTCTTTCATTTCAAAATCGCCGGCCCATAAGACTTCGGCTGTCGACATGTTTTCTTCGTCTAAAAGCTCTGTTAGGTGGTCTCGTGTGCTTGTGTTTAGTTCTTTTGCAAACTCGGTAAGGATCAACTTTAAGGATTCAATCTGTGGCCGTGATAGCTGGCTGGCTTGGAGTCCTTTTTCTGCTAACACTTTCGTGTTCACTCCGCCGCCGAATAGTTGAGGCGCTACCGGATTAAACTTAGGAACATTTTTTAGTGATTGAGTCGCCGTCACTTTTTGGTCGTCAGATAAGCTTTTTGCAAACGTGTTTAACTCGACAATCAGCTGCGGCATTACCTGGATAGTTTCGTTACCAACAGCAACGCTGGCTAATGTTGTGCCTAGAAAAAGTGGACTTGTAGAAACTAATTTTGAATCAACAAAAGTAAGGTTCACAGAAATGTGATGACCTTCAAAACGCCATGCCCAATGACCAACGCCAGGAGTTCCAAAGATGGTTACAAAGTAATTTTCAGGCCCATATTTGAAAAGAATCGAGTTAAGTAGGCCGCGAAACTCGATTGATTTGTTTTTCTCTAATTCTAAAATCGATTTCAAAGTGGTGAGGCCTTGGTTTGATAGGGCAATGGCCAGCGTCTGATCTACCAAAACTTTAGCGTCGTCATTTAGCGACAAATAGGAAACGCCAGCGCGTGATGGAAAAAATAATTTTGTCGCCAGACTTGGTTCCGGAAAATACCGCCATTCATTTCGCTTTTTGGAGTCGAATGATAACTTAATTTTTTCTTTTTGTGCCGGTGTGACTTTTTCAAGTAAAGCGGTTGATAGGCCGGATACGTACTGGCCAATTCCACTTTGTGGCAATGTCAGATTTTCGGCAGAAAATGCGGACAAGCCGGTGCTGATCATCGCAATAAATAATAAACGTGCTTTTAGAAAACCTAAAAAATTCATCTCAACTCCGTAGTTTTTTTGGGAGGAACCCTAACACGCATGGATTGGTGCTGCTAACGGAATCTATCAGATAAAGAAAATTTATTGGTTTTATAGAGGAAATGAGCAGAATCTACACCTCACTGCTTTTTGTTTTTACAGTGAAGTGTAGATAAAAAACAGAATTTAATATTTCATTAAGTTTGTTAAATTCAACTTACCACCGCTAGCAACCTTACCTTGTAGGGCAGGGATTTGTACTGCGGATTTTAAAATCGCTTCTTTGACTTCGGCCATCGTTTTATTTGGGTTTTGTGCCCAATATAGAGCCGCAGCGCCAGCTACGTGTGGAGCCGCCATACTTGTACCTTCCCAAACCGCTAAAAATGGAATCGGTTGGTCAGAGTATTTTCCACCGACAACCGTGCTGTAAATTTTTACGCCCGGAGCGCCGATGTGAACCGTTTTTAAACCCCAGTTTGAAAATTTACCTAATTTGTCATTCACATCGATAGCTGCAACACTAATGATGTTTGAATAGGGATAGCTAGCTGGATACGCAGGGCGAGCCGCTGTATCATTGTCGTAGCCTTTGCCTTGGTAGCCGTTACCAGCCGCTACAACAAACAACACACCTTTAGATTCTGCGTATTGAATCGCTTCGCGAAGAGCTTTGTTCGCAGAACCTTCAGACGGATTTTCGCCCATCGAGCCCCACGAGTTATTTAAAACTTTAGCGCCGTTATCAACCGCGTAACGGATGGATTTGATTGCCGCTGATGTTACACCGCTACCTTTTTCAGAAATAAAGCGAAGCGCCATAATTTGCGCATTCGGGGCTACCCCAGAAATGCCGACGCCGTTGTTTCCACGAGCGGCAACGTTGCCAGCGCAGTGGGTCCCGTGGCCTGGGTTTCCTCCGCCTAGAAATAATTGCCAAGTCGGAGTTGATTTATCATACGGAAGAGAGTCGTTAGCCGCAAAGTCATAGCCGACGACGTCATCAATGTATCCGTTTCCGTCATCATCGCGACCATTTTTAGATTTGTCTTTTCCTTGAGTATCGATGCCGGTTTCCCCAGGGTTTCTCCACATATTAGCAATCAAATCAGGATGCGTGTAATCTACGCCCGAGTCGATAACAGCGACGATGATCGTTTTATTATTTTTTGCTTTTGGCCACGCGTCTGCTGCGCCCATGTCTAACATACCCCATTGTTTGTTAACGAGCGGGTCGCGCGCATTTCCAGCAAGTGGAGAGTTAGGAATGATAGGATTGTCCCCTTTAGCTTTGGCTAAAAGCTGTGGATTGCTCATCAAATAGTCCATAACTTGGGCTTTTTGATCTTTGCCTTCAGCGTTGTACGTTTCAATAAGGCCCAATTCATAGTCAGGCTGAATGTATTCGATGTTTTGGTTTTTCATCAAGGGTGCGGTCGCGGCGTTTTTGCCAGATATCAGGACCATTTGTTCGGTGACCATTTCGATTTTTTGATCTTTGTTGGCCGACGTGCCCATGACTGATTTTTTCAAAGCGGCCTGTAAGGCGCTCGTCGATTTAAATTTTACCAGATAATTGATGTTTTTGGCGCCCTCGGTTTGTGCGAAACCAGGCATAGCCGTTGCGATAGCTGCTACTAAAAATAGAGCTTTCATTGAACCCTCCTTGTGCATTGATCTACCTCGAGAACACCCATGTTCTCGCGTTTTTTTAGTGTAAGATCAAAGTCGAGTTCTATTAAAGTTCGGATTTGCGGGTTTGTCTAAGAAAATTTGCGAAAATTTTGAGCAAATGCAAAATTTTGAGGCAGTTTGCCGACAGATTTGAGCGACGAAGTGAGAGTTGTTTTCATCGCCGATTTTCGAGTGGCGCGGGTGAAGCTAAGCCTGCAGTTTTACAAATGAACTACTGCGAATAATCCGGTTGTCAGAGTCAAAATTATAAAGTAACCATTATATGTCTAGATGAAAACGAGGTGAAAATATGGCCGATAAAAGTATTGACGAAATGTCACGTTCTTTTGCGTTCACAACAAAATTGGACGCGATCGTTGCCTGGGGTAGAAAGAATGCATTGTGGCCACTTCCATACGGTACTGCTTGTTGCGGTATCGAATTGATGAGTGTCATGGGTCCACGTTATGACTTAGCTCGCTTCGGTGCGGAAGTTGTTCGTTTTAGTCCACGTCAAGCTGACTTGCTTCTCGTGGCTGGTACAATCACAGAAAAAATGGCGCCAATCTTGGTTCGTATTTACGAACAAATGCTAGAACCCAAATATGTTCTTTCCATGGGTGCCTGTGCAAGCTCGGGTGGTTTCTACCGCGCCTATCATGTACTGCAAGGCGCAGATAAAGTAATTCCTGTTGATGTGTATGTTCCGGGATGTCCTCCAACGCCTGAGGCGGTTTTGGATGGTATCATGTTACTTCAGCGTATGATTGCAACGAATCAGCCACGTCCTTGGCGTGATAACTGGAAAAATCCATACGAATCTAATCTTATCCAAGCGGGATCAAGCACATGAACAGAATCGATGAATTAAAAAATGATTTAGATAAACATTTTAAAACGAACCAATATCGCTTTTCACATTCGTTTGGTGATGATGTTTTAGAAATTCCTAAAGAAGACGTGATTCCTGTTCTTCGCCATTTAAAATTAAATCAAAAATTTGATTTCTTGATGGACGTATGTGGTGCGGATTATCCAAATCGCGAAAAGCGCTTTGAAGTGATCTATCACTTATTTGCCTCTCGAGATGGTCGTCGTTTGCGCGTGAAAACTCAGCTGGCTGAAGGTGAACACGTTGAAACGGCAACAAAAGTTTGGAAAGGTGCGGACTGGTTCGAACGCGAAGCCTACGACATGTTTGGTATTCGTTTTCAAGGTCACCCAAATTTAAGAAAAATCCTAACTCATCATCAGTTCCAAGGACATCCACTTCGTAAAGATTACGAGGCGGATCGTCAGCAACATTGCACGGATGTTTTGCCAATCCACTTTGACAACGTTGGTGATGAACGTGGTGACGTGTTGAATGAAAACCTAGTTCCATTAAACATTGGTCCGTCGCATCCAGCGATGCACGGAACACTTCGAGTAATGGCTGAGCTTGATGGTGAAACGATCGTTCGCGCGAATTGCGAAATCGGTTACCTTCATCGTTGTTTTGAAAAAATGGCGGAAACTCATCCGTACAACCAAGTTATCCCGTACACGGATCGTTTGAACTATTGTTCTGCACCGATGAATAACGTGGGTTATTGCAAGACCGTAGAGCGTCTTTTGGGGATTGAAATTCCACCAAAAGCACAAGCGATGCGTGTGATTATTTCTGAACTATCTCGTATCATCGACCACATTATTTCTGTTGGTACAGGCGGCGTGGATTTAGGTGCCTTAACGGCGTTTTTCCACTTATTCACGTACCGTGAAAAAGTATACACATTATTTGAACGTCTTTGCGGCGCTCGCTTAACGGTTTCGATGACTCGTATTGGTGGTATGGCTCAAGATGCGCCAGACGGTTGGTTCGATGAAGTCATGGCTTTTTGTAAAGAAATGCGTGCGGCCGTTGATGAAATCGATCGTTTATTCATATCGAATAAAATCTTTATCAAGCGTACTCAAGGTGTAGCTCCCGTATCTGCGGCTGAAGCGATTTCTTGGGGCTACACGGGTCCCTTATTAAGAGCGTGCGGCGTAAATTTAGATTTACGTAAAACGTCTCCTTATTATGGCTACGACGGTTTGAACTTTGATGTCCCGGTAGGAACCAGCGGCGATATCTATGACCGTTACTTAGTTCGTATCGAAGAAATGAAGCAATCTATTCGTATCATTGAACAAGTTTGCAAGAATGTTCCTGGTGGTGATTATACTGTTCGCGATAAAGGTATCGTTCTTCCTGAAAAGAAAGACGTATATGGAAATATCGAAGGCTTAATGAATCACTTCATGCTTGTGATCAAAGGCTTACGTCCACCTGTGGGTGAAGTCTACGATGCAACGGAAGCCGCAAATGGTGAGCTTGGCTTCTACTTAGTAAGTGATGGTTCGGCAAATCCATATCGTTTGAAATGTCGTCCACCATGCTTTGCTATCTACCAATCATTCCCGTCAGTAGTTAAGGGAACGATGTTAGCTGATGCCATTGCCACAGTAGCCAGCATGAACGTTATTGCTGGTGAATTAGATAGATAAAAAAATTAAAGAGGGATTCAATGTTAGAAACTGCGAAAGCTACATTTCAACTGTCTGCGGAAGGTTTAGCGGAAGTCAAAAAAGAATTGGCTCGCTATGAAACCAAAGAGTCGGCGATTATTCCGTCTTTGTACGTAGCACAGAAAGAGAACAAAGGTTTTATCACAACAGCGGTAATTCATCACTTGGGGCAAGTTATGGATATTCCGGTGAGCAAGATCAATGAAGTGTTCAAGTTCTATACTATGTTCAACCAAGTTCCTGTGGGTAAACACCATGTTCAAGTGTGCACGAATATTTCCTGTGCTCTTGAAGGTGGCCGTGAATTAACAAACCACATTTGCCACGAACTAGGTGTGAAGTTAGGTGAAGTGACGGCTGATGGTCGTTTTTCTGTATCACGTGTGGAGTGCTTGGGTTCATGCGGAACGGCGCCTATGATGCAGGTAAATGATAAATACTATGAAAGTTTAACTCCAGAATCAGCAATGAATATTCTTCGAGGGATGAAGTAATGGAAACAAAATTACTAACGGAATTTTATCATTTAGATGAATTTCGCTTTTTAGAGGGCTACAAAAAACATGGTGGTTATGTCAATTTAGCGAAAGCTTTAAAAATGCAACCGCAAGCGATCATCGACGAAGTCAAGGCCTCTGGGCTGCGCGGTCGCGGTGGCGCGGGTTTCTCGACAGGTATGAAATGGAGCTTCTTGCCAAAAAACAATGAGCCTCGTTATTTAGTTTGTAATGCCGATGAAGGCGAACCGGGTACGTTCAAAGATCGTTTAATGATGGAACGCGCGCCTCACCAATTAATCGAAGGTATGATTATCTCTGCATTCGCGGTGGGATCTAAGAAAAGTTACATTTATGTTCGTGGTGAATACTACTATCCAGTTGAAGTTTTAGAACAAGCTGTTCAAGAAGCGTACAAAGCGGGTCTTCTTGGTAAAAATATTTTAGGTT
Source organism: Bdellovibrionaceae bacterium UBA2351 (assembly GCA_002344565.1). Taxonomy (GTDB): domain Bacteria; phylum Bdellovibrionota; class Bdellovibrionia; order Bdellovibrionales; family Bdellovibrionaceae; genus UBA2316. The sequence continues at coordinate 15,016 of DDTZ01000044.1, read as the reverse complement.
CGGGTTTTGACCACGATATGGATGTGTACCGCGGAGCGGGCGCTTATATCTGTGGCGAAGAAACTGGTTTGATTTCATCGTTAGAAGGTCAAAAAGGTCAGCCAAAATTAAAACCGCCATTCCCGGCAGTTAAAGGTTACTTACAAAAACCAACTATCGTAAATAATGTTGAAACATTAGCCGCTGTTAAATACATCATCCGCGATGGTGGCGCTGCTTACAAAAAATTTGGTACAGAAAAATCTCCGGGTACTAAGTTATTCTCGTTAAGCGGTAACGTTCGTAAACCTGGTAACTATGAAGTTAACTTGGGTTATTCATTGAATGATTTGATCAACAATGAAGGTGGCGGAATGAAGCCAGGTCGTAAATTAAAAGCGGTTATCCCGGGAGGTTCTTCAGCTCCGGTTTTAACAGCTGAAGAGGCAATGAAGGCGACTTTGGATTACGAATGCCTAGCGCAAATGGGAACTATGTTAGGTTCTGGCGCAGTTATCGTAATCGATGATTCACAATGTATGGTCGATATGCTTGGCGTATTGATGCACTTCTATCACCATGAATCATGTGGTCAGTGCACTCCATGCCGTGAAGGTACGGGCTGGTTAAACAAAATCGTTCACTCAATCCTTGAAGGTAAAGGTCGTTTGCAAGATATCGACCTACTAGTAAAAGTAGCTGACAATATGAAGGGTCGCACGATCTGTGCTCTTTCAGATGCAGCGGCATTACCAGTTTTGAGTTTTGTAACCAAATTTAGAGATGAATTTGAATTCTACGTTCGTGAAGGTCGTTCAAAAGTGAGAGGAAGCTTCTATGCCCAAATGCACCATTAATGGAAAAGAAGTCGAAGTAAAAGACGGTCAAACCATCATGGAGGCCTTCTACAAAACAGAAGAGCCTATCGCCCATTATTGTTATCATCCAGGATTAAGCGTAGCGGGTGTTTGCCGTCTATGTATCTGTGACATCGAAGGTAACCCACGCCCACAAATCGCATGTAATACTGTGGTTACTGAGGGTATGAAAGTTACAAACAAATCAGAAAAAATTAAAGACGGTGTGAAATGGGTACTAGATTTCCATTTGATCAACCATCCTTTGGATTGCCCTATCTGTGACCAAGCCGGTGAGTGTGGATTACAAGAGCAATACATGGAGTTCGGTAAATACGATCCGGAAATGGCGGAACACAAAGTTAAGAAACACAAAGTTGTTGATCTAGGTCCAACAGTGGTTCTGGATTCTGAACGTTGTGTATTGTGCTCACGTTGCGTTCGTTTCACTGACGAAGTGTCTAAAACATCAGAATTAGGTATTTTCAATCGTGGCGATCGTTCAGAGATCGGCACTGTTGAAGGTAAGAAATTAGATAATAAATACTCGTTAAATACAGTGGACATCTGCCCAGTAGGTGCATTGACATCTAAAGATTTCCGTTTCCGCCAACGTGTTTGGTATCTAAAGGATTCAGAAACTGTATGTAACGGGTGTTCAACTGGCTGTAACGTTAAAGTGTACTTCAATAAAGAAGGCTTCTTCCGTGTAAAACCAGTTTACAATGAAAAAGTAAATGGACACTGGATGTGTGATGAAGGTCGCGACATCTACAAGTTCTTGAACAAAGATGCGCGTTTCACAACGGGTATCGTACGTCAAAATGGCGCGCAAACAGAAATGGCTCCAGGCGCATTGGCAAAAGAACTTCACAAAGAAATCAAAGCTAAAAAAGACCAAGTCGCAATGGTTCTAACAGGTCAATACACTGTTGAAGAATACGAAGCGATGGTGAGCTCAATGGTAAAAGAATTTGGTGTTACTAAAATCTATCACTGGGTGAACAACAAAGAATCATTCGATTCATTTGATGGTTTATTACTTCGCGGCGATAAAAATCCTAACACTAAAGGTTTGTTGCAAGTTCTTGAAAAGCACCAAATCAAAGGCGTTTGGGGCGATTTAGAAGCGGGACTAAAGAACAAATCAATTAAAACATTGATCGTAGCTGGTCCTGAAAATAAAGCTGTATTTGATAATTTGGAATCGTATGTGAAGTTATTCTCACAAGCGGAACACCTTGTTTGGTTAGGTGCTGCGAAAGTGGATTCATTACTAAGCCTAAACAATAAAGTGTCGATTGTTCCTTTGAAAACGTTCGTCGAAAAAGAAGGTACATTCGTAAACGCAGCTGGTTTGGAGCAAAAATTCAAGCGCGCCACAACTGTAGTTCACGAAGCTTTAACTTTGACTGAAACGGCAATCTTGATGTCAGGTAAGAACTTAACTGTTCCAATGGCGCAAATTGAAAAACCAGCATTTCTAGAAAACAAACGTCGCCAAGACCAAGTTATGCTAGAGAATAGAAAGAAAAACGAATTCGTGTTTAAACGAGGTTCATTATGAGCGTTGTTCAAAAAGCGGGGCAATCCAGCAAATGGTACCTTCCAGGGATCGTAACTGGCTTAGGTATCACTCTGAAGCACATGATTAAGAATATCGTGTCTAAAAAACAGATGGTGACGCTAAATTACCCAGAAGAGAAGTATGAGTACAGCTCACGCTTTAAAGGTAATCACATCCTTACAGTTAAAAAAGATGGTAATATCCGTTGTACGGCATGTATGTTGTGCGCGACGAACTGTCCTGCTGAGTGTATCAAAATCACAGCAGACGAGAACCCAGATCCTAAGGTTGAGAAGTTTCCAATTGCGTATGAGATCGATATTTTACGTTGTGTATTCTGTGGTTTCTGTGAAGAAGCCTGCCCGGTCGATGCAATTCGTTTAGGACCTGAGTGGCAAACTCCGGGTTTAAGCGGAACTAATTTTACGTATGACATCAATCATCTCGCGTACCGTCCGTCTCTTAAGGGTGGAATCCAGTCGCATGTTGACGATGAAGAACGTCACAAGGAAGGAATTTAATCCCCTTGGCGAATTCGACGTTTAGAAGCCCCGGTTTTTATACTGGGGTTTTTTTTATCTTAATGGCAGGGATTTGCTTTGGAAGTCTTGGGATTTTCGGAAAACTATTTATAAAAGCGGGCCTTGAGGCCGGGACCGTGTTATCTATTCGCTTTTTGTTTGCCTCGTTTTTGCTTGGGATGTGTTTTCTTGGTCTAAAGATCGCAAAGAAAATAGATTTATTTAAAGTTTCTAAAGAGCAGTTTGTAACATGTATTCTGCTCGGTGTTTTAGGCTACGCTGTATTTTCTAGTTTTTATTTTATTTCGTTTAAATACCTAAGTGTTGGTATTAGCGCGATGCTACTATTTACATTTCCTGTTTTTGTTTTTTTAGGTTCTGTTTTATTCCTCAAACATCCTTTTGATAAAAAAGTTGGAATCGCGTTGTTGATTGCTTTGTTCGGGATGTTTTTGCTTTTAAAAGATGAATTTGAAGTAAAAAATGCACTTGGTGTGTATGCTGGTATGGGCGCTGCAATCACATATGCTGCCTATGTACTGTTATCAGATCGTTTTCAAAAGAACATTCATCCGCTGACTTCCAGTTTTTATGTGATGCTTTCGGCAGGGTTATGCTTGGCGACGATGCATCAGCCAACGTTTGAGCAATTTGTGGGTCCTGAGTTTAGTCACCTGCAATTATTTGTTGGATTAAGTGTTATCGGAACCATAGCGCCATTGAGCTTATTCTTGGCCGGGTTACAACGAATCCCGGGGCCGCAAGCCAGTATCCTGGTAATGATTGAGCCGATCACGGCGACACTATTAGCGTTTTTGTTCTTTGCGGAAAAGATGTCGTTGCTTCAGATGACTGGTATAGGTCTAGTTGTGTTCGCTGATATTTTAATCGTAAAAAATAAATAGATCCCCTTATGTATGGGACTAAGTACAAATAAAAGCCTTGCTAAATTTAGCCAGGATTCTGATCATTAAAGTATGATATTTTTAATTATACTTGCTTTGAGTTCGTTACCTGCGTTTGCTAATGATTCTCATACAGAGATAAATACGATGATCTTAAAACCTCTGAATTTTGTAAACGAAGTGGCAAAGGGTATCGATCAAATTGAATCGAACCTAAAAAATCCAGATAAGTGTGTTGAATTCATTTCTGATAAGTTGGATAAAATTGATCGTTTAAAAAGTGAAAGTTTTTTTCCGCAAACGGAAAAAGATGTCGCCGAGCTAGAAGAAAAAGGAACCGACACCCTAAAAAAACTTTTTCATATTCAGTTAATGGTGCGGAAAAAGCAAAGAGAGCTAGCTCGTCAGGGTAGACTCAGTTTCGAGTGCTTACAAAATATTAGGCGTTCAACCCGATATGTTCGATTTATGGAAGATATGCTAATCGAATGGTTAATAGAACGAAAGAAAATTACAAATTTTAGTAGCGATATTTTAAGTGGTGAATTTCCTCAGTTAATGAAAAACGTAGATAAAGTCGATTTTCAAGTCGGAGATTTATTTTTAATTCGTGGAAAAAGTTACGTAAGCGGTATGATTGCACGAATTGGTGATACAGAGCTGCAGTTTAGCCATTTAGCAATCCTAGGTCTAAACGAAAAAAATGAAAAAGTGATTATTGAAGCGTTAATTCCATACGGTACAAAGGTTAGTCCGTTTGAAAATTGGTTAAAGCAAAAAGAGGCACGTGTTGTTCATTTTAGATTTAAAGACTCCGAAGTTGCTGATAAAGCCGGTAAGGCCGCTTATGAATTGGCCCGGAGTTTTATCGACAAGCACGGTTATAATATTCCTTATGATTTCAGAATGAGTTCCCTTGATGCTGATACCGTATTCTGTGCGGAACTTATAGAAAATGCATTTCTTTCGGCATCTTCGTCAAAAGTGTTGCTTCCAGAAAATAAATCGATGACGACCAAGTTTAAATCAACTTCGTTTTTGAAAAACATGGGTATTGAATCAAGCGAGATATTTGCGCCTGGTGATATCGAGTTTGATTCGCGATTTGATTTATTGGCCGAGTACCGTTATTTAGGAAAGTATGATCAAGCCGATTCAATTCCTTTGCTTAGGAAGATTCGAATGCAAGATGCTATAATCCAAAGTATTTATAACTGGACGATTATTGATAACTATCAGTTCGTTGATTCTTGGAGAATCAATGCAAAAACGATTTTAGCAAAAATTTTTCGTTATCTAGGTTTTTTAAAAGACCGAATGCCGTCGCATATGCCTTACTCGTCTTTAAAAACAGTGATTCAGTTCGAAGACACGAGTCATATATTGGAAGCTCATTTGTTTCCAATTGAAGAGAAATTTTATGAGCAGAAAAGACACAGTCTACATTTTCAAGAAATGTTAAAGATTTTAAAAGATTTTAGAAACGCTGAATGTGACAAAACAGATTCTGATTTTAACGAGCTGATGTTGGCCAAGGCTTGTATTAGAAAGCCTGGGCGAGAAATATAAAGGGACCGCTAAGGGTCCCTGATTGAACAGGCAGTCTTTGAAACAAAAGTTTAAGCTGCGTAAAGACGTGCGAATTTTTCGTATTTTTTAAAGAACTTTGCATATTCTTTTTCATAGTGGCCGTTGTAGCCGTCGAATAGCTCAAATAGGAAATTATAGTATTCACGGTAAACGAAAGTTGCCATAAATTGACCATAGAAATCTTTTGGTGCATCCGCGTAGAATTCGTATTTGCGGAAGAAATGAGTTACGTATTTATTAAAATAGCTCCACCATTTTTTAGCTTCTTTTTCGCGAATAAAGTTACCCACAAAGTATACTTTGTTTCCGCATGTTAAACCGATTTCCCAACCTTCACCGGCTGTTTTGAAATAAGTTTTAAAAGTGTAATCACCAAACTTATACGTTTTAGTTGTGTTCATGTTGCCTCCTTTTCTTTGTGAGGTTTTATTTCGTCATGTAATAGCGTCAAAGTCATGTGAAGGTATTTTTTTCTGGACGAAACGATGATCTTGCTAGAGAACAAAAGAACGAGGTGTTTTTGTTTTTTAAAGTGATATGAAGTGTTTAGGTATAATTTTTTTACGGAGGCAAAAGTGAAAAAAATGATCGTAATTTTATATGTAAGCTTGATGACTGTTTCCGCTTTTGGAAACTCAATTTCGGGAACGGTATCTGCTGAAAAAGGTTTAGAAAAAGAAATCAAAGGCGGAACGCTATTTATATTTGCAAAAAAAGCAGGTGCTAAAGCGGGCGATGGCCAAATGCCAGTGGCTGTACAAAGAATCACAGATCCAAAATTTCCAGTGAAGTTTCAGCTAAGCAGTGAAAATGCTATGGTTCAAGGAACGCCATTTGAAGGACCATTTACTGTTTATGCTCGTTACTCTGTGACGGGAAATGCATCAGATAAATCAGGCCCTGAGGGCGCGACGCCGACTGAACAGAAGATTAAGCCTGGCGATAAAGATTTGAAAATTGAACTTAGGAAAAAGAAATAAAAAAAGCCCAAGTTAACCTTGGGCTTTTTTTTAGCAATGATGTTGCCAATTAAATTGAAAAACCCAGGATCACTTTCATGTAAGATCCGCTCATGTCTAGATCTGGCGTTGCGGTGAAGGTCCCTGTCGAGTCTTTTACTTTATTCCACTTCATGTTTTGGTAACCCGCTTCGGCCCCAACTAAGAAGCCTAATAAATGAACTCCCGCTTCCAAACCGACTGAATAACTCGATGTTGTGTCTGGCGAAAAATCGGTAGCACTTGAGCCTTCAGTCCACTTAATATTATTGGTGTGAGACATTCCAACTGTTGCGATCGGGCCAAGATACATTAATGTATTTATTAAACGCCAGTTAACGATAACTGATGTTCGAGTCGCTTGGGATTTGTATTCTAAACCACCAGAGCTTGTATTGAAGCCTAGGTTTTCATAACGAATACCACCACCGATACCTATTACAGGTACAATAAAGATCGCGTCGAAACCGATTCCAGCATTTGCTGATACGGCTGGAACTTCAGTAGCTCCGCTGTAAATAGTCGTTAGGTCTGGTTTGCTGCCAAGAGCCCCATATGTCAAACGTGCCTCTACAAGTGCGTGTGCTGAGCCAAAACCGAGTAAACATAATAATAAGACCAAATTTTTCATGGAAAGCCCCTCCTAAATCATTTCTGATACTAGTCCTTTGTTCCTATAGTCACAATCAATTTATAGAAAAACGAAATTGAATCAGGTCTAATGTATCTATGGTATTTGAATCTTTCTCGCGTCCAGAAGAATGGGACCTGGTTAACTTTCGATTAAAGAATGAATTGGGAATTCAGAACCAGATTCGTAGTTATATAAATCCGTTTTTGGCAACTCATGACTTGCTAATTAGCCTCGCCCAACTCTATGCACACAAGCGAAGTATCGCCTGGGTAAGTGGTGTATCTCCTCTACTAGAAAATTCGCAACCGTATTTTGTTCGTGAAAGTTATCAGATTCAAAATATCAAAATGTCTGACCTTCAAAAGGCAACTGACGGCGGGCAAAGTATTATAGATGGGTTAAACAAAGACACTTTATTTTTAGTATATTTTAAAAATCATGCGCTCACGGGTGAAGCCTATCCACATGAGCAGATTGAAGCTTGGGCAAGTACCAAGAAAATATTTTTCATTCTGATTAGTCATGAATATACTGCAAATCTAAAACCTTTGCCTTCTTCGTATAGCATTCAAGTTCCCAGTACAGATTTAAGTGTGACATTTCTGCCAGAACGAGCAAAGTTATATTCTGCGGTAGGAGCGTATCAAAATATTCGTTGGAAAGATAATTGGTCTACGTTGTTAAAACGAACGAGCCCTCAATTTGAAAACGAAATTAGAACTTGGGAAAACTCATTGTCGCAAACGAAATGGGCGTATTCAGGTCAGCGCGTATGGGACCGATCCCTTCTGATTTTTGACATGCTCCATGGCGATCTTGTGGCCGAGAAGTTAAAGGAGAAGGGGTTTGAAAAGGTAAAATCCTATTCTGACTGTGTTTCTAATAGCCCGAAATCAATACGCTCTTGGATACAGCCAGAGGTATCTGATGATTTATTGCGTGGTTTAATTAGCTTGTCTTTCAATGATCCCAAAGATATTCCATCCAAAGCAACTATTGATGAAATTGTCAGTGGTATTGAGGCTGAATCGGAGTGGATTTTCTAGAGGCCACTCGATAAAAGAGAGGCAGAGCTTTGACGAAACAAACGGGCACATTTATTTTATTAAAAAAAGTTCGTTATGGTGAGTCTGATTTAATCGTGACCGGCATTTCAGCCGCCGGTGAAAAAAAATCATTCTTGGCCCGCTCCGCACTCAAGAGCCGAAAACGTTTTGGCGGTGGGGTGCTAGAGCCACTTCATCACGTAAGGCTGAGTTATTCAGACAAGGCCAACAAACAGCAACTATCAGTTCTAGAAGAAGCCCAATTGCTAAATGATTTTGCGTCACTAAAAAAAGATTACGATGTGTTACAATTTGGATTGTTCGCAGTAGAATGCATCACTAAAGTTTCACAAGAAGGCGATAGCCTATCGGATTCACTTTACAATTTACTAGGTCACTGCCTAAAAAATCTCTCAACAGAAAGCCTCAATTACCAAATCCATTTGCCCATCCTAAAAGTACAGTTTTTCCTAAAACTCTTAGCGGAACAAGGTGTGCTAGAGCAAGAGCCATGGATGATCCCGTTCCTAAGCACTCCATTAACTCAATTCACAACGCTAGAACCAGTTGCAATTGAAGCCAGAAACCAATCCACCAGGGTAGAAAAAATAGTTAGAGAATACCTAGCTCACGCCCATTTATCGTGAAGAACGAAAACGGAAAAACGGGAGGTAAGCCTCAAACCGCTGTGGACTAAGGTTTTTTAAGTTTCCCGAGTGGATGCGCTTTCTCCATTGTTTGATACAGCTGCGATAAATTTAGGTGAGTATATTTCTCTGTCGCAGCCAAGGTTGAGTGACCTAAAAGACTTTGAATTACGCGCAAGTTCGCTCCGCTGTTCAATAGGTGCGTCGCAAAGCTATGGCGAAGAGCATGGGGATTCAAGCTTTGAGTCAGGCCAGACTGCGCGCCAATCGCTCGAATCCATCCATAGCCAGTGCGTTCATTGATAGGCTCGTCAGAAAAATTTTCGTCGTGATAACGAAAGAACACGAATTCGTGTTTGCTAGAAACCGATGTCAATCGGGACCTCACGTAATTTCGATAGTGAATCCACTCGTCCCAAACAAACTCAGGGCAAACGACAATACGTTCTTTGGCGCCCTTACCGCGGATAAGGATTTTTCGATCGAACTCGTCAACATCGCGCACTTTCAGCTGACAGGCTTCCGATATACGCAAGCCAGCACCGTAGAGAAGTAAAAATAATAGACGTTGCTGACGTTGAGTAAGGTCTTCGAATTCTTTTATCGGTGTTGTGCGATTACCCAAAAACTGCAGGCAGCCACTGACTTCATCAAAAGAAATGAAGTGGGGTATTTTGCGAGGAACCTTTGGGGAGTGGTAAAATTCTGATAAAGCCGAATCAATCTTACGAGTTTCGTAAAGCCAGTTTAAAAAGCTCTTTAGGGTCCCTGTTTTACGATTTCGGGTGGCTAGACTGAGTCGCCCCAGCTCCAATAATTGGGTTGAAAAGTAGGTTCTCAGATCGTTTGTGGTCGACTTTGAACTTTTTACAGGGGCAAAAAAACCGTCTAAGTCTTTTTTATAGGCCCTCACTGTATGAGGACTGCAGGTTTTTATATTCTGCATATATTTCAGATAGTTATCTATTTCCTGACTGGCCTCTAGTGGGGTCATTTTTTGAAATATCCTAAATTTTTTATAACACCATGCAAAATTTTTCTTGCAAAAATTACTTAACCTAGACTATATTGCAATGCGTAAGTGACGCCGCATCATTCTGAGACATAATCGTCTCCCGGGATGCCTCACTCAAAAACTACATACTGGAATGAATTTATCACACAAAGGCGGAACGTATGAACGATAATTCAAATTCCTCGTCTCAGGTCCTACCGACGAGCCAATCCCAAAACCAAGTGCTTTGGGGCAAGCCTATTGAGCAGGCTAAACCAGCTCAAGCGCAGATCACTCGCTCTATCATTTACCAATCCGAAGCGATGGGTAACTTGATGAAGATGATCGACCGTGTAGCCCCATCAAATGCCAACGTATTGGTGTTGGGTGAGTCTGGAACTGGTAAAGAGTTACTGGCTCGCGCGGTACATGAAAAGTCGACTCGTAAGAGCCGTCCTTTCGTAGCTATTAACTGCGGTGCTTTACGTGAAACATTGCTTGAAAGCGAATTGTTTGGACACGAAAAAGGTTCATTCACTGGTGCTTACACACGTAAGATCGGTTTAGCAGAAGTAGCTAACGGTGGAACTCTTTTCCTAGACGAAATCGGTGAGCTTTCTCATGGTATCCAAGCTAAACTTTTACGTTTTATCCAAGAAGGCGAAATTTTCCGTGTGGGTGGTAAAGACCCAATCAAAGTAGATATTCGTTTAATCTCGGCTACAAACAGGGAGCTTGATCAAGAAGTTCAAAAGGGTAACTTCCGCGAAGATTTATTCTATCGTATCAACACGATCGTAGTAAACGCGCCACCTTTAAGACGTCGTAAAGAGGACATTCCTCTTTTGATCCAGCACTTTATGAACCAGTCTCCACAAGCTCAATACGGCAAGATGAAGACGATTTCTACGGAAGCGGTTCAATTGTTGATGAAATATGACTGGCCAGGAAATATCAGAGAATTACAAAACGTGTGTGAACGTTTACAAATTCTTTCTGAAGGTCACCAAATCGAAATCGGTGATCTACCAGACTATATCCAAAGCCCAGAAGTTGAAATTGATTTCTTAGAGTATGATCCAAACATCCCACTTTATGAAATCGAGAAAAAGTACATCCTTAAAGCTCTTGGTCACTTTAGCGGTAATAAAACGCAAGCGGCTAACAGCCTAGGTATTACGATTAAGACTCTGTACAACAAGCTTCACGAATACGGTGAATTCGATAAGTTTGCGGTACATTCAAAACCGATGAAATAAACTTATACAGAAACGGGCCAATTGAACGTTAACTCCGGCCAAACAATACAGAACGTTAGTGGTTTTCAAGGGCTTTAGTAAAAGCCCTTTTTCTTTTTTTGAGACAGAAAAATTTTCTTATTTTTCCAAGATTCAGCCTTTATTTTTATGGCCTTTCTCCCGATCTGAATTAGGTAACCAGCAGCTACCCAGGCTCGGAGAAATTTCGTGAAAATCAAAGTCATCGCCCTTAGTTTTTTAATCACAGCATTTTTAAGTTTAAATTTCGTTGTTCCACAGCTGATTCAAGAGCACCTTCAGGCCTACATGAGTGAAGTGCAGCAAAACGCCATTAAATACGGCATCGATGTGACGTTTGAAGATGTGCGTCTGTCTTATATTCCGCTAAGAATTCGGGTCAATGGTTTAGCTATCAATACCAGCAAAGGCGATAAGGTGATATCGACCAGCAATGTTGATTTTTCAAATTGGTCTTTAAGCGAAGCGATGGGTGTGGCCCAAGGAGAAATAGATCTTTCGGATTTAACGAAATTGAAAATCGCTATTCATCGTTTAGAACTGAACGAACAATACTTATCACCAAGAGTGCAGAAGGCGTTAGCCGAACTAGGTTACGAGAAATTAGTTCTTAATGTTGTTTCAGACTATAATTACAAATCAGAAAGTAAGGATTTTTACTTGAACGAACTTTCCGTCGAAGGGTTTAAAATGGGTAAAATAAGTGTGACGGCTCATTTGACAGATTTCACCTTGCCGGAAGCCTTTGATTTAAAGGATTTGTCGCAGTTTAACGAAAGCTCTGTAAAAGAGTTTTCGGTTGAGTATGTTGATAATTCGCTTGTAACTAACATTAGAACTTTAGCACAAAAAAATAATGTGCCTTTAGAATCGTATTTGGCTCTCTCTAGGAAATCAGACAGTAATCGTGACCCCGCAAACGCAACGGATAACTCGGAAATTACGTCAGGGCTGCGCGAATTTGTGAACAATCCTCGTTCAGTAAAATTAGCTGTAACCCCCGAAAAAGAAATTCCGTTTAAAGATATCTCCCTAATGATGATGCTCTCGCCTAACAAATTGATCGAATCATTGCAGCCAAGTTTGCAAATCAACGGTGCCACTGTTCAGGTATTTAAGGGCAACTAGTTTTCATTTAGCAGTCAAATGTTGAATTCGTCTGTTTTTGGATTAAAAATCAGGCGATGAAAAATATTTTTACTCTTTTATGCATATTAGCTGCTGCCTCTTTGGTGTCGGCACAAACAACTACAGTAACGCCATCATCATCGACTCCGACTTACGAAACCAAAGTATATGACTCGTCGTTCTCGACGTCGTCTCGAGTCGTGATTGATGAGCAGGAAATTCAGGACTCAAAAGCTCCAAACATGTCGGCGCTGCTTTCAACAAAAGCAAATATCAATATTACCAACTCTGCTTTTCAACCAAATTCATTGTTAGTGCGAGGCGGGGATTCAAGCCAGATACTAATTTTAATCGATGATATTCCGGTCTATGATGCGTCTACGGTCCAAAGATCTTTTAATTTGAACTCGATAAGTTTGAACTCGGTTCAACGTATTACAGTGATTAAAGGTAGTCAGTCGGTATGGTATGGCGGTCAAGCCTTGAGCGCTGTGATTAAGATCGAAACCTTACCCAAAGATTGGAAAACAAATCATCGTTTAGATATCCAAGGAGGCGTCAATGACTATCGCGAAGTCAGTGGGGATTTTTATAAAAAGGTTTCCGAAAACTCGATGGCTATCGTTCGCGGACAGTACCAATATCAGAACTCTCCAAGCCCAGTTGCAAATTCCGACTTTAAGTATAAGCGTCGTAAAGATAATGTAGAGGCCATATACCTGTATCGAGACGATTATCAATTCAACGTAAAGCTTTCTCATACAACCGATCGAAACGAAAACCCGACCGGCTTTTCATTCAGTGATTTCAAATCCGCGGATACTATGGATTTTATAACTTCAAGTGAAGTAAATCAGTTTCAAATGGCATTCAGAAATAACTCTATTTGGTACAGGCCATTATTATCAGTGGGTTTCGTTGATGCTAAACGTACCTATAATCAAGTAATGAATCAATACAGTTCAACCGAAGATAACCAAGTCTATAAAAGCTATCTTATTCCTGTGCGGGCTGAATTTCGTTTGTTAAACGCAGAAAATTGGAAATGGGACGTTGGTGCCAGTTTTCAAAAGGAATATATGTTGTACGAGGAATTTAAAACTCTTCGCGCGGAACAAGCGAATGAAATGGTAGGAACATTCACAAAAGTTGAATGGTTGCCTGTGGGTGATCTATCCCTTCAAGCCGGCTATCGCTATGATACGGACTTAAACTTCCGTGATGTGAGCACATATCAAATCGGGGTTCAGTATGGCGAGTTCAAGTTGGAACACTCAACGGGCTATCGATTGCCATCTTTGTATCAATTGTTTTCAAACAAGGGTAATACGTGGTTAAATCCCGAATCGTCTAGGACCTATTCTTTAAGTCACGATAAAGTTATCAGCGAAGAATTTGAAACCTCGATCACGTTATTTGAAACCCATATCGAGAACTTAATTGCCGCGCGCGGAAATCCGCTTCAATATTACAACGTAGGCCGAACAATCACCAAAGGTGTTGAGGCCGCAGCGACGTATCGGTTTACATTCGATCAGCGTTTAACGCTGAATATGGCTTATCAGGAGCCACGTGATGTTAATACAGGTAAATGGTTGGTTCGTCGCCCTTTGCAAAGTGCTAGCCTCGTCTATAGCAAGAAGGATGAACAATCGACTTGGAACCTTGAATTTGTCGCCCGTGGTCCGCGAGACGATACAAAAAGCTCTACACAGACAGTAAGTCTTCCGAGCTATACGACCTTGAGTACAAGTTATATTTTCAAGTTGTCGGAGGGTTTTGCACGATCAATGTCTCTCGAGGAAATGTCGTTGTATTTCCGTGGTCAGAATTTGTTATCGGAAAAATACGATGAAAGCTACGGCTACAGAAATCCGGGGTTAGAATTTTTCGCGGGTGTTAGGTTAGGAATCTAACGAGAACTCGCTTCACGCAAAAAAAAGCCCACTCGAAAGTGGGCTTTTGGAATTTTCATTTGAAATGAAAGACTAGAAGTAACCTTCTTCGCCGTCATCTTCGTCTTCGTCGTCTGAATCTTCATCATCGTCGCCAGACATATCGTCATCGCTTTCTTCCATGTCTTCGAATTTTTCTGACTCTTCAGCATCATCCCAATTGTCATCTTCGTCTTCAGCTGTTGGTTCATCATCTAAACCAGTTACGGTTTCCATTTCAGAATCATCTTCGAATTCAGATGTTAATTCGTCTAATGATTTTTCAGTTTCTTCACTGATCATCATTCCTGCGCCAGCGGCTGCCGCTGCTGCTTTTTTTTCTTTTTTAGCAGGAGCTGGTTTTTTAGCTGCTTTTTTTGGAGCGGCTTTCTTTGCTGCTTTTGCTGTTGCTTTTTTTGCAGGTGCTTTAGCCTTAGTCGCTTTAGCGGCTTTCTTTGCAGGAGCTGCTTTTTTAGTCGCTTTAGCTTTCGCTTTTGGCGCTGCTTTCTTTGTGGCTTTTACTGCCTTTTTTGCCTTTGGTGCTGCTTTTTTAGCTGCGGGTTTCTTTTTAGATTTAGCCATAAAAAACTCCTTCGAGATCCGTTTCGATGCGGTTTATTTAATTACAAATCTGATGCTAACGGAGCTTTTTTTTAACGGCAAGGAATTAGTTTCCTAATTCCTTACCTATTGGACTGGCTAAATTATTGTTAAGATTCGATTTAATTGATGTAGTACTCGTCCAAAATCTTACCTAATTTGGGATCGATTTTGTGGGAAATGAAAAACCCACCTTTGAATGGGGCTTTTTGACCCACAAACGTAAAGTAACCCATCGGATTGCCGGCTTTATCTTTAATAGTGAACATCATATCGTTAATTTGAACCGCTACGCCGCCCACATTGAACATACCCAGTGGATCAAACGATGTTTCTGCG
>DDTZ01000129.1:6549-10605 GCA_002344565.1 Bdellovibrionaceae bacterium UBA2351 | reverse complement strand
CTGACGGCCATAACCATCTTGGCGCCATGTTTTGCGATCCCTTCGTTTTCATATTTCTGACCCACCATGAAACCGGTAATGTTCTGCAAGAAAATCAACGGCACTTGGCGCTGTTCACATAATTCAATAAAGTGAGCGGCTTTCAAAGCACTCTCGCTGAAAAGAACGCCGTTGTTAGCGATAATGCCCACTGGGAAACCCCAGATATGAGCAAAACCAGTAACTAATGTTTTACCGTACAACGGCTTAAATTCATGAAAATCTGAATTATCCACAAGCCGGGCAATCACTTCACGAACATCGAACGGTTTTTTAGAATCTTCAGGAATTAAACCGTAGAGCTCTTCGACCGGGTATTTAGGTTCTTGATACGGACTTTGCGTAATCGGCATTTCACGACGTTTATTTAAATGCTTCACGATTTCTTTAGTGATTTCTAAGGCATCTTCATCATTTTCTGCAAAATGATCGGTAACCCCGCTGACTTCACAGTGCACCTGTGCACCACCCAGATCTTGCGCGGATACTTCTTCACCGGTTGCGGCCTTCACTAACGGAGGGCCACCTAAAAAGATGGTTCCATTTTCTTTTACGATTACGTTTTCATCACTCATTGATGGAACGTACGCACCACCCGCAGTACACGAACCCATGACAACGGAAATCTGCGATATATTTTCAGCCGACATTTGAGCTTGATTATAAAATATACGACCAAAATGATCGCGATCAGGGAATACTTCTGATTGTAATGGCAAAAACGCGCCACCGCTGTCCACTAGATAAATACACGGAAGACCATTTTCGCGTGCGATTTCTTGTGCACGCAAATGCTTCTTCACAGATAAAGGAAAATACGTTCCCCCTTTTACCGTCGCATCGTTAGCGACGATCATAACTTCAACGCCAGAAACCACGCCGATCCCAGTGACTACGCCGGCACCTGGGGCTTCGTTATCGTAAACATCCCACGCGGCTAGGGTCGATAGCTCTAAAAAGCTAGTGCCCGCATCGACAAGGTATTCAATACGTTCCCGCGCGGAAAGTTTACCACGGCTTTTGTGTTTTTTAAGAGCGTCTTCACCACCGCCCATTTTTACAGATTTAATACGGCTTTGTAGTTCCTCTACAAGACCCATCATAAATTTTTTGTTGGCCGCAAAATCACTGCCCGAGGAATCAATTTCTGTTTCAATAATAGCCATAAAAAATTCTCTTTAGTTTTTTTCTTTCAATTGAAGTGATGATTTTAATCTAGAAACAATTTTAATTTCAGAAACGATAGCGTCCTTATCATCAAAAATGAACAATGTTGAATCTACATTGGTTACCGATTGTGAACGAAGCTCTGTTAAAGCGGCTTCGCGTGCTTCGGCTGATAACTCGTAACGTACACGCAAAGATTCTGTCTCTTCGCTTTTACGTTTTTCATAAACGACCTTGTCGATTTGAAAATGAAATTCCCCGATCGGGGCATGGCGAAGCCACAAGATTTTAAAGCTTTCAACGCCCGCCGTGATTAAGGCCGAATCTAACCAGTCGCCTTCTTCGTCAACGTTTTTTGGACGCTTAGGAACGACGACTTCAATCTGTGTATCATTTAATTTTGAAACGCGAAGACCCATTCCCAGGGTGGACGGTCTGAAAAAGTCTAGGAAATAACTCAATGCTTCTCTGGAGGCTTGCGGAGTCCATTTTTCCACATACGACATGAAGTCCACGATATGGGGGCGGATACCTTTGACTTCAAAAAATACTTTTAGGTTCTGCCAAAGCTTGTCTTCAACCATGTGTCCGACCAGACCTTGCGCCTGAGTCCAATTTTCAAGCACCTTTTTTTCAAATTGCGCTCGCTTATTCAACAGTGAATTCATCCAGTCCATTTGCATATCACCCTTTCGAAGTTTTAGTTCTGTAACGGTCTTGAAAACCTTTATCAAAAATATTGAAAAACTTTGAGTTTCATTTTGCCATTAATGACTTATCTGGCTATAGTGTCTAACATAAAATAGAGGTAATATTCTATGATGAAAATTCTAAGTCTGATAGTTTTTGTGATCCTTTTGTCATGGACATGGCATGTTGTACACAGCAGTTCCCCTATTGATTTCGAGACGCACTCGGACATTCAATCGAAAATGAAAGAGCTGATCGAATCCACTATCAAGTCTCGTAAGCCAGACACGAAAAGCGTGGAAATCATTAAAATTTGGACCCAAGATATGGGGGATCGTAAAATTCAGGCGGATTTTACCTATCGTTTTATAGAAACAAATGCTCAGAACGAATCTACTGAGCGCGTGATTGATGGCCAAGCCATTCTTTTCCGCGATGTTTCGGATAACCCAAGTTTGGATCAATGGACCGTTCAGTCTTTGGTAACTAAAGGTGACTCTATTTCATTTAATGAAGGTTCAACGGTAAGTCCGGACAATCAGACACCAGATGAAAACCCGTCTACGACTCAATCTCAAAATCCACCCTCTGAGAACCCAATGACTCCGCCGCTTCCAGCTGACGGTGCTTCAGCACCACGATATGTTCCTGGAGCCCAAGAGCCTAAACAAGAAGCGCCAAAAGCTGCTCACTAGGTTTAATACTTAGTTTTAACGTAAAAAGTTGCACTAAAAATGAACACTTCAAAAACCCCCGACCGTTTCGCCATAGTCGATGAAAACGGTTGGATTGTTTTCGACAATCGACAAATCGAAGAAACCGCTGCGGCCAAAGATTTTTTCGCCCAGCTGCACTACTTACCCAATCGCTCATTTGCCTCCCAGCTTATGGGCGAAAATGTCATTGTCGAAGCATTCGATGCGCCTTTAATCGTTCAAAGTTTCCGTTTTGATAAAACAGCTCAAAACGTAGTCTTGGTGTTTAACTACAATTACACGTTAGAAATCACAGCTGAAGCTTTTACGACTGAATTCTTGCCAAAATTCTTTTTAGATCCTTGGGATCGTATTTACGGTGAAACTAAACAAGAAATTCCATTTTCATTTTCAAAAACGGCGTATGGCGAATTTTTTGATAGCTTAGATGAATTTGATGACGATTCAGTCGTATTTAATGGTCAGCGCGTGGATATCCAGCCGATTTGGCAAGATGAAACGCAAGTCGAAAGCGCTGACTGGTGGAATCAGGCCTACACGGGTGAAATTCAAACTGTCACCAGTCCCGAACATCAAAAATCGTCCGGTAAATTCGAAGTGAATCCCGGTTGGAATATGGACGCTCCTGCGGAAACCTTGAAAGACATGCTTCCTAGAATGAAGCTACCTAAATCACGTGTTTTGATTTTAGGTTGCGGCGACAGTCATGATGCGGCTTTCTTTGCGGAAAACGGGCATAAAGTTACCGCCGTTGATATTTCTCAGCATGCAATTGAGCGTTCAAAAAAACTCTACGGACATTTAGACAATATCACTTGGGTTCAGGCCGATGTGTTTAAATTGCCCGAAAGTTTTAATAATTCATTCGATCTAGTTTACGAATACACCTGCTTTTGCGCCATCAATCCCAAACTTAGAAATAATTTAGTTCAAGTTTGGTCACGATGCCTGCACGAACAAGGTCAATTGATGGCCACGCTCTTCTGCATGTATAAACGCACAGGCCCCCCGTTTGGTGGAACCGAGTGGGAATATCGCGAAACTTTGAAAAAACGTTTCCAAACCCTGATTTGGTCCCGCTGGAGAAAATCAAATCCGCGCCGCCAAGGCCGCGAATTATTTATTCTAGCGCAAAAACGGAAATTGTTATGAGCCTTGAGTTCTCGTTTGCAGTAGCCGCAGATAGCGCGGCGATTGCGGACTTGGTTAATTCAGCCTACCGAGGTGACTCGTCCCGTGCGGGCTGGACAACCGAAGCCCATTTGTTAGATGGGCAACGTACGGATGCCCATGAAATCAAACAGAAAATTGAAGACAAAAATTCGTTTATCTTAATCGCACGCAAAAATAAGGAACTGATTGGCAGCTGCGAATTAGTTGTCAAACCAGAAGCCAGTGAATTGTACTTTGGAATGTTTACGATCAAACCTGTGCTGCAAAACAC
>DDTZ01000129.1:4203-6190 GCA_002344565.1 Bdellovibrionaceae bacterium UBA2351 | reverse complement strand
CAAAAAAATTACGATGACGGTTATTACTTTACGTACGGAATTGATTGAATATTATATACGTCGGGGCTTTAGGGTCACTAATGATTACATTCCCTTTCCGACAGAAGAACGCTTTGGTATTCCTAAAGTTAAAGATTTGCAAATGGTCTATCTAGTTAAGGATATACATGAATAACGCTATTGAAGTTAAAAATTTAAATCGAGTTTATTATTCCTATCAAAAATCGGTAGGCTTAATGTCGTCGATTAAAGGTTTTTGGAATAGAAAGCATATCGAAAAATCAGCGTTAACTGATATTAATTTAACTATTCCCGCAGGCCAGGTTATCGGCCTAGTTGGCGCTAATGGCGCGGGTAAAACCACACTGATTAAAATTTTGTCGGGTCTGATTCCGCCAACCAGTGGTGAAATAAAAGTATTAGGTTATAATCCATTCGAGCGTAAAAATGGGTTTTTGCGCCAAATTTCGGTTCTATTGGGGCAGAAAAATCAATTGTGGTGGGATATTGCTCCGGTGGATAGTTACCAGCTATTAATGAACATCTATGATTTAGACGTAACTAAAACGCAGAAAAAAGTAAAAGAATTGGCCGAGATTCTAAATTGCTCGCATGTACTAGAAACGCAGTTACGCCGCCTGAGCCTGGGTGAGCGTATGAAAATGGAAATTATCGGCTCACTATTGCATGATCCGCAGATTTTATTTTTGGACGAGCCCACCATCGGGCTAGACATCGTGGCGCAGACGTCAATTCGTAATTTCCTTTCTGAGTACGTGAAAGAGAAAAAGCCTACGATCATTTTAACTAGCCACTATATGGATGATATTTCAAAATTGGCAGATAGATTGGTTATCATCAGCAAAGGCAAACTTTTCTATGATGGTTCAATCGATCGATTCACTCAAAATTCTGTTCAGAAAAAACGCCTAAAGATTACGTTTGAAAACCCAGTGGCGCAATCGATGCACATTTCTGATGAAATTCAGCTTGTAGCCGGCGCCAACACGATTGACCTTGAAGTTGAGCCCAGCAAAATTGCAGATACTATAAATCGCATTTCACAAAAAGAAGCGATTCAAAACATGTCCATGGAAGAAATTGATTTCGAAGAAACGATTCGTGAATTTTTGAAAAAGGAATAATGAGACAGTTCATCAAAAGAAACTTAGCGTTTGCACGTCTTGGTATCCAAACTAATTTGGAATATCGTTTCAATTTCTTTATCGATGCCGCCGTACAACCGGCCATGACTGCACTTATCGAAATCTTCCTGTGGACCGCGATGTTTGCGGCGTTAAAGACCGACACGTTGAATGGCTTTTCAAAAGAAAGTTACCTTTCCTATGTCATTTGGTCGTCATTTATTGGGCGCATCGCGATTAGCTGGATGTATGAACACCTGATGATGGATGAAATCGAAACAGGCAGTATCAATGCAATTATCCTGCGCCCCATGACATTCTTTGAATATTACCTAAGCCAATTGCTGGGCTATAAATTTGTGATTTTTTGTTTTTCGGTTTTAGTTCCGCTGTCCATCACGTTCTATTACAATTTACCGACGCAATTAGATCGCTTGCCTATTGTTACCCTGATGATTTTTTATTATTTAATTTTTATTCATGCGATGAGTTTTTTTACGGCCTGTTTTGCGTTCTTTTTAAACCGTGTTCGTTCCTTCACGCTGGTGAAAAACTTTAGTATTTATATTATGTCCGGTGAATTATTCCCATTGGATCTGCTGCCGGCATTCTGGAAGACTATTTTCTTGAAACTGCCATTTGCATCGGGCGTTTACTTGCCGGTGGGTTACTTGACGGGTCGTGTGGACGCTGAACTGTTTTTGCAGGGATTTACAAACATTACGTATGGATTGCTGGTCGTATTAACGATTTCCTATTTCGTATGGAAAAAAGGTTTAGGGAGCTACAGTGGTACAGGTGCTTAGGAAATACATTCGGCTATTTTCTATTTTACTGAAAAC
>DDTZ01000129.1:2054-3781 GCA_002344565.1 Bdellovibrionaceae bacterium UBA2351 | reverse complement strand
GATTCCCTCTATATGATTTTTGTTCAAGACAATGTGGATCGTTTTGCGGATAAAGTCCGTAAGGGTGAGCTTGATTTTATTTTAGCTAAACCTGTTTCATCTCAGTTTTTAGTCAGCTTTCAAAAAGTCGCGACGGCCAGTTTTGGTAACTTGCTGATCGCCATCGGCTTTTTTATATATGCCGTTAGTTTGATTGAAGATTTTAATTGGTATCGCGTGTTTTGGTTCTTGTTGGTATTGCCATCAAGTTTCATTGTTGTGTATACGTCGCGATTTTTCTTCACGTGTTTGAATTTAATTTTTGTAAAATCTGAATCCGTGCAGTTCTTATGGTACAATTGCTACAAACTGGGCATGCGCCCTGATTCCATTTACTTCCCGTTCATGAAATTTATTCTGTTAACGGTCTTCCCAATGGCTTTTGTGGCCAGTGTGCCTGCTCGCATGTTGCTTGAACCCCCGAACGCTTTGTTAATTATTTGGAGCCTGATGATAGGCCCGATCTTTTTATATCTATCACATAAATTCTGGAACTATTGCCTGCGCCACTATGCAAGTGCGAGCAGTTAAAGACGCGGTCGATATACCTTAAAATTGCAGTGGTTATAGGTATGTATCTTCGTTGTGTAGTAATGTACTTGCAGGTGCTTTTAAATAGGCTATTAGCCACCAGGGTGTCTATGTTTTTGACACCTGATTTACACCTGCACAGACTTATAATTTGTCTCCTATTTTATTGCTTTAGCTTGCCAGCAAGCCAAAGTTGCCTAAATTACTATGGAGCGCACGCTGAACAAAACCACGCTCAAAAAAAATTCTTAACGGACTTGGGAATTTCCGAAAGCGTTGCTGATCGAATTATTCAGCATCGGCCCGAATGGATAAATTCTATTAAGAAAAGCTTAAGCACTAGCGACAACGATTGGGCTCCTGAAAATGTAGTGTGGTACCGCGGACTTAGTTTAAATTCGATTGCGGAATTTACGCCGTATAGAACTAACGCCGGTCACTATAGCAGCGAAAACCAGTTGTGGATGGCACCTGACATAAATACGTCGGCGCGATATGGAAAAATAATGATTCAATATCATATTCGGGCAACAGAAATCCTTACGTACAGCAGTGAAGGTATCGCCTTGGATAAAAAATTTTACGACGACGAACGCATATTTATTGAAAAAATTGGTGTACTTAAAGATAGCTCGTCAAAAGTTAATTATCTGGCGATTACAGAAAATGATTACACTTGGTACACATTTGATGAACTGGTAGCCAAAAAGCTTCTGCGAAAAATCACTCCCAAAAAAAGAAAGCCGCACCTACGCGCGGCTCCCTGATTTTTACTGAAATGCTGTTTGCTAAAAAACTTAGTAACGTCGTTCTAGTTCAAACACGATATTATAAATATACGCAGCACCAGCTACGCTGATACGTAATGATGAATAATCGCCATAGTAGCCTGGGTATAAATAAACATCTTGGCCCGATGTGTATCTTGTTTCGATGAGATGGCCATTGACTAGTAAGCTGACTGTGGCTGATGAATCACCAGAAACATCAACGCGGATATTTCTTAAACGGTAGTTGCCGTAGCCATAACCTAGTAATTGATCAACGTAGAAATTTTCATTGTATACCCAGCGGTTAACATACGATGTTTTGTACTGAGTGTAGTTAACTGGTGGTGGGTAACCCGGTGATGGATAGATCGGTCCTGGGTAAACTGG
>DDTZ01000129.1:0-1685 GCA_002344565.1 Bdellovibrionaceae bacterium UBA2351 | reverse complement strand
CCCGGGCGTGGAATTGGACGAGGTGTCGGAGTGGGCCTAACTGGAGTCGGTGACCCCGGACGTGGCGTAACGGCCGTAACTACATTTGAGTCACCGCCAGGCACTACATACCCATACGCAGTTTGAACATTAAGTAATGATACTGTCATGATAGCGACAGTCGATACTAATGTTAGTTTCGATGAGATAGCTTTAGTGTTGAACATGATTCCCCCATTTTTGGTTCATTTTGACTAAAAAAATTAAATTCTTAAACTTGAAAAGCAAACATCATACCGCATACTTAGGGTCAATTTGCCTCCGCCAAAGCACACAGTTTTTATCTCCAGAAAGTCTGGCAAATCCCACAGGAAACGTCACTAAATTACCTGTAAAATAATGCGACATAAGCAAAGTTTTAAAAACCAAGTACTTTAGAGCGCTATGATAAAATCCGCGCCGTTCTTACTATCGATCTTCGTATCCCTGACTTCACTCGTGAGCCATTCTCAAGAGGACGCGGCGGCGCGAGTATGCCCAACTGAAAAAACGCCGGCGGCAGTCAGCGCCTGGCGAGTGTCTGCAATTGCTGACATCGCAAATGGAAAATATTCTGATGTTCAATCAGAAATTAAAACATGTTTTGGCGATACTGTTCCAAGCTGTTTGAATGACATGAACTACTACGTGAATCACAAAGTTTATACGAACTCGACGGCACTGACCGAGCGGTATTTAGAATTAGAAGAACTTTACAATAATCAAATGCCTCTGACGTCTGCCAGTTTTCTGCCGACAGAATTTCTAGAAAAAAATGAATCTGGTGAAATCGTTCCTAATTTCGTAGTGATTCCTGAAAACTTAACGGAACTTTCTCGAGCTAAAAACTGGTTAACAACATCTTACAAAACTCGCGAGCTTGGCGGGTTTGATGATTCTAATAATCTTTTGATCGTAGCTATTCCTTCCGAGCGTCGTGATACCGTTCTACAAATCAGTATCGCAAAAGACGCACAGCCTTTTGAATCTATTTTAGATCCAATCACTCGACCACATAACGGAAACCTGACCGGCGGTTTTGAAACGCTAACAATGATTACGGTGGACAAAACTACAAATCCGCCACTTGGCCAGCTCCGCATTTTAAAAAAGTCACCTATAAAACCGAACTCGTATTACTGGAACCCCGAAACAACAAATACGATTGGAACGCGCAGCTGTATTAGCTGCCATTCAACCCCATTCCGCGCCATCAGCCCGGTCGGTTATAAGTTCACGAATGAGATTAAAACAGCGTTCGTCACTGGCCAAGAAAAACGGATGGATAGGGAACATGAATCCACGGTGAACAAAATCAATGAACTACTTTCACGTTCTGGAGTTTCTTGGGGCACCGCCAAGAAAGACAATCGCGAAGTCAGATTCGGTCCCGATATCGATAGCCAACCGTGGGGCTGGGCACCGGCGGGCTCTATGACTCGAAAACAAGAATTTATTGAAAAATGCGCTTCCGAACGCACAGCCTTTTCAGCAACATCACGCGCTGGCGGCCACTATCGCGCCGAATTCAAACCAGACGAAACAGCCTCAGTAAACTGGCAAAAAGTAGCCAAAGCCATGAACTGCATTTCCTGCCATAACGGAAAAAATCGCGGTATTATCCACAACGAATTCTCACCCAGCACCGTCGCATTTAAAATCATCGC
>DDTZ01000153.1:1888-32108 GCA_002344565.1 Bdellovibrionaceae bacterium UBA2351 | reverse complement strand
ATGGAAAAAATAGAGAAGCGTTTGTGGAAAAATATGGCCAACGAGTTTTGTCGGGATTTTATCAGCGCTGTGAAAGAGGATAAGCCCAGAAAGAAGCTGTATGGCTAGAATTGGAATTTGGATAGCCAGCGAAGATAGTGAAAACCTTGAGTCAGAAGATTTCTATTTCTGGTTACGAGATTTGATATACGAGAAAAACAAAATAAGTGATGAAGTTTTCATTTTTGGTCTCGCCAATCGAAATGATAATTTTAAATCTTATCTGAACGAACTTAACGAGAATACACGCGGTATTAACTTTTGTACGGTTCCTGATAACAGCAAGTTTGAGCTGGAAGTTAAAAAATTACACTGGCGCATTTTTAGAGTTTTTGAAATTGTTCGCGACGCGCATAGATTTTTATTTTTAATAAAATGGGCTTTAGAACGTCTGATTTCTTTTTTTGATAATTTGTCTTTACGCAGCTGGCCCCGGCGTTTAGTGAGTTCAGTAAACAGGTCGAAGTTAGATTGCTTGATTGTACCAGATGTGTTTCTAACAGAATGGTTTGGAACAAAATGCCCAGTAAAACTTTGGGAACGTCGATCAGCAATTTCTGCCACTGCCTTGAATGACGCTAAACTTCGAAGGTCCTTTAATATGTATTCTGCAATATTGGTCGGCGGTCATCAAATGGCAGAATCTTTAAAACAAATTTCAAAACGTCCTAATTCTGTAAAGTATGCGCCTCCGTCTAAATCGTCAAAAACTAAGGCAAAATTAGAGAGTGCACATTCTGTCATTCAGCGTTCCTTAGAGAAGGAGTATAATAGAAACGGGAATTTCTATTATCCAGATCTTAATCTGATCAATATTCCCTATTTAGTGTGTACGATAAGAGATCGCGGACAAGATAATGTAAAGAATCTTATTCGCGCTTTTGAAGATTTGATAAGGAATAAAAGAATTAACTGTAAGTTAATTTTTACTGCTGAGCTTGATGTATCTAGCCGAAATTTAGTGGCTGACCTGGGGTTATTGTTTGATGTGTTATGGATTAAAGAGATGCATCCTTTGGCTGTTGAAATGTGCATTCAATTTAGTAAATGTTTAGTTATACCATCTCGATCTTTTGAAGATGGTTTAGCCTCATGGTTCAAAGCATCTTATTACGGAGTCCCGGCTTGCGTAGCGGATTCAAAATCATTGCAGCAAAAAAATGGTACCGAGGACATTAGAAGTGTTGTTTTCAATGCCGAGTCTGTACAAAGTATTTCAAATTCGCTAAAATATGCGATTCTAAATAGAGAACAGGCGTGCTTGGGACAAGAGCAGTTTATCAATGCTAACTATGATGAAAATTGGGAAAATTATCGTCTTCAGGTAATTGGATCATAATAAAATAAGGAAAATATATGAGTAAAAATATAGTTGTATTCGGTGCTGGCGGTCACTCCAAAGTAGTTGCTGATATAGCGGAATTAAATTCATATACACTTGTCGGTTTTGTTGATCCATTTGCTACTAGATCCGAATTCATAAACAGGCCGATTTTTAAAAATATATTGGATATTCCTGCTGGGGATTATTTCGCCGTGGTGGCGTTGGGCGATAATTCGCAAAGATCTAGAGTGGCACAAGAAATAATGGATCATCAAGGTGTTGCTAAGTTTACATTTATAACATTGATTCATCCGGCGGCTACGGTGTCTAAATCATCTACTGTGGGAAAAGGCACGGTGGTTATGGCTGGGGCCGTTATTAATCCTTATTGTCAAATTGGAGACCACGTTATTGTTAATACCGGAAGTATCGTAGATCACGATTGTATTCTTAAAAATTTCGCGAGCGTAGCACCTGGGGCCGTCCTGGGTGGAAATGTTAGAATCATGGAACATTCGGTGGTGAGCATCGGGGCCATTTGCCGACATAATATCGAAATTGCTCCTCATAGTGTAGTGGGGGCGAATAGTTACGTTAATAAAAATGTTCCGGAAAATTCTGTTGTATATGGCGTGCCAGCGAAAGTAGTTCGCACACGAAAATTAGGCGATAAATATTTATAAAATTGGGAAAAAAATGGATAGAAAACTAAGAGTTTTATACTGCTGTTTTCATGATACTCTCCGCAGCTCCGATGTTCCGGTGTTAACTGCCGCTGGCTTTGAAGTTATACCTATGCTTCCTTCCAAACGAATTTGTGATGAATTTAAAATTGATTTGGCAACCTATGAAAAAGACTCGTCTTGGAAAAGTAATGTTAGTTTAACCGAAGAAAAGATAAAAGAAATTCGTGGTGTCGACATCTATAGAATTTTTAATCCCGATGGGACTTTGTTTTTAGAGCGCCACGAAGTTGGAAATCCCGATGAGAGCGAAATAAAAATTATAAATGAAAATATTGATGTGATTATTTTAGCTTCATTTCCTCATGCTCTGGCGGCTGTCTTGGCATGGTTCAAAGGTCTGACGTGCTTTAGATTATACGGTCATCAGAATCCTAAATTTAGATTGTTAGATTGGTACTTTAAAGATTTTCCTATTTCCAAGATGCATAACCTCGTGGATAGGGCCGAACATTATTTTAGTTTGCCGATTATGCATGGAACATTAACGACAGAAGATCAAATGACGTTAGGTCCGAATGCGACGCTGCTAAGTACTTACGTAGACGAAAAATCGACCTTCGGTATTAAATGGAAGCAAGATAAAAGCGATAAAACGATCGGTACTATTATTAGCTATATCGGCGTCGAGGATACTTGGACGCAGCACTACCAAGATTTTAAAAAAGTATTCAATGATTTTGATTACGTAGTACTTGGGAAAAATGATAAAAGTCACGTCGATGACCCAAAAGTGATATCCTACAACACAAGTCGAGAGCAATTTTTAGAAGAGATGAGTCGCCTCAGGATATTTATTAATATAGGTCAGACGAAACAGCACTCGCAGTATTCGCCTTTTGAATCCATTTTGATGGGTATTCCTACATTATTTTTATCGAGCAGCGGTTTTGCTAACGATATAATCGAGCGCTCTGGTATTCCGTTTTCCGAGCTGAAAAATTTGGGTATGTGCGATTCCTGGGAAGAAATTGTTGGAAAAGCAAAAGAGTTACGGGACGACTTTGGAAAACTAAATGACTTGAGTCGACGCCAAAAAATTCTTTTAGATAAAACCTTTAGTTTTGATATTTCGGTCGTCCAAGCAAACGCGCTATATAGAAAAATGCAAAGTCAGTTAGATTATCTGAAGGCGGGCCCGAAGCCTAAACTACCCCGCAAGAAAACTATTTTTTATGCTTTTATCCACAAAGTCCAATTGCAAGAAGAAGCGCGTCTTTTTGTGAAAGCAGGGATGGATCTCGTTCCCATGACGGCTCCCGCGACTATGCTTCAATATCACGGCTTAGACTACAACGATTTAACAACTCCAACTAACCAAATCTGGCTTAAGAATAACGAACTTCCTGACTGGGTAATTCGTAAAGCCCGCGAGATAAATCTACTTGGCCATGAACGATACGATCAAATGGGTTACCTGGATTTAAGGTTTATTGAATTTCTTAATGTATGGTTTGATGCCGTGTATGTACCGGCGTTAGTGCCCATGGCCTTGCACCTTTTGTATCGCGGCTACACTGGAGTAGTCCTCTTGCGATACTTTGGTCACTATAATGACGGGTGGTCGCGTACTAAAGAGAGTGATCTATATAAAATTCGATACAGATACCTGCAGCAGTTTCCAAATTATTATTGGTTGCCAAGCATGCCGGCCCTTTCGAAATATGAAGCGGTGGAAATTGCTCCGACAGATAAAACAATTTTGCTTCAATGCTTAAGAAATACAGAAAACATTACCCAAAGGTGGGTCGGGAAGAGTTCGATTCCTAAAGTAGTCACAACTATCTCTTTGGCAGAACGTGAGCTGAAGCATTATTACGACCGTTTCGTAAAAGCTCTTAGCCACCTACCCTATTCTGTTTATGGAAAAAATAAAAAAGGAGCCAATGGCGACGAGAATGTAATGGGACAAACCGCATCCGAGGATGAACTCTTTGGTGAACTTGTTAAATATAGAGTGTATGTTGATGTTGGCGAGGTGGATCATCATATGCATTATACTCCATTGGAAGCAATGGTTATGGGGATTCCAACACTATATTTAGCTCGCGGAGGAGTTGGCTCAGAGGTGCAAAGAATGGTAAATAAACCAGATTTGCAATCTTATGGATTATGCACTAGCTTTGAGGATATGGCTCAAAAAGCAAAGAAATGTTTGGACGATGCTGACTATGCATTCGAGTTAGCTCTAAAGCAGAAAGAAGTGATAGATGTACTTTTTAACGAAGCAGTTGTCGTTGATCAAATTAATAATTTGCAGAACATCATAAGCGAGAATAATAAAATTAAGCCGACAAAGACCAGCCCAGATCATCGACACTATAAGATATACGATTCGGGAAAAATCACTGACGAACCGATGTATCTAGAGATTAAAGATTTTTTAAAGAGAAATGGACGAGTTCTGAAGAGGATACCGCTATTGGGATGGGTTCTTGTGGTAGTTTACAAAGTTCTTCTACGGTTTAAGAGGTCGTTAAAATGAACGGCGCCGGGGAAAATAAAATAGTGTTTGCTAACCAGTTAAGAGGTGTTGCCGCCCTGATCGTATTGATTTGGCACTTCTATTGTGTTTTTTTTCAATATCCAGAAGCTGTCGTCGATTTACTTGGTATAAAAACTTATAGTATTTCTGCGTCCCCATTTATATCTTTGGTTCTAAATGAAATTAAAATTTTGAATCTTGGCCAACTCGGCGTAGCGATTTTTTTCTTGATTAGTGGATTTGTAATCCCATTTTCTCTTAAACGATACTCGATCAAAGCTTTTGCTACAAACAGATTTTTCCGTTTATTTCCCACTTACTTGGTATGCTTATGTTTGGGAATATTTGTTTTATACTTAATAGGCTCAAATTTACAATTTGTGACGATGAAAAGTTTTTTTGCTCATATTTTCTTTGTCAGAGATTGGTTTTTTTATCCCCAAATTGATGGATTAGTGTGGACGTTAGAGGTTGAGGTAAAATTCTATTTTATTTCAGCTTTTATATATTGGGCGTTTTCGAAAAATGTTTCCTTTCGCAGTTTGTTAAGTATTTCGTTTTTTCTTCTATGTGCTTCGGAGGTGTTTAGATGGAAATCTGGGTATTTTCTTGACAAGGGACATTCTGGAATTGTTTATTCACTTGAATCAGTCTTTATATTTATTCCTTTTCTACTGATCGGTTGGATATTTCACTTACAGTTTTTCTTAAACAGGTCGCTTGGGAAACTAATTGCGACTATCTCAGTTATTTATATGATCTTTGCATTTAATCTCTATAGATCCATCTATTTTTCTGAACTTTCTATTAAAATGATTTTTAATTATTTTATAGCACTATCACTATTTTCACTCTCGTTTTACTGCAGGGAGCTTTTCTGTAAAAATCGCATTTTGGATTGGTTGGCCAATATATCCTATTCGTTGTATGCTTCCCATGCTTTACTAGGATATTCGCTGTGCTACTTTCTATATCTGAAGGGGGTCTATGTCGAGTTAGTGCCCGCCATTACAATAATAATTTGTATGGCAACGGCCTCCACGATCTTCTATTTAGTTGAAAAAAGAAGCAAGAATATGGGAAAGTTTTTTAGTTAATTTTGGGCAGTTATCAATCTACGATAAATTCCCAAGAATTAGTTAAAAGACGCAATGCGGCATTTCTCGCGTTTTGCTTCGCCATTTTATGGTTATCAAAATTCGTTAAAATTTTCGATAAGTTGGAAAAGAATAGGTTATTCACTTTGACTATTGATTAGCGGCATTTTACAAATTTCTATAGACAAAAAAAGCGAGAAATAAATGGCTACATACACAAATGAAACTATCGTGGATCAACTGATTCATCGCCTTAATGAAATCACAAAAAATACATCGAATGCGATTCGTTTAATTGGTATTGATGGTCCAACGGCATCTGGAAAAACAATGCTAGCAAACTCGCTTTCAGACAAACTGAAAAAGCAAGGAGTTGATACTTGGGTCTACCGAGTGGACTGGGCGTTGTTGGATAGAAAAAATCGCGTTGAAGATCTGGCTAACCTTAAGAAAACAGAAGATCCGTTTCGATATGAAGCAGAACTGCATATGCGTATGGAAATTGTTGAAGATTTTTGTCGCAAAGTTGCTTTGTATAATCAAAAATTTATTACAGAAAAAAACTCGACTCCTCAAGCAGTTAAACTAGAAAAGTTATATTCACGTGAGCTTGGTGGTGAAACCGCCGGCACAGATGAAGTGACTTTGAAGCCAGGATTAGTGGTGATTCTTGAAGGACACTACACACTAAGAACAAAAATTAATGACCTTATTGATTTGAACTGCGTTTTAATCGGCAGTGAAATGGAATTTTTAAACAGGAAAATCGCACGCGTGAGCGGATATCGTGGTGCCGAAGAGGCTACGGATTATTTTTGGAGAGTGGATGTTCCGTCATTCAAACACCACATGCAAAGATTTGGCTTAAATGCGGATCTGGCTATTGATAATACAGATTACAAAGCCCCTAAAGTTTTGGACCAGATCGCAGGAAGCACTTGGCTAGAGAAACCAGTTCACATAGCTGGACAGGATATAAATTACTCAGATTTCCTATTTTCAAAGTCTCTTTTAGTTACTCAGCCGTTAAAAGACAGTTTAGTTTCAGCGATCGGGGCTATTCGTAAGTGGGATAATACTGTAGGCCAGCATTTGCGAATTAGCTTAGGTGAATTGTCGTCAGATTTGGAATCCGTTGCAGACGGTATCGTTGCTCCATTCAATTCTGAAATGAAGGACTATCATTTAAAAATCTCTCATACGGACGCGCTTTATGAAGTGTATTACCGTCGCCTTCCGGTCTCTTTAGGACTAGGGATTTTTAGTAATAAAACTCATCACCAAGAAGCCTCTATTCTGGTTGATGTGACTCATCAAAACCTAGTACTGAATTTATTTTGGAAGGGTGGTTTTAAGCAAATTACCATTCGTCGCAACTTAGGTGAAATTGATGATGGTAAAATGAATCAAGTTACGGAAACAACGCCCGAGCTATCTCAAAGCACAAGCTCTGATGTACGCGTTATGTTGCCGACAGCATTTGCGATGCCGGCTTTCCTTAAAGGCATAACTATTGAGCCCGTATACATCGGCAAAGAATTTGAAAATATTTCTGCGACTCGCGCCTTGTTAAGTTTGTTAACTGAAGGTGGCGTTTGGATTCAGCGTGTTTCATTGTTTCAAGAGATTAATTTTTTTCAATCGGCTTTGGATGCATGCGGAGTTTCAAATTGTCGTGTTGGCAATTACATCATAGCCTTAAGACATTCTAATAAAGAACTTAATCAGAAATTTAAGAAATTTAAAGCATCTTGGGAAACGCCGGTTGAGCTCACTGAGCTGTTTGCTGAATCTCAAGCGGCCTATGACAAAATCGTTATTTCCGAAAGAAAACAAGCTCGCGAGTTCATGGCGAAAAATTGCCAACATCTAAGATTGAAAGATGGATATATTTTTACGGACTTCTTATCTGGCGACGGTCCAAAAACTCAGCAGGCGCTAAAAGAACTTAAAATGCTGTTGTCGTCGCCAATTAGAATTCTAAGAAAACGTGCGACCCAATTTATTCAACAATACTTGACTGGCTTTTCTATTCCGACGGAAAAATTATGGAAAGATTTACCTCAAGGTCACGAAAAATCAGTGACTCTCAACTCGTTGGTTTCTATGGAGCCAACAATTTTGGGAGAGGTTTATTTGTGGTTAGCGCTTAGAGAAGAAAATTCTGCGGTTTTGGGTGCGAACGTATACGACATTCGCGAAAATTCATTGGATGCGTCCGCTCACATCGCTGCGGCGGCTGATAAACGTCGTCCTGTTGTTCTGCAGTCATCTCTAAATGCCATTGGCCACCAGACAGCGGAAGCATATGGCTACTTAAAACCAAAAGACGGTCCCGTTGATTTAATTAAGGCATGCAAGAAAGCGGCTAGAGATTATGTTCTTACCCATAAAGGGCCACCGCCACTTTTCGGTATTGGGTTAGATCATGTAAATGCTGAAAATGATAAACCTCGCGGTCGTGCGAAAGATTTTTTAATGAAAGCCGCGGCTACGAAAGACGTTACTCATGCCGTCCTAGATGGCTCGGCTTTATTCAAAACAAAATCTTTAGAACGTAAAGACTTAGAAGAGGCTTATTCAACTATCGCTGCTTATGCCGCTAGTTTAGTGGCAGATCCTGAAACAACATACCTTATGGATCGCGAGATTTGTGCCGGTGAGCTAAGTTATATTGGTGAATCTAATAAGGTTCATTATCCGACTGTGGAAGATCTAAGATTATTTACCCGTGCACTACAGCGCGAGTTTAAAAAGAAGGGCCTCGAGGCGTTCTTGGCTCGTCCTATGTTGTTTATTGGAAATTTAGGGACGACTCATCACGGGGAAGATAAAGATATTCCTCAAGTGGAAATCTCACGTGAATGGCGCGAAGGTTTAAAGTCAGAAAATTTTGTAAGTCCGGTATTACACGGTACTACAAAAAGTCATCGTGATGTTTTAGCTCGCGCTACAGCTGGTTGTCATAAAATCAATGTAGCTGGCGACCTTTTAGAAGTTCTCCTAAAGAACATGCCAGAAAACGTTTATAAAAAGAGTAAAGAATTTGGTCTTGATCCAAAGAAAACAGTACCATTGCTACGTGCGGAATTTGATGCATTACAAACCCCTGAAATTCAACGAGTTCACGCGGCATTAGTAAATAAAACATCAGAAATTATGGATACTATTAACAGTCCGAAATTATCTCCAATGGACGAAAATTACTTCAGGTACTCTGAATTTAATTATTCACCAGAGCATGTTGATGTGATTGTTAATGAAGTGGCGATTTGGTTAAAAGCACATTCTAACCAAATCAAAGAAAAGCATGGTGATTCACGTGAAAAGCTGCAGTTTGCGGCGTCAATGATCGAAGTTTCAATTGAAAATATGCAGGGCGAATTACTGAATACTCTATGGAATAGCGGTATCAGATATTTCCACATAGACGCTGGCGATGGAAAATTTATCACTCGTAAGTTCTCTGGTGTTGAAAAGTCCAAAATTATCCGCAGTAAGTTCCCAAATGCGATCTTGCACGCGCATTTGATGGTTGAAAATCCGCATGAGCCTATCGACGGTGGACCATCCTACATTGAACAGTATGTGGAGGCCGGGTGTAACGCGATCGCGATTCACGAGCGGTCATTAAGAAATCCAAAGGATGTTGTATCTGTATTGAAATTAATTCGTCGCTTGGGTGCGCGTCCTGGATTAATCATCGAGACGAGCGCCTCGATTGATTCTAACTTGAAGCAGATCATTCATGATGCTGAACTTGATTGGTCAGTTGTAATGGGTGTACCAATTGGTTACGGCGGTCAGATTTTCCAATTCAATACTTTAGGTCGAATTTCAGCGCTTCATGATTTTGTGATGGAATTGGGACGCGATTTCTTGATCGAGTGTGATGGCGGTTTAAACTTTGAAACTGCTAAGCTATGTAAAAATGCTGGCGCTCAAATTTTTGCTGGTTGGTCGATTGTAAAAGCTCCGACGTTACAGGAAATTAGTGGTAAAGTTCAAACACTTAAACAAGTGCTAGAGAGCTCCCCAACTGTATGATGCCAACTAAAGTAAATTTAATAGTTCCTATGGTCGGCACGGGATCCCGCTTTAGAAAGGCGGGATTTGATACGTACAAGCCATTTATCGAAATCGATGGCAAGCCTATGATAAAACACGTAATGGATGCATTTCCTTCCGACGTAACGAAATACATAATTTACTCTCCTGATTTAGTGACCGAAGCAGAACTAAAATATTTAAAATCGTTTCCTGACGTTGTTCCGTGCGCGGTTGATGCCCACAAAGATGGTCCCGTTTTTTCCATATTAAGAGCGGAAAAATATCTTCCTCAAGACGAAGCTTATTTTGTTTCTTATTGCGATATTTTTTGGACCTGGGATTATGAAAAGAATATTCGACCGGAACTAGATGCGGATGGCATTGTCTTCACACGACAGAAGTTTCATCCTCATTTGGTAAAAGATAATTTTTCAGCGTTTTGCAAGCCATCTCAAAGCAATCCTAAAACTCTTGATGTCATTCAAGAAAAGAAATCGTTTACCGATGATTGGATGAACGAACCCTTATCCGTTGGCGTATTTTATTTCCGAAAAGGAAGTGAAATGTTGAACGCGTTCAAGAAAATGGTCGCTGCCGAAAAGCGCGTAGCGGGAGAGTTCTTTCCTAGCATATCTTTTAACGAGCTCATTGGTGAGGGAAAGACCATCAAGATGGTTGATGTTGATTTCTTTATTCATTGGGGTCTGCCTTCGCAATTAGGTGATTTTAATCGATGGATGCGTTTTTTTAGAAATCTAAGGGTCTCGGTTAAAAATAAAATAGAAACATTTAATATTAGAAACATTTGCTGCATGGGTGGCCTGGGTTCACGAATGAAGTCTTTAGGTGATGCTCCCAAAGCGTTGCTTCCGGTTGATGGTGAGCCTATGTTCAAATTTGTTTCTAAAAACATGGTTCCGAATACCGGGGTGACGATACTTACAGTAGATAACGTGGCTCAAAAAATGGGCAATCTTTCTGATCAATTTAAAGTCATTAACTTAGGTGAACAAACTAAGTCACAATTTGAAACTCTGCTGCGCTCTCGAGATTACTTAACTCAACAAAAAAACTTCTTATTAACTTCATGTGATGCTTTAGGCTTAATTGACTTCAAACGTCTTCAGACAACTATTGATGCTCAAAACCCAGATGCTATTATTTTTACGTTCACACCGTCGTTGTTGCAAAACAAGTTATCCTCCCATCACACGTTTGTTTCGGCTCTTGGAACCCAGATTACCGACGTCCATATAAAATCAAAATCATCCGAAGCCGATTTGGGATTGGCCGGATTATTTTGGTTTAAGGACGGTAACGTTTTTAAGGATTTAGAAGCGACTCCTTTTGATCAAAAAAACGAAATGTGTGCCGATCATTTCCTAAAGCATTTGGTTAATTCGGGTAAAAAAGTTTCTGCTTTTGCCCTGGACAATTACATTCATCTTGGGACCCCAGAGGAATATCAAGAGTATGAATTTTGGAGTTATTTTTCCAAAAAATTAGACCAGCGTAGTAAATAATATGCTCGTTGGCCAAGAGATACAAAAACGCCTTAAAATAGTTTCCGAGATATTAAGAGATTCCACGCCTCTTATTATGCAAGGCTTTTCTGCCAATCCGGGGACTGACGAGAATCGAGAAGATTTTCTTCAGTTAGGAACGAAATCCTCGGTGCGCGATTTAGTGACTCGCTTTGATAAAGAAGTTGAGACCTTTATTGCAGAAAGAATTCGAAAATTTTTTCCCGGTGAAGTTATCCTGGGTGAAGAGAGTCAATCGGGCGCAAAAGCATCTATAGAAACCACAATAAAAGACATAGACGCATTTTGGTTGATTGACCCAATCGATGGAACAAAAAATTACTTTCGTGCGTATCCTTTCTTTTGTTCGACGGTTTGTCTATTGATGAAAGTGAATGGAGTCTGGACGGCTATACTAGGCTTAACCTGGGACCCGGTCAGACAAGAAATGTTCGCTGCGGGTTTTGAGCAGGGTGCATTTATTAATGGAAATAGAATGAAAGTTTCAAATGTTTCGAACCCTCAAGTAGCTTTATTTTCTAGCGGTTTTGCGGCCGCCAGATTGGGATTTGCAGATCATGCATACTCATCATTTAGAAAAATTTCCGAAGGTACCTTGGGCGTACGTCGAAGTGGAACAGCCGCATTGGATTTAGCTTATGTG
Organism: Bdellovibrionaceae bacterium UBA2351; assembly: GCA_002344565.1. Taxonomy (GTDB): domain Bacteria; phylum Bdellovibrionota; class Bdellovibrionia; order Bdellovibrionales; family Bdellovibrionaceae; genus UBA2316. Next base: position 20,183 of record DDTZ01000153.1, on the reverse strand, counting down.
GCTGCGGGCCGAATTGATGGGTACTGGGAACGAGGTTTAGACGAGTGGGATACGGCCGCTGGTATACTAATTTTGAAAGAAGCCGGCGGATCAATTACAAAGTTCAACGGGCAAGATGCGGGCAGTTTGTCTGGAGAAATAGTGGCTACTAATTCCAAGTTACATTCTTGGCTATTAGATCAATTAATTTAGGTGATAGGAGTTTATATGCAAGAAAGTGGATTTCAGTATTCGGGTGCGGAATTAGAACTTTTTGAGAAAGCCTTAAATTGGAAATCCTATATTACATCCCAATTTAAAGATCATGTTTCCGGTAAGGTGTTAGAAATCGGAACGGGTATTGGTGCATTTATCCCATGGGTAATAAATCCGGCGGTGACAAAGTGGACCTGTATGGAACCTGATGCTGGATTTGGAAAAATACTTAAAAATAAATACGCTGATGATATTGCTAAAGGGAAAATTGAAGTTAAAACGGGTTATATGAAAGATGTTCCTGAAACAGAAAAGTTTGATACCATACTCTATCTAGATGTTTTGGAGCATATCCAAGATGATCAACGCGAGTTGGAATTGGCTTATAATAAGCTTAATCCAGGTGGAAAAATAGTCGTCTTGGCACCTGCACTGCAGTTTTTGTACAATGAATTTGATAAGGCGATTGGTCACTATAGAAGATACAGCCATGGAACTTTAAAGGAGCTGACTCCTGCAGATTCCAAGTTACTTCATATTAAATATTTTGATTCTGCTGGTTTCGTTCTGTCTTTGGGAAATAAGTGGTTTTTAAAACAGTCTCAACCTAATTTAAAGCAAATTATGTTCTGGGACAAAGCTGTTGTTCCGATTTCTAAGGTTATAGATCGTATGACCATAAATGCTTTTGGAAAAAATATTATCGCTATATGGGAAAAACCAAAAATTAACTAAAATACTCTTTCCAAACATCGGGGCGTTTCGTGCAGACCATATCGGGCGCCTCCTGTAAAAGTGATAACGCGTAAGGTTTTATGTCCGCTATTGAGTTTTCTTTTAGGAGTTCTGGCGAAACAAGGCAAACCTTCAGCCCAAGATCATGAAATAGCTTTATTTGGTCCTGAGAAATGCCTTCCTTTTCAAAAAAATCCGCCCAAACCCATGTTACCAAAGGTGCCATTTTTTTTACGTATTCTACAGGTTCGTATTTACTAAACCGGGCGCTTAAGTTTTTTTCACCCTGTTGTGATAGCTTAACCAAGGCTGGGAAACTAAGATCTAAAAAAAAATAATTGGAAATCATATTCTTTTTCAATACTTGAAGTGCGGCTTGTTCAACGCCTTCTGATTTGACATTTACTATTAAGAACCTCGATTTTACATGCATTGCGTAGTTCTCAAATAGCTCTCCATTGGAAAATGGATCGTGACTCATTATTATTTGTCGATTTGAATCACGTATGTCAAACTCAACTCCGATCTCTTCGGGGACTGAGTTAAGTGCCTGTATATCGTTAACTCTATGTTGACAGTATATCATTATAGATTCTTTCTGTTGAGTCTTAAAAAAATTAGGTAGTTAAAATTTTTAATTATTTGTTTGATCTTTGAAAATAGAGAAAACGACCATTTAGATTTTCCATGTCTTCGATCATGAAATATAACGTTTGTCGAAACTATATCAAATTTATTCGTGAGAGCTTTATAGTAGGCATAAATATCAAGTTCATAGCCGTTTGGAGGCATGTTAAAACTAGTATTAAGTGTTCTTGGAAAAACTTTTGGTTGAGCGTTAATTTCTATCATTTTTTCACCGAGAATCAGTCTAGTTAAAAACTCCTGAGTCAATGTCAAAAAAGCAGCGCGTCCTCTATCGTTAGTTCTATGTCCTTTTCCGAAAGAATGGCTGGGTTTTTTCGACGCCATTAAAGAGTCATAGACTCGAAAAACATCTTCAGGCGAACATTGTTGATCTGCATGCGACCAAGCTAAAAAGTGTCCAGTAGACACTTTTAAACCACTTAAGATACCAAAACCATAACCTTTGTTTATCTCGACTCTAGTCGTCTTTAATCTTGGATCATTAATTTTAGCAAGAATTGTAGTTATTTCGTTGCCTGTTCCATCAGAAGAACCATTATCTACAAAAATAACTTCTATATTTTGTCGATCTCCCATAACTTTTTTATAAGAATATATTAGGGAAGACAGGTTTTCTTTTTCGTTGTAACAAGGTAAAACGATAGATAAATCGGTTGGAACTGAAGTCATATATACCTTTCAATTGGGCTTTTGGATTTTTGAATAATTAACAAGTGACTCAAGTCGTCTTTGAAACTCGAACGAACTATTAAAATTTTCAGTAACTATGGCTAGAAAGTTTTTTGTTGGGCCATAACATATAAATACAATCGCAAACACAAAAACGAATTTACTGAGCAAGGGTTTTAGTTTTTGAATCGAAAAATATAATCCAGCACATAAGCAAAGCTGCGAGAAGTATATACCAGGAATGAAGAAACGTGTCTGGGCCCACTTTGATCCATAAATTTGAATCGGCCAAACTAAGACGAAGCCTACCAAGAGAGTTAGCAAGGCCATTAGGAAAAGTAGTCTTACTTCTAGAGATCTTTTCTTGAAAAAAAATGCGAGAACTATTCCTAAGATAGGAAAAAACAAAACGTAAGCAGATTCAAAAAGGAGGCTTGAAAAAAGAAGTACTTTATCTAAACTTGAGCCGGTAGCTTTCACAAACACATCATCGCTTTTAGGCATTTGCCAATTGTGATAACTGCCTAGGTGGTATGGCATTGAAGGCGAAAATGTAGGGGTAAAGGCACTAATTTGCAGCCTGTTTATACTCGGTAAATCAGTTGGATCTTGATTCTTAATTGGAGTTAGGAATCCACCGGAAAAAGTGCCTATTAGCAAGGATAGAGAAAAAACTCCAAGTTGAAGAAAAAAAGTTCCCCTTTTGTTTGAAACTTTTGCAATAAAAATTCTTAAAAAGAGTATTCCAAATAGTGCCGAAGTTACTATGATATTTTGGGGAGCTAAAATAGTATTTAGGTAGAATAGAAACCCTAACCCAAAGGTCAATTTGACTTTGTCTATTCTGGAATAAATCGATTTATCATGGAACGTGGTTTTAAGTAAGACAGCTATGATTGAAAATAGAACTCCAATAGAATGTATTGTGTCGGAATAGCCGGCCAAAAAAAATGGGCTTCCAGTATCCATAACTAAATATTGATTTATAGAAAGGGCTGTGTTTCCGAAATTCACTAAAATCACACCAGCAGCTGCATAGAAAAAAGGCAGGCCGACAGTCCTTAAAATGAAAAAGCTTAGTAGACTTAATACAAACAAAGAAAAGCCTAACCAAACGCTTAAATAAACTAGTGGTGAGTTTCCACCAATACTCATTGGCAGCATTGATAAAAGGGACTGTAAATAATTTATTCCGTAAACTGGGACGCGATCTATTTCAATACCGTGAATTGAGATATTCCCGTATCTCGGGCTATGGCCCGATCCGAGAGTTGAATATACGTCAGAGAATACTTCTCTTGCCCAAAATGTTGTGCAAAGTATCTGGATAGCTATAGCCAAAAAGATTAAAAGTAGTATCCAAAACCTCTGGGAATTGAGCAATTTAGAGTAATAAATAAACTGTTTTATAGCTAGGCCAATAACTGGTATGATCGCAAATATAAGACCTATTTTGGAAGACTGAAATACGAAGTCTCCCACTCTCCACAAAGCAACAAAAAATGCTAGTCCAAAAAAATAACCAAGAAGAAGTTCAATTTTTTTGTCTAAAAGAAAATTTTTAGATATGGGTGCAGCTAAAAATGTTCCCGCAAAAGCGGTAATGGCTGCAAAAATATAAATTACCCACATGCCGAAAACAAAGGAAGAAATCATGATTTAACACTGTTTTCAGTTAAGGATTTAAACTCTTGATAGTCCCGAATATAATCTAATTCATCAAAATATTCAGAAGCAAAAACCAAAAGTACAGAAGATTCCGTTTTAAAGATCTGAACTCCCCAAATTCTAGGCGCTATATACAATCCTTGGCCAATTGAGTTCAGAGTATGTTTTTCTTGAGTTTGGCCATCGTCTAAAAGCACTTCAATTTCGCCGGCCATGCATATTAAATATTGCTTACATTTAATGTGAGCGTGTTCTCCCCGAACGTTGTGGTTACTAGGGACATTATTAATTGCAAAGAATCGCTTCGGCTGAAAAGGAATATCTTTCAAAAACTCTCCGACAAACAGATTCCCACGGTTGTCGCCATGTTTTTTATGTTCAAATATAGTCTTTGTATCCTTATCAGAGAGAGACGACGGGGATATGCGACTTACAATACGGGCGGGATTGCCAACGACGACAGAATTTGCTGGTACATCTCTAGTTACCACGGCCCCTGCTCCTACCATAGCAAATTCACCGATGGTTATACCCGGGAGAATTGTAGCGTTGGCTCCAATTGAACAGTGGTTTTTAAGAACAGTTTTTAAGAACTCTTTGGGGTATTTTCGACTTCTAGGGAAAAGGTCATTAGTAAACGTTGCATTTGGTCCAACAAAGACGTCATCCCCGATTGTAATACCATCCCAAACTTGCACTCCGCATTTAATTGTAACCCGGTTGCCTATTAGAACATCGTTCTCTATAAAAACACCATCGCAAATATTGCAATCTTCGCCAATCACTGCTCCTGGCAATATATGAGCAAATGCCCATACGCGCGTATTTTTTCCAATTTTATCGGATTCAACAAGTGCATTATGGTGTTTAAAAAAAGGCGTTGTCATAAGTTTATACCTTTGGAAAAGTTAAAAGTTCGTGGACAATAGATTGGGATCGTTGTTTGGTATTTTCAAATGTTCTGTGTAGGTATTCGCCAACGATGCCGACGGCGACTAAGTTAAGCGATCCAAAAAACATAATTGTGATCATAATCGCGACATAACCGGGAACCACGACTACATCCGTGAGTCGTAGGTAAACTAAAGTTATTCCAAGCATAGTAGAAACGACACAACCTAAGAATCCTAAGCTGAAAAGAAGTTTCAATGGATAGTCTGTGAAATTAAAAATGCTATCCTTTAGATATTTAACCTTTTTCTTAAATGTCCAACCCGATTGCCCATATTTTCTGGGGTTTCTGGAGTACTCCAAATCAGTTTTTCGAAAACCGATCCAATAAAGTTGCCCAATCAACGACGTATTGCTTTCGTTGAGTTCAAGTAGCGCGTCACGAACTTGTCGTGTGCACGCAAAAATATCAACACCACCTGAAGGTACGTTTGGAATAATTCTTCGGTAAAAATTCCAAAAAATATTTGAAGCCAAATCATTTAAAAAACCGTCACTTCGATCCTTACGTTTTCCAATTACAACATCTGTTTGATTACCCTCTAGTATTAAGGCAGCTTCTAAAATAAACGACGGTGGTTCTTGTAGGTCAGCAGCCATGAAGAATAAATATCTACCCTTAGCATGCTGTAATCCAGTGCGGATGGCAGAGAAAGAACCAAAGTTTCTGGAAAGAGTAATTAACGTAGAATTAAAACTAACCTTTGGGAGAGCGGCTTTAAGTAACGCTAAGCTGTTATCGGGACTGCCGTCGACTACGAAAATGAATTCTGACGGTTTGCTTAGCGCTTGCGCTAGACTTGCACATCCGACCATAAGTTCTTCAATAAACTCTTGGTTATTGTATATCGGAATAACAATTGAAAACGTGGTTTCTACCATTTGTTTATCTTCTCGATGATATACTTTACATTTTCGTTTTCAAGTTCGGGATAACATGGAATAGTAAGGACTTTGTTGCATCTATCCTCTGTATTTTCCAGGCGTGTAGATTCAAACAAGGTTTTTATCGGCGTTTGTTTATAATCTGGTACTGGATAATGTATATCGCATCCAATTTTATTTTCCCCTAAATAAGCGGCAAGCAATGGGCGCAGGGCAGGGTCTTTGACTTCTACAGGAAAGAGATGTGCAACATAAGAGCCATCATTGTTCCATTTTCTAATAAGTAATTTGCTGTTAGTTATTCCCTTAAGATAAGTTTCTGCAATTTCAATTCTGCGGGCGTTGAACTTGTCTAAATGTGGCAGTTTTGTGTTTAGGAAGGCGGCTTGCAATTCATCTAAACGACTATTGCGTCCAACCATTTCTTTTAAATGATATTTTTTGCCCCAGCCATATTGACGGAGTTCAATTACATTTTGAAAAAGTTTTGAGTTGTTAGTAGTGATTGCACCGCCATCGCCAAGTGCACCCAAATTTTTTGTGGGATAAAATGAAAAAGTAGCAATGTCGCCAAAAGAACCCATTTTTTTATCACCTATGCGGCAACCATGAGCTTGAGCGCAATCTTCAATAAGGAATACTTTCTTTTTAGATAGTTCTTTTTTTAAAGAGTCTAAATTCGTACCGCGGCCATAAAGGTGCGTGAATATAACCGCCTTGGTCGTTGCTGTAAGTGCTGCTAAAACTTTTTCAATATCTAAGTTGTATCCGTCTGCAGAGATATCAACAAATTTTGGTTTAAGGCCAGAATTAAGAATCGAAATAGTGGAGTACATGGCTGCATTTGCAGCCGTTATCACTTCGGAACCTTGAGGCAACTGTAGCGCCCTTACCGTAAGCTCAATGGCATCTGTACCATTAGCGACAGAAATACAGTGTTGTGTCCCGATATAATTTGAAAAAGCGGTTTCGAAGGATCTAACCTCATCACCTAAGATATAGTAACCATTCCTTAAGAAGGACTGAAATTTTGCTTCGTATTGAGCAAAAAAAGGTTCGTTGTGCTGTTTTAGATTGTTGATTTGAATCAAGTAGTCCCCTCGAAATAAGTCATAATTTATATGAAAAGAAATAATATAGAATACATTTAAAAACAATTTGCAAACCGTTTAGTGAACGGAAATGTCTCTAAATTCAAAGTAATTGCGCAACCAGTCAATTCGATGGCAATCAGTGCAATTAAGTTTGATTTTCTATATGTAAGTGAATGAAATCAGGATCTAAATAGCACTAATAAAAAGGACATGAAATGAAAGGGATAATTTTGGCTGGTGGAAGCGGTACACGTTTGCAACCGAGCACTAAGGCTATTTGTAAACAGCTCCTACCGATTTATGACAAGCCAATGATCTATTATCCACTTAGCGTTTTGATGCTGGCTGGAATTAAAGATGTTCTTTTGATAAGTACCCCAAAAGATATTCACCTTTTTAAAGACTTGTTAGGAGACGGAAACCAATGGGGGATTAATTTGTCCTACTGTGTTCAACCGTCACCTGATGGCCTAGCGCAAGCATTTATTTTAGCAGAAGACTTTATTGGAAATGAGCCTTCGTGTTTGGTTTTAGGGGATAATTTGTTTTATGGTCAGGGTTTCGGGCCGACGCTTGAGCAATGTCGAGATCTGAAAGATGGGGCAATTGTTTTTGGTTATGCGGTTAAGGATGCGTCCAGTTTTGGGGTCGTCGAGTTTGACGAAAAAGGTAAGGTTGTTTCCATAGAAGAAAAACCTAAAATACCTAAGTCTAAATATGCCATTACTGGATTATATTTTTATGACAATCAGGTAGTGAATATTGCAAAAACACTAAAGCCATCGGCGCGTGGAGAATTGGAAATTACGGAACTTAACCGCGAGTATTTAAAACGGGATAAATTAAACGTAAAGTTGCTGGGCAGGGGATTCGCTTGGCTAGACACGGGAACTCATGATTCTCTTTTGGACGCATCACATTTCGTCCAAACAATTGAAAAGCGGCAAGGATATAAAATTGCCTGTTTAGAAGAAATAGCATGGAGAAAGGGCTTTATTACCTACGAAAAAATGCAGGCAAAAGGTGAACAGCTAAAAAACTCCGATTACGGAGCCTATATCAGAAGTCTCACTCAAAATGGCTAATACAATCAAAAACGTAAATTTAGTTCTAACCGCATTCTTCGCATTTCTCGTAGCTCTTGTATGGATGCCATTCGGGTTTCACTTAGGTGGAGTTTTAGAGGAATGGGGAACCTTAGGTTCTTTCGTCCACAATGGAGTTTTCTTTATTGCGGACTCATCGTCTCCTTTGGCTGCGCACTACTTGAGACCTTTGACGATTTTTCCTCACGCCGTTGCGTTTAAGTTAAACCCGAACTCTTTCTTTTATTGGCATCTAATTGCGATTCTGTCGATTTTTATAAAAGGCGTTAGCTTGGCGAAGATTTGTCACATTAGGACAAAAAATATTCTGTTCTCTTTAATGTGCGGGACGCTTTTTATTTTATATCCGGCAGATACAATGCAGCTTAGTTTTCGTTCTCTGCATATAAATGTGGCGTTAGCTTTGATGTGTGTAGCTTTGCTTCTTCATCATTTATCCTGTGCTAAAATAGATAAAAAGGCTAGCTGGCTTTTATTTATGGGAGCTATTTTGGCGTTGATTTCAGCCTGCCTGATGTATGAAGCGTCTCTATTTTTAGTTCCATTTCCATTTTTTGTGACACTTTTGTTCGATTTCAAAAATTGGAAGACAGACTTTTTTAAAAAAAATATATTTTTATTTCTTTGGGTTTTGGCCGGAGTAGCACTGGTTTTAAATTTGTTATTAAATGTGAATAAAAATGGAGCTTATCAGGGAGCCGTTTTGGCTGGCAATAATACCCTTTACAATATTTTTGTTTCGACATTTGGAAAAGTTTTTTCCATCGGTACCTTTCGTATATACGTACATGGCTGGTACGAATCGGCAATTAAATTATTAAATATATTTAAAGAGTTTTCGCTATACTTTTCTTTGCTCGCATTTTTAGTTTTGATCGCAGGATATTTCTTTAGAAATAGCGTTTCTGAGGTTAGTAGAAAAAGTTATTATAAGTTATCAGCTTTGGGTTTTATAATGAGCGGTCTAGGTTATTTGCCTTACATATTTTCAAATAGCCATATTATTTTAACTCAAAGAATTTATTTATTTGCGGCTTTAGGTGCTGCATTGTGCGTTGGTAGCCTTGTTTTTGCAGTTTTTCATTTTTCAAGAGGTTTAATTTTGATACTTTTTACATTCACTTCCGTTTTGGGGATGGCGAATCAGTATCAGCAATTTCAGCATTATATAAATATATACAATTATCAGGCGCATGTGCTGTCTCGAACGGTAAAAGCAATTCCCGATGTATCTAAAGTTAAAAATATAATCATTCTAGACGAAACTGGAAAATTGAATGATGTCTGGATGCTGAAGTCGCCGCTTCTACAGGGTGCGCTTTCATATATATATGGGCAGGATGTGGTCGTTGACGTATGTATAGTGCCCGAAAATAAATGGAGTTCTTTTGTTGCTAGAGCGAACACAAGTTTGGGATCGTGCTCTGAAAGTGAAGCTTCTTGGATGGTCGGTAAAGGGACTTCGAGTGAAAAAAAAATAAATAAGTCAGAATCACACATACTTAAAATTAATGTTGATGATCAGTTTGTGACGGTCATGGCTCAAGGGCCTCAGGTGCCATCGGAAGATTTAAAAAAACGCTTTTCGGGAGTTTTTAAGTGCGATTACGATTCTGAATGTTCATTTCTACGGGAACCTAAAGAAAATTATTATAGTTATGACTTTGGTGGATACTGGGGCTTAGACGTTCCAGTTCCTGGTGTAGGGTGGCGTTCAATTGAATGGATTCCGAATTATTTTAATATTGGTTCATTCTGCTGGAAAAATGAAATTGATGGGGCCCTAGTGTTTGATTTGAAGGTACTCCCTGAAAAATATCTCATTGATGTAAAATTATTTAATTGGATTAATGAAGACGTTAAGAAAAGCTTAAAAATAGAACTTAATGGCAGGGACATTCCTTATAGTTGGGTGGACGAAAAATTAATTAGTGCTTCAGTTGACCAAGGTTTACTTAAAGAGCGCGGAAATAAGGTAGTTTTTAAAAGTTTAATGGACGAAAAGGAAGGTGTGAGCCTTGCTTTTGACTGGTTCAGGATATCTCCCAAACTCTCCGATTGATTTAGGGAGTATTTAAAATACTTTTTTCAATGTCTTTAACAACTATACTATTTAAACATTCTTTTGAGATGCATCGGTTAACTTTTTGTACCTCAAATTGTGGGCAAGGTGAGCAGTTAAAAACGTGTCGTATGACTTTATTATAGCGTCCTATCGGCTGATATCGCTCATGCGGACTCGCTCCGAATAATGAAAGTATCGGTACACCCGACAAGCTACACATATGTGCCGATCCAGAATCAGTAGCTATAATAAGATCTAGCGGAGAAACTTTAATCAGGAATTGATCTATGTCCTTGGCTCCTTCGATCAGGCTAGCTTTGCCGATTAGGCTTTTTAAAACTATAGAATCGTTACGTTCATTTGGCCCACCAATAATCGAAATTTCTGCATCAAATGTCTCAATGATATATTTCGCAAATTCGTACCAACGAATAACAGGTAAAGAGTTGTTAAAAAAGCCTGCTGAAATCACAAAGCCGACTTTACGTATGTGCTTTGGCCAAGGTTTAATTTGATTATTATAAGTTGCGAAGAAATCCACAGGTAAGTAAGTGCCAGATAATGGTTTTATGCAATTAGCTTGCAAAAGAGTTTCGTGAGTAGTTAATGAGTTTTCAATTAACAACGAATTCCGTTTATTAATTTTACTAAAAATCAGCTCTTCAATCTGCGGGTCTCGTCTTAGAGAAACAAACATTTCCGTTTCATCGATAGCTTCAAATACGGAGTTAAGGTCATTTACCTCATTCGTTCTAGAAAGATGAGAAAACGTCGCATATTTAATCTTAGCATTTGGAAAAAGATAACGAGCTAAAAAGTCAGCATTTTTGCTAATAATAAGAGTGATGTCGTGGCCTAGCGACGTCAATTTATTAATAGCGGGAGCCGATAATATCAAGTCACCTAAATGGTCAGGTTTAAGAATTGATATTTTCATATTTCTTTAGAAGGAGCTCTTTCAGCCGATGTGAGTTCAGGTACGAATTAATTATTTGATTCACAATAAGAAGGCGAGAAAATAAAAAGAGACCACGTATTATAAAAACAGGAAGTAGAATAATGCTCAGTAGAGCATTTTTTCTGTAAATTGGGGGTACTGACGTTAACTCGACACGTGCTTGCTCCTGAACGACTAGCAAATACTCCACAGAAAATGAGTCCAGAGTCTTTACGGAATTCGCAGACCCCTTTGGGAAAAGTAATCTCCCTGGCTGCATAACAACCATTAAGACTTTTGACGAAATTTTCGCGTAAATACTCATACTAATTATTGTAACGCGTTCCTAAGCGTTTGAATATACTTTTCGAATGAAAATTTTTGACCATGTTGCCAGGTTGTCTCCGTGTACTTAATATATTCATCATTAGTCATTTGGCAAATGGACTTAAGGGTTTCTGCGATTTCGGACGTATTCGTAGGGTCGACATATTTCATGTTGGGACCGCCAACTTCTGGACATGCGCTAGTCTTGGAAGCGAAACAGGCTATCTTCATGTTCATAGCTTCTAGTAACGGAACACCAAAACCTTCCCAGTGTGAAGGGTAAGCAAATACCTGTGCATTTTGATAGACACTGTAGAGGTCTTTATCGGAAAGGTATCCATGAAACACTATGCTTTTATCGTTCAAAAAACTGGCTTTTACGTTTTCGTAGTGGGTGGTGGCGGCTCCTACAATATTTAGCAAATAACCGTCTTGTCCTAAATTAGACTTTTGAAATCCGTCAATTAGGCCCGTTAAATTTTTTCTCGGCTCAAAACTGCCGACAAATAGAATCTGCTTAGAAAAAACTGGCTTTTCATGGGCCTGAAATTTTTTATGCGCGTAAATATAGAGAAGTCGATTTTTCTCTTCTTTTATCTTTAAAATCGTTCTTAAATCTTCGCGGGTACTTTCGCTAATAGAATGACATTCTAAATTCGATTTTTTTATTTCTCGAAACGCTTCTTTGTATAGCCTAGCCACATTGCTACCGTGCCATTCCGGTCGGGTAACCGGAGTTAAATCAAGTACCATAATTTTTGATTGGGTTAGAGGTTTATAGAAAAGGAGATAAAGAGGATCAAATAAAAAAATAGGGCGATTGTCAGCTGGTAAAAAGGGCATAAGCAGTCTTCGTATAAGAATAAAAAGACGTGGAGCTTCCAGCGCCCATCTCATAAGGCGGGGCAGGCCAGATTCAAAAGATCCAGAATATGAGTACGATTTTCCTAGAAGTAGAAGTTGATTTTTAGATTCTGGAATGTTTTCAACAGTGTCTTTTATAATATTGTGAATCGCGGTTTTGTTAACAATTGCCGGTGTAATATCTAAAAAATATTTCATATTGATTTCGAATCTAAAGAAGTCTGTACCTGTCTTGCATAATCTGCCCAACTAGGCCATTTCGCAGACTTAGTTTGCAGAACTTTGGCTTGGTAATGACCTTCATCTGTTAGCATTCGTTTAATTTTATTATAGATATCATCAGTATCGAAAGGATCTACCAAGTCACAACCGCCAATCAGATTTCCAACTTCTGCTTGTGAACCGTTATTAGTGGTAATGCAAGGTTTTCCCATCAACACGGATTCTATAATAGGCAAGCCAAACCCCTCTGTGATACTGCAGAACACAGTAAAATGGGCCTTTTGATACCACACGATTAAGTCCGCATCAGGAATACGCATATGGTATTCGATGTCGTAGCCCTTAGACTTTAGCATATCCAAATCAGCTAGAATATTCTCCTGCAGCCAACCTGGGTTGCCGACTAAAACAAATTTAAACTCTTGCGATTCTTCGAAAAGTCGTTTGATGGCCACGAGGACTCGACGAATATTTTTTCTTGGTTCAAACCGGGCAACCATGAGTATTGTTTTCTTATCAGAAACGGGAACAACGGGAGCATTTTTTACAAAATCAAAGTCGCCACCTAAATATATTGTTTCGAGTTTGAGTGGCGATTTTACTTCGCGCGGCACAATATGCATAATCCGATTAAGTTCATTTTCTGAATGTTTCGAAATTGAAAATACTTTATCTATTGATCGGAAAATTCTTAGGTAATGTACAAAATCATAACCGACAGTACAATATTCAGGATGGGTAACGGGAATAAGGTCGTATAAGACAGTCGATACGGACACATTGTAGTATTTCGATAATACGGTCACCGCATTTATGCGTTCAGTTTCAGTTACAACCTCTGGAAGTAACAATTTTTTATTTCGCAGATCAAGAACCTCGGTACTGGTAGACGATGCAAGTACACCGGATTGAGCGCTTAAGCGGGCTTTAAAACGAAAATAAAATTTCTTCGCGAAATTCCATACCGAGTCGGGCACAAGCCCTCTAATAATTGGACCGATGGTTCGGGCCGCAGAGTCTAAAGCATTCAGACGTGCCGTGCTCGCTGAGTGAATATGCTTATCCCAGTTATAGAACTTATCGACTTCATGTGGAGTTAATAAAATGGGCTGACCATCAAGATCAAACTTTATAAGTTCAAAACTGGCGCCGTTGTTTTTCATCGCCGTAACTAACGTTCTAACGACGCGTTGAATGCCAGAATTAAACGTATAGTGAACAGTGTGAGTCACATCGATAAATAAAGACTGATTGGGAACAGACTTCAGCGTTGACGTCGTCCGGTATCCTTGGGGAAAGTTGCCTAAAATAAGTTCCTCAGTATCTATTGGATCAGGATAACGCCCGAATTTTTTGAGGTAAGAATCAAATAGTGAATTTTCCATATTACGTATTGTAACCACGGTTAATGTAGTATTGGATCGCCTCTTCGGAAGTGCCGATAAAACAAATTTGACCTTGATGAACCACGAGGACCTTTGTGCAAAGAGCACTGATCATCGAAAGATCATGGGACACAAGAATCAGCATTTTTGCTTTGTTGATTAACTCGTCCATACGCGCCTTCGCTTTATTCAAAAATTCAATATCTCCGGCAGCGAGCATTTCGTCAAAAGCGAGAATTTCCGGCTCGATACTTGTCGCAATCGTAAACGCTAAGCGCACGGACATACCCGAACTATAGTATTTTACGGGAACATCGATAAATTCACCAAGTTCCGCAAACTCAATAATTTCGGCTTCCTTGCGTTTGATTTGTTCTTTTGAGAAGCCAAGCATGTAACCATTTAAATAAATATTCTCTCGGCCGGTAAACTCCGGGTCAAAACCGGCACCGATTTCTATCAGGGGTTGAATAGTGCCATTGACAACCAGGCGGCCTGCAGTTGGTTTATAGATGCCGGAAATTACTTTTAGCATTGTACTTTTACCAGCACCATTACGGCCAATGATGCCGATTCGTTCGCCTTGTTTGAATTCAATATTTATATTCTTCAAAGCTTCGACCTTTTCCATCGATTTTGCGACCGGCCGCCGTTTGGTCAGCTTGTTAATTAGATATTCTTTTAAATTGTTAGTTTTATCTAAGTACAAATCATAAGTTAAACCAACATTTTCAAATCTTATAAACGTTTCGCCAGCCATAATTACAACCTAAAGACAATTTTATTGTCATACTTTTTCAACAAGACCATTCCTAGCATAAATGTAAAAATAGAAATTCCAACTAACGCGAGAGTATAGGAAAGAGGGGGAACTTCAGCATGTACTATCGGCATTCTAAAGCATTCTATCAAATAATAAATAGGGTTGATATAAATGAACTTATGATATTCTACAGGAATCATATCTATAGAATATAGAATCGGAGTTAAAAAGAACGCAGCTTGCATAATGGCAGGTAAAATATGAATTAAATCTCTAAAATAAACTGCCGCAATCGCAATTATGCAACCAAGTCCCGTTAAGAGTAACATCCCAAATAAAATCGGGATTGGTAAATAGAAGAACGCCATCGAAAAATGAATTAATTTAGTCACGATGCCTAATAAAACTAGAGATAGTGCTGTTAAACCGAAGTTAACGAACTCTAGCGTAACTGTATTTAGCACAAAAATTATTTTAGGGAGGTAAATCTTTTTAATAAAATGTTCATTTGCTAGTAGGTACATAGGCGAACCGTTAATGACCCCCGCAATAACGCTAAAAAATACGCTTCCGGAAAACATATATACAAAATAGTTTGGCATTGACGAGCGACTAATATGACTCATCACAAAACCAATAATCGCGTAATGCATGAAAGGGGCTAAAATAGTCCAAAAATAGCCCAGAAAGCTTCGTCTATAACGTTGTTTTAATTTAGTAGATACGAAACTCTTGATTACGTAGCGAAAACGCCACGCTTCCCTATATTCAGTCGCTATATCCTGTAGAATCTGCATGTGTTTTAGTGCCTTTTGTAATCGTCTTGATATCTAACGATATCGTCTTCGCCAAAGTATGTTCCCATTTGAACTTCAATAAACTCGATAGTTTCATTTCCTGTATTGCGAATTCTATGTTTTGCTCCAAGAGGAATTTTTACGTATGAGCCAGAGCTCACTTTTATCGTTTTATCATCTAAAATTACTTCACCGTCACCTCGAGTGATAAACCAATGTTCTTCACGTTTAGCGTGGGATTGGTAGGAAATCTGCGCTTTTGGTAATACATGAATGACTTTTGATTTATAATGATTTTCATCACGAAGAACTTCAAAGCGTCCCCACGGGCGATTTTCAAAAACGTGCTCTTGCGCTACGCTTGGGCTAGCGATTTTTAATTTATCCACTACTTCTTTAACGTCCTGAGAACTGCCTTTTTTAGCAATTAACAGGGCATCTTTTGTGTCTACGACTACGATGTCGTTTACATCAACCAATGCGTATGTTTTGTCTTTAAGCGGGTGGATGTAATTATTTTTTGCTTTCACTTCGATTTTTTTAGTCGGACTTTGAGTGAACTCTAGAATTTTCGCAACCGCATCCCAAGAGCCAACGTCGCTCCAGTCGATATCACACGGGATACACTTTAAATTAGATGAATCTAATTTTTCCATAATGGCGTAGTCGATACTAATGTTGCGATAGTGTTCGAAAATGGATTCAATATTGAACTGATCAAGCTGGACTTGCTTTGAGTTTGTCCACATTTCTGGTTGATGAGTTTCTAACAGCTTTGCCATTGCCGAAATTTTGAAAACGAAAATACCCGCATTCCAGTTGTAGTTTTTGTCTTTCAAAAATTTCTCGGCTGTTTCTGCATTTGGTTTTTCGTGGAATTTTTTAACGCTGAACGCGCTAATTCCTTGTTCAGTGGTACTTTTGCTTGGTTCTGTTTCGATATAACCATAACCAGTTTCTGCGTACGAAGGTTTGATACCTAACGTGACTACGCAGCCCTTATGAGCTTCTTTTTCGGCTAAGCTAAGTACGCGCTTAAATTGGTCTTCGTTTCCAATCAAATGATCGGCCGGAAGCATAACGACGACTTCTTCTCCCATGCCTTTAGCCATCATCAAAGCCACAAGATAAGAAATCGCTGGAGCCGTGTTTTTGGCTTGAGGTTCGAAAATACAGTTTTGATCAGAAAAACCAAATTGTCGCATACTCATCAAAGTTAGATCGCGAAGATTTTTAGATGTTACGACCCAAGGTGTTCCGATTTGTTGCGCGCGTTTAAGTGTTAAATTGAAAAGTGATTCTTCAAATAGCTCACAAAATTGTTTTGGAAATCTAGAACGTGAAACCGGCCATAAACGTGTACCGCTGCCGCCTGACAGAATTACTGGAATCATAAAATCCTCCCGAAGGAGGTCATCATAATAAAATATGGCAATAAATCAAAGGATTTAACTCATGGCTAAAACAGATAGTGATTGCCTGGTTCCTTAGGCTAAATGTATAAGTGAGTGATGCAAAAAAGTATCTTAGTTACCGGCGGTGCCGGATTTATAGGAAGCTGTTTTACCCGTTTAGCGGTTGAAAATGGCTATAAAGTCTACGTCTTAGATAAACTGACCTATGCGGGCTATTTAGGTAATATCAACGACTTAATTGAAAAATCTCAGGTTCAATTTATCAAAGGGGATATTGGTGATCAGGCGTTAGTATGCCAAACTCTGCAGGATAATAAGATCACCGCGGTGCTTAATTTTGCAGCGGAATCACACGTGGATAATTCGATTTCGGGACCCGAGGCCTTTGTTCGAACGAATGTTTTAGGCACATTTGGCTTATTAGAAGCCTTTCGGTCGCACTACGGTACTTTAAATGCGGACATTCAAAAGAACGCTCGATTTGTTCATGTCTCAACAGACGAAGTATTTGGGCAGTTAGGAAAAGAGGGGTATTTCACGGAAGACTCTAATTATCAGCCTAATTCCCCGTATTCGGCTTCCAAAGCAGCCAGTGATCATTTAGCCAGAGCTTGGCACCATACCTATCAGCTACCTATCATTGTGACGAATTGTTCAAATAACTACGGTCCTCGTCAATTTCCTGAAAAATTAATTCCAAGAATGATCACGTGTGCATTGAATGGCGAAAAACTACCAGTCTATGGAAAAGGTGAAAACATTCGTGATTGGATCCATGTAGAGGATCACTCTCGCGGTGTGATGCTGGCCCTAGAACAAGGAACAGTAGGTGATTCATATTGTTTTGGTGGCCGTTCAGAGCGCACTAATTTGGCTGTTGTTAAAACTGTATGTAGTATTTTAGATGAATTAAAGCCAAGAACAAATGGTACGTCTTATTCACAGCTAATTTCGTTCGTTGAAGATCGCAAAGGTCATGATTTTAGATACGCCATTGACGATTCTAAATCACGGCAGGTCCTCGGCTTTAAGAGCCGTTATGAAAATTTTGAAATCGGTTTAAAAGAAACCATTCGCTGGTACCTAGATAATCAAAAATGGATGGAAGGCGTACAGGCTAAAAAATAATATGTCCCAAATCCTAAGAATTATCAGCACAACCAAAAAATACGGCGGCGATCTATTCGAAGACGAAATGGAAGAGGCTTTCCAGGCGGCCGGCCATAAAGTTCAGGAATTTAATCCGGTTCCGCAAGGGCAGGGGCGCTTGCACAAAGTTCCGGGCTATCTGCAAAATTTAATGCACATTTCAGATCAAGCTAAGGATTCAGACTATGTTTTACGTGCTATGAATCACGTATTCTTTATGGAATCGCAGCCTAAACAAATCGTGGTGGCTTACCACTACGATACAGCGTACTGCCACCCCTTGGTAAAAGCTCATCACTACATGACGTTGCGAAGTTTGATTGGGAATAAAAACAAAGTGAGCAAACTAGTTGTTATTTCCAAGTATTGGCGTGAATACTTTCATGAACTTGGATTTAAAAATATTGAAACGATCTACTG
>DDTZ01000153.1:0-1578 GCA_002344565.1 Bdellovibrionaceae bacterium UBA2351 | reverse complement strand
ATAAATCCCGGCGATAAAAAAATCGTGTATATCGGTAACTCCCAAAAGAAAAAAGGGGCCGATAAAGCTTATGAAGCTTTAAAGGACCGTAAAGATATTTTACTTGTGACCTCTGGTAACAAAGACGTGGATTTGCCATGTTTAAACTTAGATCTAAACCGTAAAGAGTATCTAGCATTCCTAAAGCTATCAGACGTAGTCGTTACGTTCTCGCAATTTAAGGAAGGCTGGAATCGCGTAGCCCACGAAGCGATGATGATGGGTGTCCCGGTCATCGGCTCGGGTCTGGGCGGAATGGGTGAATTGTTGACGGGTGGCGGTCAGAAAATAGTGACCGATCCATCTTTGCTGAGCCAGTCATTAGATGACGTTCTTCAAGATCGCGAAATTGGATTGCGTGGAAAAGAATTTGCCGAAACATTTACTCGTGAACGTTTCGATCAATCCTGCGTCGATTTAGTTCGCTAATTTCAAAATTAAAACCGCGCATACTTCCGCAGCGAAGTAACTCCATAAAGCATCAAGTACTTCGCGGCTTCCACAGCGTTCAGTCCTTGGTGCTCGGTTAAAATCTTCCAGCGGAAGGCGATCATTTCTAGCTTGTTTGCCGAGCGGGAATTTTTCACGATGCGATAGCGTGCTAGATCTTCATTCAATCCGCCGCCTTTGTGGCCCTTCTTTAAAATAGAAAGCCAGAGTAAGTAATCTTCATGTTTTGTTTCTAAAAACTTCTGTAAGCCCGTTACGCTTTGATCAAACATAACAGTTAAACATCCCATTACGTTATTCACGAGTAGCGTTTCGTACGTAATTTCAGTGGGTACTGGAATTAAATGTCCCGTTTTTGCTAAATCTTCGCTGATACGGCGGAACGAGGTGCAACTGATCACTAGGCCATTTTTCTTCATGAAATCGATTTGTAGTTCTAGTTTCTTTGGCATCCACATATCATCGCTATCTAAAAATGCGATGTACTGGCCTTCGGCAACCGACATAGCGTAGTTACGTGCCAGTGCCAGTCCGCGACCCTGTGGTACTTTCACTAATTTAATTCGCGGATCTTTTTTGTTCCAATCAGAAATTAATTCTTCGGTGTTATCTTTGGTGCCTTCATCGATAACGACTAGCAATTCCCAATTTGGATAGGTTTGCGCACGTACGCTTTCAATCACGTCCGGATAAAATCGTGCGCTGTTGTAGCCAGGAGAGATAATAGAAACTAAACCAGATTTTAGCGAATTATTCACTGTGCTTCACAAAAAAGTATTGAGCTAAACATTGCATGATCGCTTGGTGTCCATCTTCTACGATCGCGTAGTTCGAAAAATCAACATGCAACGGAACGTCCGCCATCTCTTTAGCTTTGCCGCCCTTAAATCCTGTCAATGCGATCACCGGTAAGCCTTTTTGTTTGGCAACCTTTATCGCTTCGATAATATTTGGGCTGTTTCCAGATGACGATATCACCAACAGCGCATCACCTGGACGCGCTTGAATTTCAAGTAAATATCCTAGAGCGCGGTCATAACCAAAGTCGTTCGCGGCGGCCGAAAACAAGGGGCCGTTCGCCATTAATGA
>DDTZ01000023.1:15118-26512 GCA_002344565.1 Bdellovibrionaceae bacterium UBA2351 | reverse complement strand
GATCATAAACACGACGACGCTGCTAAAAAACCTGAAGAAAAAAAGTAAGTTAATTTTTAATTAAGATAAACGACGATTGAGTTCAGTCCAGTCGTCGTTTTGATCTATTTGATCCCAGATCGCTTCAATTTTATCAATGACTAGATTCTGGTTTCGCGTCTCTATTTGTTGATCGGTGAGTTTATCTAACGACGATGTATTTTCAGATATAAGTTTCAAAGTTTCGCTCGAAAAGTAAGACGTTGGTTTCTGTCTTTGTGCCCAATTCACTATTTCTAAAAACGCTGTTTCGAAATCTCGATTTTTGTTTTGATACAGATCCTGAAAGAAGTTTTCGATAATTTTTTGGGCGTTAGAAAAAAATAGAGCCTGACTGATTTCTAAAAAAGGCACCGCGCTGATTTTGTTTATATCTAAAACCGGCATTTCAAACGAGTGGTAGTAACTTGGAGATAGTGATTGAAATGCCGTATTTAACGAAGTTTCTGTCGCATCTGAATTTAATTTTAAATTTAGTTTTTTGAAAAATCGAGACGTAAAAAATACGTTGAATTGCATAGCAAATTCATCGTTTAGTTTAGATAAATCAGCTAATGGCTCCGCGAAATTAAAAACTCCTTTTAGTTGAGCTAAGTTCCATAGGAAACTTGGGGGCTGGCGACCAAAACTATAAAGTCCCTCTTGGTCGAAATAAGCGGCCGTGAAATAGGGGTCATAGTGAGGAAGAAATCGATACGGCCCATAGTCAAAACTTTCTCCAGAAATGTTCATGTTGTCTGTATTTAGAACGCCATGAACAAAGCCCGCGACCATGTAGGATGCGCAGAGATCGGCCAAGCGTAATGTGACGCTTTTGAAAAGTAGCTCGATTTTTTCCTTTGGACTATCTGGGATTAAAAGCTCGGGGTAAAAGTTTTTAAGAGAGTAATCTACAAGTTTCAAGATATTCTCAGGATGCTTGAAAAAAAGGGCCCGCTGGAAATTACCGATACGGATATGGCCACGGCTTAGTCGAAACAAAATAGCTGAGCGAGTAGGTGAAGGCTCGTCGTGACGAATTAATTTTTCCGCAGTCTCGACAATGGAAAATGTATGACTTGTTAAGACTCTCTGTTTTGCTAAATAGTCCGTGGCTAATAATTCACGAACGGCACCTTTTAAGGTTAAACGCCCATCTCCACGACGAGAATAGGGCGTGCGGCCGCTGCCTTTTGTTCCAAGTTCAAATAGGTGTCTGTTTTTTAAAAACTGAGCGAAAACAAAACCGCGCCCATCCCCGAGATCGGGATTATAGTTTTGAAATTGATGTCCATGGTATTTCATTGCTAGCGGTTGTTTTAAGTTGTGTTCAAGTGGAATGAATTTTCCAAAATGTGAGAGCCATTCAGTATCTGATAGTTGATCTAGACCTAGAAATATGGCTTGTTGTTGGTTTCTGTGTCTCAATACGGGATCCGTGTAATTTCCACCTTCGACAGGTGTGTAGAAGTCGTCTCCTAAATCTAATATTGGTAATATTCTGGTCATACGTGAATGAAACTCTTACGTAAATTGCTCGGCATGGCAAATGGAATATTTGCTCGACGAAAACTGTCTCATATTGAGATTACGAAAATTAAGTTTGGATGAATTAGACTAAATAAATTTCGGAAAAATGACGATAGTTCAATGGGATGCCACACTTAACAAATTTGTTTTATAGATCCATGAAACTAAACGGAGTCATAGTCCTTGCTATGTCGTTTGCTAGTTTTATGATTGCGGGTTGTGGAGCTGGCGTGAATTCATTCGGAACGAAATTGGATTCCTCTGACGGAACTGTGCGTTCGTGTAAACCAAACGAATTAAACTCAAAAGAATGCATCGTCGACAAAGTGGGCTCTTACATTTATGACTCCGAGTATGGTGGGCGTACGCAGGTTGGACGGTCTTTTTTGGGAGCTAATGGCTTATCGGTCCTAGCAATTCCATTAGGTTGGTACGACGGTCAAACAAAAGTGACGTTTACGGAGAGTAATCTAACGGCCGCTAATCAAAGTAAAATTCGGTTGGGGAAAAATATTTTAGGAATTGATGGGAGCATGGTAACTAGTTTGCCTGACGTCTGCTCTGCTGAGCAAGACGACAACTGTATGATATCGGCAACGACGACCAGTGTTTTTTATGCCTATACCTCTCAGTACGGGGGCCGAGGAAATATTTGTGCTTTGAATGCCGCTGGAAAACTAACTACCGATTGCTGGATAGATTCTATTAATACGCGCATGAACACAACGACACCTATCAATGATGTCGACTGCGCGAGCTCGGGAGCTGTGGCAGCAAACTGTACGGCGCGGGCATCTACCTACTGGTACACATCCCTCAATGGCGGACGTAACGATTGTTCGGCAGGTGCCACGTCTTTGCAAGGATGTTGGCTAGATATTCCCAGTGGATCGGTTACTTTGTCGGATTCATCCGTTAGCACAGGTGCTAGCTCGAATTGTGTGGATGCTCGTTCCGCAGGATTTTCAGCGGCGGCGTCCTGTCGTACAAATTTAACTACGTCTCCTACCTGGTATGTGTATTCTTCGTTATTCGGTGGTCGTGGTTCTGAATGTACGGCCGATAATGCTGGCAGTTGCTATTTTAAGTCGGCCTATGACGAAATTGATCCTGATTTAGCTCCAGAGAATATTAAGTACGGCGTGAAAATTTTTGATATCATGGGCTCATTCGAAGGCGATGGGGTTTGGAGTAGTGCGGCTCATCGTGAGTCCGATATTACGCAAATTACGTTTAGTGCAGAAGCTGTTACCTATCGAGATAAACCTAATTTACCTGGCGGGTACCGTTCCATTCCGATGATTGCATCCGATGACGAAGGCGCCCAATCCGTAACTGATAACGGCGTTTTAAGAACCAATTGGAATTCTACCTGTGGTCTGACGGGAACTATTTCTGATCGCATCAGCGATTGTTCGACCAAATTCGATATCAATGCTACCTGGTCGGGGGCATCCAAAGGAAATGCCGGTCAAGGAACCTGGAAGTTAGTAACCCGAGCTGGGAATATTTCTAATGAGGGTATTTACCGCGAGGTATGGCGTGATGAGCGTACGGGTCTATTATGGAGTTCTGTCGTTTCAAAGACATTGAATTGGTGTCAAGCGGCCGGAGTTCATACTACGGATACGTCTGGTTTTTGTAATAATTCGTCTTATCAGACGCAGCCTGCGGGTATGGTAAAAGCTATTTCGGCGTGTTACGAAGGAACTAGCGAAACATCAACGGATTCAAGAATCGATCTTTTAGCAAAAGCAAAAACTTCGTCTAACCCGCTAAGTGTGAAATGGCGTATTCCCACTATATATGACTATGAAGTCGCCGATTATAACGGAATTCGATATGTAATGCCGGATATGTCAGCGGCGGGCAATGTCGAATGGACGGGTACGACGCGCGCGACGGATTTAACTAAAGCGTGGGTATTTGATTCGCGCACAGGTGCGACGGATATCCGTACGCGTACGGATGCAACAATTGTTGTTCGTTGTGTTGGCGAAAAAGGATATCAATAATGAGATACTCTATTATTTATATTCTAATAATAGCTACTATGTCTTCGGCCAGTGCTCAGTCGTTGCTGAGTCGCTTAACTTCTTTTATCACGAATTCAGGGGAGGCTTATCCTGCGTGTCCAGATGCAGGGCCGACGCCAGACGTCTGTGTTACCACGAAAGCTAATATGTATGTTTATGATCAGGCCTACGGTGGTCGGGGCGCCGTGGGAGGAAATGTTGTGTTCTCTCAGAACAAGCTAGAGCAAACTTTGCCGGCTGGATGGTACGAAGGTAAACAAGCGTCCTTAGATAGTGCATTGTTTTCTCCGGGAAATTTTGATGCTTCGTTAACGCTTTTTGGAGTTACCGGAGTTCCTTTAGGTAGTTCATCATTGTCAGAATGTTCTTATGGCACCGTTTCAGCTCCCATTCCGCTTACGGATAAATGTAAAGTGACGGCCTCAAATTTTATTTATCAAAGCCCCAATATGTATGGTGTGCGAACGTTGAATTGCGCTACGCCCACTTCGACGACAACAATGAACCCATCAAGATGTTGGCTGCAAACTGGCTCGGGTGTTTACTTGGCCGGTCAATCGACACTACCGCTTTGTGAAACCAAAGTGGATGCAACAGGAATGATTTCTCAAGATTGTATGGCTCCTAAAAATGATCCTGGAGTTGCAGATTCGTACTACTATGCTACTGCCTATAATGGCCGAGGTGCGGTGTGCGCCTCTAGCTCTGGAGGTACGGCCAATACGTCATCGTGCTATGTACCTAATGATAAAACGTACTACAAAGTGACCAATGCCTGCACAATCAATGCGGCAAATACTGTTGCGTGCGATGTGACGGCGGGTAACTATCCCTACACCGAACAGTATGGTGGACGTTCTGTAGCGTGTGATGCCGTTTCGAATGTTTCAAACTGCTGGTTTGGTTCTGCAAATAAAAGTAGTGGTATCGGTTCAAGCTTGGTGGCCGCGAATGTAAAAACAGGTAAAGATATTTTCGGTGTAGTGGGCACATTTGACGGGAATCCTACTGAGTGGGGAACTGGCGCACCGAAAAACAATGGGACTATTAAGGGTACCTATAAAGATGAGTCTTATTGTGGTTTAGATATGAAATGGACCAAGGCATCTGGTTGCGTTTCAAATACGGCGCATCGATTAGTTCCTGTGGTGGCGACAGATCATGATGGTGAAGCCAGTGCCTTCTACGTGGATAGAACAGCGTGGGGCACTTCACAGTGTGGTTTGACGGGAACTGTCGACGCTCGCATTAGTAATTGTGTTACTGTAATCAATGCCGCGCTTTCTGGTGCGTCGGTGGCGCAAAATATGCGAAACACATCCACATGGAATTCCGATGGCAGCATGGGAAACTCAGGTTTTGGGACTTGGAAACTTGTCACACGGTTGAATGTTGCGAGTGTTGGCTATGTTGAAGTATGGCGCGATGAAAATACCAAACTTTTTTGGAGCTCGCGTGTATCTGCAAACGTTAACTGGTGTCGAGCCTCGGGTAGCCACAACAATATTAAATTACCGGATCTGGCGGAAAATGATCCGTCTAACATTTGTAACCAACAGGCTAATCAAGAGCAGCTGTCTTCGCAAAATATAATCAGTGCTTGTTTTGAAGACACTGGCTTTAGTGACAATCACGCCGATATTCCTTCGGACGGGACCAAAGCAGCGGGTAAAGCCGGCCTGCACTCATCTTCAACTCAGAAAGTATACTGGCGTCTGCCTACTATCTACGACTATCGTATCGCTCATTATAACGGTATGAAGTTTGTCCTTCCGGATATGGGCGGAGCAAATGCCAATGATGAGTGGACCGCTACCGTGTATTCAGGTGACCGCTCAAAAGCGTGGACATTTCAGTCAGCAAGTGGGCAAAAATCGTATAAGACACGTAGTCTTAAATTAGCGGCACGCTGCATTGGTAGGGGGGTTTAGATGAATTTCCTCCGAATTAAATTTGGGACGTTATTTCTATTAGTTGTATCTATCGTTTTAATGAGCTGCTCGGCTTCAGTAACGGATCCGCAGGTGTCGACAGGCTTATTGGGCGATGACTATTTCGGAGAAACAATTCTACCTGATGAGGGCGATCTTGCTCCGCCAGGTTTAAGTCTTCTGAATTTCAAAGGTGGAGACTTTGTTCGTTCGGGTAGTGACCAGGAAATACGCTGGATTTTAAAACCAGAAAACCAAACAGACTATGGACTGTTTTCAAGCCGCGTAGAATATTCTGACGATTTAGGAACGACCTGGAAGCAAATTCCTGGAGCCGTCCGTATTCCCGCGCTTAGTGGTTATGCCGTTAGTTATATTTGGCGCGTTCCAGAAATCAGTGGTGGTGATAAATTTTTGATTCGTGTAACGATTAATAATGCCTCTGGAGAAGAAAAATCAATTCAGTCAGACGCTCCGTTTACTCTGGACAATGATGCACCTGTTGTGAAAAATCCCTCATTGGTTGTAAATGGTAACCAGCCAATTAAGAAAAGTTATTTTAGTTACAATGTTGGTTTCACCGATGCTACATCTCCGATTAGTTTTATTTGCGCGAAAAATTTGAACAAGAATTCGCAGGAGTCGATCATTCCAGATGAGAGTGATCACTGCTGGAAAAAAGTGTCCGAGGTGAATGCGGTCGTTTCAAAATCAATTGATTTAGTAGACGTTCCTTTTGTTTTAGGATTTCTACCAGGTGATTATGTTTTTCGAGTATGGGCTAAGGATCAGGCTGGAAATATTTCAGTCTTAAGATCGGGATTAGGTGAGGCTGGCGTCGATAAAAAGGAATATACATACAGTCCTGCAAAAGCGATCCAGTTTCAAAAAGTTATTTTTGCCAATACCAACAATCCCGATGTCCCACCGTCAAGCGCTGAACAAAATTTTACAGCGACAAACGCTGTCGTATACATGCAATACAAAACGGACGATGTGCCTACGGCGATTCAGGTAAACGTTTCTACGGATGGTGGTCTAACGTATGGGTCAAACATCGCAACTACAACCTGTACACCAAAAACGGGTTATGATTATTGTCGTCAGTTTCCGTATACAACGACTGCGAATTTTCAAGTGCGTATCACAGCGACATCAGCCCTCGGCATGGTATCAACAGCGGTTTCGCCGCCGTTAAATGCCACCGGTTTTCGATTAATCGCAGGGAATTTTGATTCCGGTTTGGGCGGATCTGCAAATTCGGCGGGTTTTAGACCAAATGGTGAAAACAGTTTAATTATCGACTCGAAAAGCCGTGCGTTTGTAAATGACTCGCGAAAAGGAATATTACTTTTAAGTCCTGAAAATGGCGCTGTGTCTGTGTTCTTAAAGCGGGACACTACATTGGGATCGACAGGCGATGGTGGTCCTGTTTCTGAGGCCACAAGCCAGGGTATTTTCAATATTGTAATTGATTATCAAGATAGAATTTTGGTGGTTGAAAGAGATCGCATCCGCCGTATCGATCCTGATGGAAAAATTTATACGTTGTTAGGTGGTGGTTCTAACGATACCGGAATTAACTTTTTTCCGATTCGTGGTTGTATGACAGCTACAAATGCAGATTTGCTTGCGATTCAAGCCTATGGTGCCAATCCAAGTTACGCTCAGGATCCAACCAAATACATTGAATCGGGATTTTTGCTAGAAAATGCGTTTTATAAAGTGAATTCAACGGGCGCTTTGCTGCTAAATAATATTGATAAGCAAAATCATGATCGTCAGGCTGATCCGACGTACAAGATTAAAAAGGAAAACGTTTTCTACGAAAACGAATTCAAAAACTTAAGAATGGATTTTTCGTCATCGAGTTCATGCGGATTTAATCGTAAACCGACGATCACTCCACTGCCAAATGGTGATATGTACATCGAAGGTTTTCATAGTCGTCAAATTTCGTTCGGACGAGGAAACTATATTAAGCAAGCTAACCGCGCGGCCGGTCCGAATTGGTATGCGTATTATTCTGCTCCGACAGCATCTAAAGGCGCCGAAATTCGGTTGATCCCTTTTAAAGGTGTGGGTTCATTAAATTATAAATTATCAGGTGATACGTCTAAGGGATTAGGAACCTTTTATATTAATCAGACCTTTGAGCAAATGGCGCCAAATACGAATCCTCAGATTTCCTTCAATTATCAAACGGGAAAGCTGCTAAATATTCATGCCCGTGGCAGCCCTTTTTACAGTTCACTTTATCGAGACTTCTATATATCAGCTAATTTTAATCCTAGATCAGGTAGCAGTGTCGGAGAAGGTATTCAATATGTCCTTGAAAGCTTTCCAGGGGACGCTATTCGATTGGTAACTTCGCGCCGAGGCGAAATCTACAGCATCAACAGAAACTCGGCGGGGTTGTTTAAATATTTCGGTTCATCTAATAAATTTGAACGAATCTTAGGCACGGGTGGTACCGGGCAATGTGAAGATGGAATGCGGGCGTTGGAGTGCCCTGTAGATATTCAAGATGCATTTATTGATGATAATGATAATGTGTATTTCTTTGACCGAGATCGTATTCGTGTGTTGGTGAAAAAGTCATCGAGTTATAAAGATTCAATTGTTGTGACCTTATTTGGTTTTGCTAAATCTCACGGAGATTATGATCCTGCTGAACCTTTATTAGGGGATAGTCTGTCAGCTCGGTTTAATAATATTCGGTCTGTGAGTCTGCATAGCTCCGATTCCAAGTTAATCGTTCATGATATGGGTGAAAACCTTGTGCGTGAATTTTCTTTAAATCCATCGGATCCGATGAAATTTAAAATGAATCGCATTGCCGGAAATATTTATAAAACGGGTGGTCCAACTTATAATGGAAGTTTAGTTTCGAATGCACTGGCAACTGAAACTCCAATCGGTTGGTCCGCTGGTATATATGCTGACCCAGCGGGAAGTATATATATACGTAACTCTAGAGTGTTTTCGCGTCTTAACCGAAGCGGGCCAAATCAAAATCGCTGGGAAGTTATTTTAGGAAGCCCAGCTACCACACCAACCAAGAAAATTTACGAATTCAATGCGGCTTCGTGCGATTCCGGTGTGACGAGTCCTGCGCTTTGTGAAGCGACCGATCGGTCGTACGAAATTCAAGGGATTCTTCCCGTGGAAGGCCCGACTAATCCGTTCGTATTATTCTCGACATGGACTTGGTATGAGTATGATCGTCAAGGCGGTATGAAGTTAACTCGCACCCAAGTGGACGGTGGGCAGCTCCTGCGAAATCTTACGATGACTAATTGGTGGGCGGGGCTTCAATATAGATGGGGTAATGACGGAACGGTGATGGGGGGTACGAGCGCGTTCCCTAGATTTTCGCCGAAAACTCAGTACCTTGACGTAAATGGAACTGGTTATATTATCTCGTATGCAAATGAATCTTGGTTGAATGAAACGCGGATTCGCTATCTATCGTTAACTCGAAACGCCTCTAATCAAGTAACGGCCGGTGGTAAGGTGGGAACCATCATTGATGGTTTACCGGGTACGGTTCGTAGTCATCACTTTGTTTATAATTCCACACGAAATCCTAGTTTTGAAGGTTATATCTGCTTCACATCGGGTGAACTGTATAAATATACGTTTAACAATCCGATGACATCGCATAACGGCTCCGGAGTTAAGGCGACCTCTGTAACGCGTGTGCAGATTAAACTTCCTTTGGGCTACGGGTGTACGGGCGTATCGATCGAATATTCAGAGTCAGAACAGAAATTATATTTTCCAGTTAGCTACGATAGTCTGACTGGCGTGGGTGAAGTAAAATTATGAGATATCTAGTCTTACTTCTTTTATCCTCACTATTTCTTGCAGGCTGCTCGGGTGGTGTAACAGACCCGAAGTCTGATAAAGCCAACGGAACAGGGTTGTCATATCGCCCGCAAATTACACTTTATAACTTTAAAGGCGGCGATGCCTATCGTTCGGATTCGACCTATAAAATTAATTTCAAAGTTTTTGATGATGTGATGGGTGTAAATGAAAACGTTGTTGAATATAAACGTGATTCAGAAGCCAATTGGACATTGTTGCAAGATAAAGTTTTATCGAGTTCGGACAAGCTTACCGAGGTGACCTGGAATATTCCAGCCGCCCTTTCAGGAAATGATTATCGAATACGAATTACCACATACGGTAAAATTCCCGCGACGGCTCAAGTCGAGTCATCCGCACCGTTTTCAATTGACGGTGTTTTGCCAACACTGGCCAGCGGTGGATTTACTGTGAATTCGTCACTAGCGGCTACGCCATTTACATTCTTTAAAATTCTATCAGTAGTCGGTGATAGTGATGATCTTTCGGGAGTAGGTAGTTACTGTTTAAATTCAAGTAGCTCTGCTATTGATGAGAAGGACGCTTGTTGGATGAGAAAGACTTTGGTGGCAAATACTAAACTTCCGTACTTTGCTGGAATGCTAGCCAGCACTCCCGATGTGTATTTGCAGATACAAGATCGCGCCGGAAATTTGCGGGTAAATACAGACACGGCGGCTACTGATAAAGTTTCAGTCACTCAAGCTGCAGTTACGATTCCCACGGCTTCGGATGCCTTCTATAAAGCATCGTCTTCAGCGGATTCAACAAGACGTCTAGGTTTAACGATTCAAAACTCTTCGGATGGATATGCGTACACTGGATTTCAAGGTACGAGTCAGTCTATCGATTCTGGCGTCATTGTATATTTACCAAGTGGTGCAATTCTGATTCGAGATCGAGCGAAAGGTATTCGCAAAGTTGATTTAGTCAATATGTGCGGTAGTGAGCCGTGTAGCTCAATTTTAGTTGGTCTGTCGTCAAGTGGAGTTGATGGCGCCGTAGATGGTACCGCAAAATTAGTAGAGCCATTACGCATGCAATGGTCTCAGCAAGGTGTTCTATGGATTTTAGATCGAAAGGCTGCGGCAAGCTCGGAACTAGTTATTCGAAAAATAGACTTCAACGAAAGTAGTCCTCAGATGGTGACGGTCATCGGTGGCGGAAGTAGTGAGGACGACACGATTGCTTCGGCGACCGATTTAAAAATCAACTATTCAGAAAATCTTGTTTTCTATGGCGCGTTTCAGAGTTTACCAAATGGTTGGCTTGTGTTTAGTTCAACGAACCCGGAAGCGGCACTTAATACAGTAAGTGCAAGTCGTTACAAACTCAGAATATACAAAAGTACGGAAACAAAAAAAATCCATACCCTGTACTTAAACACTAAAAATGTATACGATATCACGACACATGCAGGAAAAGATGTGATCGCCTCAGGATCGCCAGCGGTTACGTTTGATGAACGTTACCAGGATGTTCTAGCTGTTTATCTTCGAGTATGTGAAATTACCTTGCCGGTGGCTACCACTCAGATTTGCGGTAATCCACAGATTTTGGGGTTTGATAGAACGGGCACGGCTCAATCCGGCTTATCATTATCTAATTTTTCCGTAGGTGGTAACTTTACGCTAGAAAGCCCGAATGGCACTGATGTGTTCGCGAAGAGTGGCTATAGTAGTGAATTTCGTAAGTACAATTTCACAGGTGCATCTTGGGAAACTTTAGCCGGTAACGGAATATGGGGCACAAGTTACTGCGATAACGGACTCACGAATTCGGCCTGTCAGTTACGTCTTAAAGACGCCTTCTATGATTATCATCAAAAAATTATTTTTGTTTTAGACCAAAATAAAATCCGGATGATCACTCCGGATCTAAATCGCATTTATTCCGTCATTGAATAAGAAAAGAGCGACCCAAAATCACATAGTGACTGGGGCCGCTTGAGGGAAGAGTAGCCATAGATAGCTACTCTTGGGGATTTATTGAGGGGCTTGTTCGGG
>DDTZ01000023.1:0-14736 GCA_002344565.1 Bdellovibrionaceae bacterium UBA2351 | reverse complement strand
CGATTTTCTTAGACTCTTTTGCAGGTGTCTTCGGTAGGAAAACTTGCAATACACCATTTTCGTAGTGTGCGCCGACATTAGCTTCGTCTACAGTCTCTGGAATTCTGAATGTTCGCTCAAAATGTCCATAGTATTTTTCGGTGCGGAACATTCCATCTTTTTCGTCTTTATGTTCATTCTTTCTTTCGCCATGAATACGTAAAATCGAATCATGAAATTCAATTTTAATGTCATCTTCTTTCATGCCAGGAACATCAAAGCTAACTAGATAGCCTTTTTCGTTTTCCTTTAGTTCGGCTTGAGGCGAAAAGAGCTTTCCAGGAGCAGAAGCTTCCACATCGAAGTCGCGACCAAAGTTTCTCATCATTTCGTCGAATTCTCGCCAAATGTTCCAGTTTGAATTTACAGTAGGGCTTAAATAGCTGCGTCTGATTAGGCTCATAAAATCTCCTTTCATTAGTAATGAAATTTATTATTTGTTTTGTTGAGAATCTTTTTAGATTCTCGCTGTTACATTGCAAACATGGGTTTGATATTTTAGCTGTCAAGGTTTAGAATTTGTTCATGAATCAATTTGAAACGTACAATCCAACAACTGAAGAGAAATTAAATACATACTCATACATGTCGGAAAAAGATGTGATGCTAAGAATTGAAAAACTATCTACGTCTTTTGGAATATGGAAATCTATGTCATTTACCGATCGTATCGCGTGGTTAGAAGATTTAAAGACCAATTTAAAAAACAGTATCCCAGAATTGTCGAAGCTGATTACTGACTCGATGGGTAAACCGTTAATGGACTCAAAACTAGAAATTGAGAAGTGTTTGACTCAGTTTGATTACTATATACGAAAAGGCCCCGAGTTAATGGCCACTCAGAGGCTAACGGCTCATTATCCAGATATGCAGCTTAATTTCCTGCCGATGGGAATTGTTTTTTCGATCATGCCTTGGAATTATCCGGTATGGCAGTTTTTTCGTTTTGCGGTGGGAGCATGGTTAGCCGGAAATGTAGTTCTTTTAAAACACTCAGAAATTACGACGGAAGTGAGTTTGTTTTTAGAAAAGCTGGTTGCAAAAACACAGGGCCCCGTGATTTTGCAATCGATCGTTATTCAGGGTGAAAAGTCTGACTATATCTTCGCGCACAAAGCCGTCCGAGCGGTTACCTTTACGGGGAGTTCGAAGGTTGGTAGAAGAATCGGAGAAATAAGTGGTCGTTATTTGAAAAAGAGCGTTTTAGAACTGGGCGGAAACGACGCATTCATCATAGATGTGTCGGCCGACATTTCTAAAGCAGCGAAGCTGGCTGTGAGTGGGCGTCTGATCAATAATGGACAAAGTTGTATTTCATCCAAACGGTTCTTTGTTCCCAAGCGGAGTGCGACAGAGTTTATGAGCGCTGTTGAAAAAGAGATAAGTGTTTATACAGTAGGTAACCCACTTGAAAGGAAAACAAATTTAGGACCGCTGGCGCATAAACGTTTTTTTGACGAGTACACGGGTCAGGTGGCTTATCTAAAACAGATAGCTTCTGTGGTGACTAAATCGTTGCCTATCAAAGAGCGCCAAGGGTATTTTGTTTCGCCTTATTTCTTTCTCTTGGATAGGGGGATGAATGACAAATCATCTGAAATTTATCGGTTTTTTCAAACCCAAGAGGTGTTTGCACCGGTTGGTATGGTGGCTACTTATGAAGCGGACAACGAACTTTGGGGACAGGTAAACGATAGTCCGTATGGTTTGGGTGGTGTGTGGATTGGTGACGCCGAAAAATTTAAAACTGAAAAACTGCATTTGAAATTCGATGTAGGTATGATAGCGGTAAATGAAATACTAAAGTCCGACGCTCGTGTACCCTTTGGTGGTGTAAAAGATTCGGGATATGGTCGCGAATCTGGGGAATTTGGAATTCGTGAGTTTTGTAACACGCAATCATTAGGAATCAAGTGAAAGCTAGACATCATTTAGAACACGTCGTTTTTAACTCCTGGAATAAAAAGAATCCGACTGCTGCTCAAACTCGCATTTTAGTTAGTGTCTCGGGTGGTCGTGATAGTATGGCTTTACTTTCCGCTCTGCGCGTGTGTTTTGGGGTAGATCGTTTGGCGGTGGTTCATTGTCATCATGGTGATAATGAAAATAGAGAGTATCGTGATGCCGCCGAAAACGTTGTGGTCGAGTATTGTTCAGAATATGGTTTAGAATGCGATCTGTATAAGTCAGAAGCCAATCTGACTTCAGAAGCGGAATACCGTGAGTTTAGGTTGACCTGTTTGCAGAACTCAGCGCAGCAGCATGGTGCCTCGATTGTGGCTTTAGCCCATCATCGAGATGACTGGTTAGAAACTCAGCTTATTAAGCTTATCCGAGGAAGTTCCTTTGCTTCTTTGCGCAAAAATTTTCAATGGTCTAACTTAAACTCAAGGGCCCTTACGCTTTGGCGCCCATTTTCTAATCAGCAGCGTTCAAATATTTTTGTATATCAACAGCAGTGCAAAGTTCCGTTTGTTGAGGATCCAAGCAATCGAGACTCAAAATACTTTAGAAATTGGCTACGTAACGATTGGCTTCCTAGTCTTGAAAAGGCTAGACCTGGCGCGGGTAATAGGCTGGCGTTATCTTTAATTCATTCTTTGGGTGAAATTAAGACTCATGAGTCGGTCTTTCCCTGGGATTTTAAAACGAACTCAATTGATTTCATCTATTTCTTGTCGTTGTCTGATAGCGATCGGATGCGTTGCCTAGCGTATTTTGTGCGTTCTAAAGGCATTACGAGTATTAAAGCGAGTCAGTTAAAAGAAATTCTTAGGCAGCTAGACAAGGATAGCGATCGTTATCACATTGTCTTTAAGACCTTTGAATGTCTGGTTAACGCAGGGCAATTGCTATTCAAAATACGCGACTAGAGCTGCATGTAAAATATGCGCTAATAGGCCCCCCAAAGCGGGACCGGTTTCAAAGTCGTGAAGTAACATAAAAGTTGAAGTTTTTTTCATCTTTTGTTGCTCACGCTTTTTTAAAAATGGTACTCTTAAGCATGGAGCTTGAAAAGAAAAGCGAGCTCTCAGAAAGGATCCTGGATGAAGCCTCCACAAAAAGTTCTCGCGTTTTGGTTTTTTATCGTAATTTTGTCCGTAATGTTTTTGCAGTTTTATCAACAGAAACATCAAAAAACGATAGCTAATTTCAATTTCAATAGATTCATGACCGCGGTGACAGAGAATAAAATAAATCCCGATAAATTAACAATTCACATCGATACGGGTGAATTCTTTGGTGAAGTGAAACCAGAGTTTGAAAAAGAATTCGATGGTCTTCAATTTTCATTCATTGGAAACCCAGGGGATAAAGTTTATCAAGAGCTTCGGGAAAAAGGCATTACTCCAAAATATGAACGTTCGGATTCAAATAACTTATTTGTAAGTTTTTTAACTAACTGGCTACCTTTAATCCTAATTGGTGGTCTGTTCTTCTTTATCATGCGCCAAATTCAAGTCGGTGGCGGTAAGGCGATGAGCTTTGGTAAAAGTCGTGCGAAATTGCTAACGGAAAACAAGCATAAAGTTTTGTTCAAAGACGTAGCTGGCGTGGATGAAGCCAAAGACGATTTGCAAGAAATTGTTTATTTCTTAAAAGAACCAAAAAAATTCTCTCGTTTAGGTGGTCGTATTCCTAAAGGCGTTTTGCTTGTGGGCTCTCCTGGTACGGGGAAAACATTATTAGCACGTGCCGTGGCCGGCGAAGCGGGTGTCCCGTTTTTCTCGATTTCAGGTTCTGACTTCGTAGAAATGTTCGTGGGTGTCGGTGCGTCCCGCGTGCGTGATCTTTTTGAACAAGGTAAGAAAAATGCTCCGTGTTTAATATTCATTGACGAGATCGATGCCGTGGGAAGACATCGTGGTGCCGGTATGGGTGGTGGCCATGATGAGCGTGAACAAACATTGAATCAGTTATTAGTTGAAATGGATGGGTTTGAATCTACAGAAGGCGTAATCTTGATTGCGGCCACGAATCGTCCCGATGTTCTAGATCCTGCGTTGCTACGTCCAGGTCGTTTTGATCGTCGTGTAGTAGTAAATAAGCCAGACCTTAAAGGTCGTGAGCAGATACTTGGTGTTCATATGAGAAAGACTCCGCTAGGCCCAGATGTTGAACCTTCAAAAATTGCTCGCGGTACTCCTGGCTTTAGTGGAGCGGATTTAGAAAACCTAGTGAACGAAGCAGCGCTGCAAGCCGCTCGCACAGGTAAAAATTATTTAGAAATGGAAGACTTTGAAAAAGCAAAGGACAAAGTCATTATGGGAAGCGAACGTAAATCGATGGTTATCTCGGATGAAGATAAGCGCGTTACGGCGTTCCATGAAGCGGGTCATACTTTAGTAGGTAAAAAACTTCCTGGTCTAGATCCGATTCATAAGGTGACAATTATCCCTCGGGGCATGGCTTTGGGTTTAACTCAAACTCTGCCGGAGAAGGAATCAGTGAGCTTCACTAAATCAAAAGCAATCAATATGATTGCCTTCTTGTTTGGCGGTCGCGCGGCCGAAGTCGTTGAGTTTCAGGATATTACGACGGGCGCTGGTAATGATATCGAGCGTGCAACAGAAATTGCCCGTAAGATGGTGTGTGAGTGGGGTATGAGTGATAAGCTTGGGCCTCAGGCTTATGAAAAAAGCAGTGGTCCGGTATTTCTAGGAATGCAAGGTCAGCAGTCTCAAAAAGAATATTCTGATGCGAAAGCGCAAGAAATCGATTTAGAAATTTCGACAATTATCCGAGAAGGGTATGAGACAGCCGTTAAGATCTTGCGAGATAATAAAGGCGCATTAGATCGTTTAGCTCAAGCCTTGCTTGAGTATGAAACGATCGATGGTTACGAAGTCGACATGCTAGTAAACGGCGCAGAAGTTAAAGAAATTGAGAAGATGAGAAATAACAAGCGTGACGGTGGGTTAGGTGTGGCTGGTGTGGAAACAAAGAAAACATCAGGCGGAGGTAAAGACCCCGTAGGTAACCCGGGTCCTGTTTCGATATAAATACAGAATTCAGTAAACAGTTAACTGTAGACTGAATTCAGGAATAAAGGGGAATGTTCTTGAATTGGAAGTATTGGTGGGAAAGTACGGTTCTGATATTTTCCCAATTGCGATTTCAAGATATCCTCGACATGTTTCTTGTCTGGCTCATCGTTTATCGCATCCTTATATTAATTCGTAAAACAGGCACAATCCAAATGTTATCGGGGTTAGGAATCTTAGCCATCGGTTACATCATGAGCATTTGGCTTGAGCTATATACCTTCAATTGGATTCTTGAAAAATTCTTTAGCAACTTATTTGTTATTGTGGTTGTTCTGTTTCAGGCCGAGATTCGTCGCGCATTAGCGCATATTGGGGCCAATCCATTTTTCACAGGTTCTAGTAGCGCTCAAGACACTCAGATGATTGAAGAGATTTCCAAGGGCTTATTTCTTTCGGCCGAGAAGGGCTTTGGCGCTTTAGTGGTGATTGAGCGTGAGATTATCGTCGATTATCACGTTGAAATCGGTACAGAGATCGACTCTCGGGTTTCAGCAGAATTGATCGCAAGTATTTTTCATCCCAATGCACCTATGCATGATGGGGCCGTTATTATTCGCGCCGGTAAGATATATTCAGCGGGTTGTTTTTTGCCATTAAGTAAGAATCCGGCTCTTGATAAAAACTTAGGAACTCGTCACAGGGCCGCTATTGGTTTGACTGAAGAAACCGACGCCTTGGTATTTGTCGTAAGTGAAGAAAGTAAATCGATCGGAATTGTTCAGACGGGAATTCTAAAACCAAATGCAGACCAAAATGAAATCAGAATGGCCCTGTATGAAGCGTTTGGATTGAAGTACAAAGGGTATCAATATGAGGTCGCGCCATGAAGCAGCGTCAGACATTCTTTGAATCACTTTTTGAAAATGGTTCGTATAAAATTGTGGCTTTGTTTATTTCATTGATTTTGTGGTTAACGATTTTAGGTCGTCGTGATTTTGTGTTTTCTAAAAATATTGATCTTGAGATTCAAACCTCTTCTAACCTATCGGTGATTGAACAGTCTCATTCATTTGTTCGGGTGCGGGTCACAGGGCCACGGGCTTCTCTGAAGAAGTTTATGGAGTCGAACTCGAATCAGGCTATGTTGCTGGATATTTCATCAATGGGTGAGGGTAAAATCGAGATCCCTATTTCAGAAAAGAAGCTCGATCTGCCGTTGGGTGTTCGAGTGGTGAGTTTAAAACCACAGAAAGTGGAAGCGACCGTCGTTCAACGGAAAATCTTCAATGGTGTAGATAAACCACAGTCTGAATCTCACCAAAATGGTGAGTAATCGCTGGAAATCATTGACCATTTCTGCAGCCTTTAGTTAGATATCCCCATAACTTAAAAGCATGCTCCGCGTATGCTACGACGAGACGGGATTTCTATGACCAAAAAGGAAGTAACTAAATCAATACCAAGGCTTTTCGGAACCGATGGGATTCGTGGAACTGCCAATCAGTTTCCCATGTTGTCTGATGTGGTTGTTAAAATTGGTCAAGCTATCGGGGTTATTTTAAATAGACAAAGCAGAGAAGGTCTATCGCCTCTTAAGAAAGTAGTTATCGGAAAAGATACGCGTTTATCGGGATATATGATTGAACAAGCGCTATCCTCAGGATTAAATTCGATGGGTATTCATGTGCAATTGGTTGGTCCGCTGCCAACGCCCGGAATTGGTTATTTGACCCGCTCTATGCGCGCACATGCCGGTATCGTTATTAGCGCCTCTCACAATCATTATCAAGATAACGGAATTAAAATATTCGGGCCAGATGGTTATAAATTTGCCGAAGACTTAGAGCGGGAAATAGAACGCCTGGTTGCGGAAGATGAGCTAACTAAATATCTACCGAACTCAGACTTAATCGGACGTACAAAACGTATTGACGATGCTCAGGGGCGTTACATCGTATATGCCAAAGCGACTTTTCCATTGGAATATACCTTAGATGGTTTGCGGATTGTTTTAGACACGGCTCATGGGTCAAGCTACAAAGTGGCTCCTGCTATTTTTGAAGAGTTAGGTGCTGAGGTTATCCAAATTGGAAAAGAACCTGATGGAACTAATATTAATGATGAAGTCGGCGCTTTATACCCGGCTAAACTGGCCGAAGAGGTTTTGAATTATCGCGCGGACATAGGCATATCGCTGGATGGTGACGCTGATCGCGTTATTATAGTGGATGAGCTTGGTCGAATTATGAATGGTGATCATATCCTAGGGATTTGTGCTTTGTTTATGAAGAACAAGGGCATCTTGAAAAACAATACTCTTGTGGTCACACAAATGAGCAATTTTGGTTTAGACAAAGCCATGTCAGAAAATGGCATCAAGCTAGTTAAAACCAACGTGGGCGATAAATATGTAGTCGAGGAAATGAAAAAAAATGGTTACAATTTAGGTGGTGAATCATCAGGTCACATTATCTTTTTGGATCATACAACGACAGGTGATGGCTGTGTTGCAGCGCTGAGTGTTTTAGCGGTAATGAAACAAATGAACAAAAAAGTTTCTGAGCTTAATGACTTTATAAAAGACGTTCCTCAAGTGTTGATTAACTGCCGAGTTAAAAACCGTACCAATTTAAGTGAAATCAAAGGTTACGCGGCATTAGTCAAAGAAGTGGAATCAGAACTAAATGGTGAAGGTCGTATTTTCATTCGCTATTCTGGAACTGAGCCTTTGATTCGCGTTTTGGTCGAAGGTTTTGATAAAGTTAAAATCACGGAAATTGCGGAACGGTTAGCTAATTTCTTACAAAGGGAACTGGCTTAATTATTATGAGTAAACGATATCCCATTCGCTTAGGTGTTAATATTGATCACGTAGCTACTTTGCGGCAAGTGCGAGGTAATACGACGACGTATCCAGATTTGGTGCGAATGATGAAGTTAGCAATTAAGGGTGGGGCTGATCAAATCACAATTCACCTGCGCGAAGATCGTCGTCATATTCAAGAGTTCGACGTGCGCAATGTCACACGTGAAAGTACGGTCGATGTAAATTTGGAAATCGGTGCGACTGATTTTATGACTAAAATAGCACTTAAGTATATGCCAGACTGGGTGTGTTTAGTTCCAGAAAAACGAGCGGAACTGACAACGGAAGGTGGATTGGATCTATTTAAGTCTGAGCACCGTGTTCGTAAGGTGATTGCGCACGTTCAGCCAAAAGGAATCGAAGTGTCTCTGTTTATTGACCCGAGTCTTCGTCAAGTTGAACAGGCACATGCGTTAGGAGCCGATGCGTGTGAGTTTCATACCGGAAAATGGGTTTTATTAAAGGATAAGCGCGCTAAACAAAAAGAATGGAAGCGGTTATACGAAGCTGCTAAGCTATGTCATGACCTAGGTATGCGTGTTCATGCGGGTCATGGCCTTGATGTTGAGCATGTTAAGAAAATTAAACAACTTCCGTACGTTGTCGAACTGAATATCGGCCACTCAATAATATGCGATTCTGTTGAAAAAGGGATTGAAAAATCCGTGAAACAGATGAAGTCTTTATTGTAACTATGAAAATAAAAACATCTTTACGTTTGTTGTTAGGTATCCTTTTGGGTACTCATTTATCTATGGCTAAATCAATTGAAGGACAAAAAAAATATGATGAGGGGCTTTATAGAGAAGCCGCCGAACTATTTGAAAGAGATTTTGAAACGAGCAGGTCTGAAGAAAGCTTTGTTAAAGCCTTGCAGTCTAGATTGATGCTAAAAGAGTTTGAAAACACTCTTAAAAAATCGTTGAAGGCACCTAAGTTTAAAGAAAAGCAATGGGATGTTCTTCATCAGATTATCCACTTAAAATCTATTGAAAAATTCCTAAGTCATTATTCGCATCAAATGGCTCGTTCTGAAATCAAAGGGGAAACCGAGCCCATCAAGAAAACCCCCGCGTATTGGCAGGCCGAAATTAAAAAAGGCGTTTCTGGTCTACTGAAGGACGATTCCTATCTTTTAAGTCTAAAGTTAGAAACGGTTAAGTCCTTCTTTTATTTTAAAGACATCGACATAGAAGCTATGCCAACCGTTTATGACTGGTTAGCTAATGAAGTGTTGAGTAACTATTATTGGTCGCCACGTGAATCAAAAGAAAAAATGGCCATAGTTGAAAAAGCGATTGTGGGTAGCGACAAGTATCGAAGCTACATTCGAGATTATTGGCGTATGCAATATTCAAAGCTGAAGATGCCGACGGGAAACGATTATTTTTATTTTGATCCGAATCGAAACGCGTCGATTCCAGATCTTGTTAATAAAAAACAGGTCTTGGCTGAAATCGAATCTGTTTCTAAAAAATTAGAAACACCTCGGGGTCGCGGCGAGTGGTTTTTATACGAGGCTAAGTATTATTTAACGTTCGATTATAAAACGGCACTGGCGACCTGTCGCAAGGCCACTGAAATGTACAAAGGGACATCAATCACGGAATGTCT
Organism: Bdellovibrionaceae bacterium UBA2351; assembly: GCA_002344565.1. Classification (GTDB taxonomy): domain Bacteria; phylum Bdellovibrionota; class Bdellovibrionia; order Bdellovibrionales; family Bdellovibrionaceae; genus UBA2316. The sequence goes on along the minus strand of DDTZ01000023.1, from coordinate 5,229 downwards.
AAGTATCATCCAGCAAATTGAAAATAAAGAATTCCATGTAAGTAAAAATCGCTTCAACTCAAAATCAGATCTGATCTTGCCGGCATTAAGTCGAAATTTAAGAGAAGTTTGGATACGTTTGTACAGCACGCCAAACGAAGATATCGAAAAAAACTTTGCTCAGTTGAAAAACTCTCAGCATCGTCAAGATTTCACTGAAGATGAATTGAAGAAAATACTATTGGGAAAACCTGTTTCGATTAAGAAATTTAGTATCGACCCTAAGGATATATATTTAAATCATAAAAATGAATTTAATATTGGCAAGGTAGGGCCGGGGTTGTATCGAGTTGTCATTTCAGACTCCGAGAAAATTGAAGACGGGAAGACCTTTGTAAACGGCGCGGAAATCAGAGTTTCAGATATCCAATTGCTCTATCAATTGGCTGGTCTGTATGATCCGGAAAAGGCATTTGGTGAAAAAGAAGTAAAGAACATCCCGACACATCATTTTTATGTTTTTGATAACGAGTCAGGAAAACTGTTAACGGATGTACCTTTTAAAGCGCAGGTTTTTAAAGAAGACTACACGCGTAAGTCCAATCAAGATGGCGCCATTATTTTAAATGACTCTTGGGACTTTCAAGCTAGACGAAACAGGTCTTCAGAGTACGCATCCGTGGCGGCTTTGGCTCAATTGCAGAACTCGGTATCGTCATATAAGAATGACTACGTGTACAAGCCGAACTACCAACATTTGAAGTACGTGCTTGAGTTTGATCGTCCTATCTATCGTCCCGGACAAAAAGTTAGTATTAAGGCAATTATATTAAAGCGCGTTCCTTTTGGTTATAGGGTTCTAACGAATGCAAAAGTAAAAATGCAACTCATGAATCCGCAATATCAAGCTGTGGCTGAAAAAACTTTGGACACGAATGCTCAAGGTGCTGTGACTTGGTCCTATGATTTGCCGATGACAGGAATGCTGGGTCACTATCAAGTTCAATTGACGCCAGAGTCTCCAGAGATTGCGGATGATAATTATAATAAACATTTTTCAGATTCATTCCGGGTTGAAGAATATAAACGCCCTGATTTCTATGTTGAAGTAGAAAAAGCAAAAACACCTTGGATTTTTGAAAAAGAAGTAAAGATTAAGGTGACCGCTAAATATTATTACGGAGCCCCTGTGAAAAAAGGACGCTTAACCTATCGAGTTTCATCACAAGTTTACTATCCGTGGTTTTTTGATCGTTACATGTCTGATCAGAGCGGTGAAGGCGGTGCTGTCGCTCAGGGCCAAGGAGTTTTAGATGATAAAGGTGAATTTACAATTACCTATATACCTAAAGCCGATGGCAGCGATTCGCGCCGATTTGCTGTGACGGCGTCGATACTCGATGAAAGTGGACGTTCCATCGATGGAAACGCATACTATACGGCCTCGAAGAAAGAATTCTTTATTAACACAGTGGCGACTAAAGACTTCTTTAAAAATAACGAAAAACCGACTTTCACCGTTAAGCTTGAAGATCTCAATGGTGCACTTTTCGATGGTAAGGTTGGCTACGAAATCTTTGAATTAGAACCGCCAACAGCAGAAGAAAAGAAAAAATTAAAGAGCGAAAATCAAGGACCGAACTATCGCTATCGCGGGTACTATCCGTCAGTGAATTACAAACAGAATTTTGAAAAACTGAAAGGAAAATTGGTAAATAAGGGCAGCTGGTCCGTTAAAAAAGAAAAATCTGATTTCAATTTGGCTGGATTGAATGAAGGTGTATTCAAGGTTAAGATGACGGCTACCGAGTCAGATGGAGGAAAAGTTGAGTCTGAAATGTACTTCATGGTCGCCGAAAACGGTAAAAAGTTAAGCCAGTTTTACATTCCAGAGTTAACTTTGTTGTCTAAGCCGGAATATAAAATTGGTGAAACGGTATCGATTCTTTTTGGTTCCTCCGAGTATTCTGGGAACATGGTCGGTTTCCTGTTGAAAAACCAGCTAAAAATCGACAATCCGGTGTTTAAAACTAATCATGGGATTAAAGTGTATGAAGTTAAGGTAACGGAATCGATGTTTAATGGATCGACATTTATTTGGTTCTCGGTTTTTGATAACGAAATAGTTCAAGGCCGACAGGCGATTTTAGTTAACAATGACTACAAAAAAATCGACGTGAAGTTTGATAAAACGTCAACGATTAAGCCGGGACAAAATTCGCAGTTAAAGATCGTCAATAGCTCGAACGAACAAGGTCTAGAAGCTCTAGTGGCAATGTATGATCAGTCGCTTGAGTTTTATGCCTCTAGAAATCATAATTATCTAAAGGAAATCTATAGTAATCAAGATTCCTCTCAAGAAGCGGCTTTTCAGCACGAATATTTGGAATCACTCGCACTACGCTGGGTTCACCCAGATCTAAAGGCGATGTTAGAAAAGTTTAAGAAAAATCGAGCTATCAAATACCGACCACTGCTGTTAATTGATGCCGATCGCTTACGCCAAGAAAATGATTATGGTCTGGGGATGTTAAGTGATGATTCGATGGATAAGGAATCGTTAGGGGCAAGTCGCTCTGGTAGTTTTGGGGCGCCAGCTCCTATGGTTGCAAAATCTATGGTGGCCGATAGTGCACCGGCGGAAATGGCTGAGACAAAAAAGAAGGAGTCTAGGCGTAGTGATGGAGGCAGTGACGGGAGCGAGGCCGAAATCAATAAACCCCAAATCGAAGTTCGTAAGAATTTTGCTGAGACTGCTGTATTTGAACCCTCCTTTAAATTATTAAAAGATCTGAATAAACTTGAATTTAAGGCACCCGATCAGTTGACGGCATGGAAAGCTAAACTACTGGCGGTTTCCGCAAATGGTATGATAGCAGAAGATGACCAAGTTATTCTGTCTCAAAAAGATTTCTTTGTTCGCGTATTGGTGACTCGTTATTTACGTGAGGGTGATTCGACGGAAATTAAACTTAAAGTCGACAATATGACGAACAGAAAAATGCTAGCCGTGCTTTCTTTAGATGTTTCTGGCGAGGGTATTGATGTAGCGGAGTTATTTAAAGGGCAAAAATTAAAACTTAACGTCGATATTCCCGCGAATGAAAGTCATACTCAGACATGGAAAATAAAAGTTCCATCCGTTCTTGGTTCAATTAAGATCAAAGGAATAGTGACCGCAGATAAAGAAACGGACGCGGAAGAAAAAACCTTATCTATTCTGCCATCTCGGCAGCGTTTGATAGAAAACACGCTTGTGTATTTAAAGGAAAAACAAAATACACTTAAGCTTAAAAATTGGGATAAAAAAGATTCGACACGTATTCACGAGTTGATGAGTCTGCAGATTGATCCACAGTTGCCGATCATGCTGTTGAATTCGGTACCTAGCTTAGTGAATTACCCATATAGTTGTTCTGAACAACTGATTAATAAGTATGTTCCTTTAGCTATTATTAATTCTATGTATCAGCAAAATCCTAAATTAAAAGACGCTGTGACAGCCGCCTTTAAGAAAGCAGGCACACGTAAAACCGTGACTTTACCGTGGGAGGAAAAAGATCCACGACGGTTGATGGAGTTAACAGAAACCCCTTGGATTGCAAATTCAAAAGGGATGACTTCATCTTATGAACTGATTTCATACTTGGATTCTGCGACGATTAGTAAATTAAAGGATGAAATCTTTAAGGACTTGAAATCCCGACAGCTTCCGTCCGGAGGGTTTTCTTGGTTCTCTGGCGGACGCGAAGATTTATATATCACTCTGATTGTTTTAGAGGGGTTAAGCGAAGCGGCCATGTATGGGGTTGCATTTCCTAAAGATCTATTTGAAAAAGCGCTTAATTATGTATACCGCGAGCTACCTAAATACTTAAAAGCCCAAATCGGTGAGTTACAGTTCTTAATTTATGGAACTTATATATTTACTTCGTTTGATTCGAAATTAAACACGCTTTCTAGCAATAAAGACGTGGCTGATGTTTGGATTCCATTTATTGAAAAGCATGACACACTGATCACGCCGCTGGGACATGCCTATATGGCCCATATTTATAAACGTCTGGGACTTACAAAAAAATCCGATACGAGTTTAAAACGTGCGCTAGATGGTAGTAAAAAGGACGATTTAATTGGTATATACTGGGCGCCAGAAGAGCGGTCGTGGTTATGGTACAATGATACCGTTGAAAAACATGCGTTCTTTTTGCAGACTTTAATTCAATTGAAACCACAAGATGATCGCATTGATGGCATCGCGCAGTGGTTACTGTTTAATCGTAAAGGTAACGAGTGGAAGTCTACGAAGGCGACTTCTAAAGCTATTTTCTCTTTGATGCATTACTTACGATTGAAAACTAATTTCAAAGATAAAACTCAATTGGCTATCGACTGGGGTTCATTGAAAGAAAAGATCAATTTAGATCCATTAGACATTGATCAAAAAGAGCCGTTGAGAATTCTAAAAACAGAAAAGATTAAAGATGGTGATGGAACGGTTAAAATCACAAAGACCGGTGCGTTACCTGTATTTGCAGGTTTAACGTGGATATACAGCACGGACGAAATGACCGATGCTTCGGGTTCGTCCGTTATGGACTTAAAGCGTGAATTTTATCTAGTTAACGCCGGCGAGAAACTGACCCCACTGAATGTGGGAGATAGAATTAATGTCGGGGACGAGGTGGAGGTTCTGTTGACCATTAAGTCTAAGTCGCAGCTTGAGTATGTCCATTTGAAAGATCCTCGCGGCGCCGGTTTTGAGAGCAATTCACTACTCAGTGGCTATCAATGGCAGACAATCGGGCGTTATGAAGAGCCAAGAGATTCTTTGATGAATTTCTTTTTCGATACTGTTCCGAAGGGTGAGTACATGATGAAACATAGATTTAAGGCAACAACGGCCGGAGTCTATAAGTTTAATTCAGCAACAATTCAATCAATGTATGCTCCGGAAATGACGGCGTATTCATCATCGTTCCGTTTGGAAGTGGTTGAAAGTTCCACAAAGTAGAGCTACTAATTAGGTATAAGGAGAAACATAACATGGAATTTGCGTTATTTAATGTAGTAGGCATTCACTTCGTTTTAAAATGGTTACATATATTCTTCGGAATTATGTGGATTGGTCACTTATACTATTTTAACTTCACTCAAGGCGCGTTCATGGCTCAAACAGACGCACCAGCGAAATCACAAGTTCAACAAAAACTTTTGCCGATCGCTTTATGGTGGTTCCGTTGGGGTGCT
>DDTZ01000183.1 GCA_002344565.1 Bdellovibrionaceae bacterium UBA2351 | reverse complement strand
GAAAAGCCGCATCTGTGTCGTGAACATCAGTTCAAAAGAAAAAGGCCTTTTAGAGCGTCTGTATTCCCACGCCGATGGCGTCGTCGCTTGGGGCGGGGAAGAGGCGATTAACGAAATCAGAAAAAGTGTTCCCGCATCAGCACGGTTTATAGATTGGGGTCACAAAATTAGTTTTTCTTACCTTACCAAAAAAGAATGGCAAAATCTTGATTCTGTAAAAAGTGTTGTTCACGATATATTTGTCTTTAATCAACAGGCTTGTTCGAGTCCACAGTGCGTGTACCTAGAAGACGCCAATTTTCAAGATTTAAAAACATTTTCTGACTATCTTGGTAAACACATGAACGCCGTCGTTGGTAACTATTCACCTAACGATACATCAGACATGGAAAATGCAGAAATTACTAAGATGGGCCTAATCGTAAAAACTGAAAAGTCGTTGATGGCTAATTACAGCGACGTCATTGAAGATGCCAACGGGCAATGGCGCATCTGGATTGATTCACGGACTTCATTGCGTGCGTCGCCACTTTATAAAACTATTTGGATAAAACCAATTCAACGCACACAGATAGTTAAGACATTTAGACCAATGAAGCAGTATCTACAAACGGTCGGACTATCATGCGATATTGCAGAATTATTTGAATTAAGCCGCCTATTCTATTCATGTGGTGTGACTCGTATTCGCTCTAACGGAAAGATGCAAGACAGCTATATGGGTGAGCCCCATGATGGGTACTTTGCTTTAAATCGCTACGTACGCCGGGTGAGCTTAGAGTCTAGTATCGATTCTTTATCTTCGTTTTCAACTCTAAATGACCTTCATGAAAATAAAATTCACTTTGCGCATTTTCCTGAAAAATTGATGGATAAAGTAGATTTCCAAAACATCCCTGATCAAGCAAGTTCTCAGCTTTATTTCAAAAGCGGTGGCAGCTCTGGTGTTTCAAAAATTTCGCAGTTTACCTATGTTGATTATCATACCCAAATGCGTGCGGCGGCCAATGGCCTGATGGCCGCGGGTTTAGAACCGCGCAAGGATAGAACAATGAACTTGTTCTTTGGTGGCGGTCTATACGGCGGCTTTTTAAGTTTCTTTACTATCATGGAAGAACTTAAAGCCGTGCAATTTCCAATGTCAGCCTATATGGATTACGACTTTGTAGGCGAGATCATTAAAAAATTCCATGTGAATACATTGATGGGTATGCCATCGTATTTAATGCAACTTCTTGAGCATAATCGTCAATGGCTATCGCAAGAACGCACAATTGAAAAAATATTCTATGGTGGAGAGGCTTTCACCAAGGCGCAAATTCAAAAACTGAAAAATGAATTTGGCGTATCGGTTATTAAATCTGCTAGTTACGGAAGTGTTGACATGGGTCCTCTGGGGTATCAATGTCCTTACTCTGACAATAAGACCTATCATCTGCACCATGACATTCATCATCTAGAAATTCTAAAACTAGATTCATTACAATCTGTAGAAGGTAACGAGCTTGGTCGTTTAATATTCTCGACCCATTCCAGGGAAGATCAAAATCTACTTCGCTACGACGTCGGAGACCTTGGGCGCTGGGTAAAATCAGATTGTCCTTGTGGCCGTAAATCTCCTCGCTTTGAACTACATGGGCGATATGGTGATATCTTCCGCGCGGCGGGCAGCTTCTTGAACTATAACCATATCGGAACCTTGCTGACTGAAAAAATTGGCGTACCGGGTGAGTTTCAAATCGTTATTCAAAAACATGGGCACAGAGAACTCATGACGGTTCGTATCTCCTCAGACACAGATGAAACTAGTTTCCTTAGATCGCTAAGTATTCGTGGTTTAAGTTCTATGGAAGATGTCACAAAAGCATTTCTAGAGACTTATTATGACTTGGATGAGCTTGTTAACTTCGAAAAAGTCCTAGAGGTTAAAATGGAACTTGTTCCCTCTGAAAAAATGTTGCGCAGTTCCGCCAGCGGCAAGCTTCTTCACATCATTGATAATAGAGGTTTCGCATGAAAATCTATTCATTGAAGGATCTAGTTGAAAAGGCACGCTCAGAGTCGCCATTTTATAAGCAACTCTATAAAGATTTAGGTACTTTTTCTAGTATCGAGCAGTTGCCAGTTCTAGATAGCGCCGCATTTTGGAAAGCCAATTCGATTGATGACAACCAAGTACTGACTGGCCCACAAGCTGATGGAATTGTTTTTAAAAGCGGTGGCACAACGGGAAATCCAAAGTTTTCTTTTTTCGCACTCGAGGAATGGGAACTATTCACTCGCGCCTTCGGAGAGGGCATGCATAAAGGCGGCCTGCAACCTGGCGAGCGCATCGCTAATTTATTCTATGCGGGCGATCTGTATGCTTCGTTTATGTTTATTTCCAAATCGATCGAGAAGTCGAATTCAAAGGTCGTTCACTATCCTTTAAGTGGTGGCGCCGAATTTGATCATATTATCGAAACTATGAATTCGTTCAAGATCACTACTTGGGCGGGAGTTCCCACAACCATGATGAAATTAACGGAATACGCCCAGGAAAATCATCTACACGCGCCAGATAAAATTCTGTTCGGTGGCGAGAGCATGTATGAAGATCAAATACAATTCATCAAGAGTGTGTTTCCACATGTCCACATCCAATCTATCGGTTACGCTAGCGTCGACGGCGGTCTACTGGGGTATTTAGATAAAACATGCGGTATCCAGGAACATCGCGTTTTTTCTGAATACACAATCATGGAAATTCTAGATGAGGATACACTAGAGGTGATCACCGAGCCCGGTCGTTCCGGAAAAATGTTTCTAACAAACTTAACTAGATCTCTTATGCCGATAATTCGCTATCCCGTCGGGGATAGGGCAATGTGGGTTGATGACACATCTGTGACCAACCATCGTAAATTTAAAATTTTAGGACGATCAGAAGAAGGTGCTCGCGTTGGACCGGCTACGGTCTATTATGAGGACATGAGCCAACTGTTAAACACATTCCACGACGTTATCCACATCAAAGGTTTCCAGCTACGTCTCGTGCACTTTGATGGCCACGATCAGCTGGTGATCCGAGTTGCGGCCAATCACCCAACAGACGAGGTTCAACAGGAAATTCTGGAACATATCTATACCGAACGAGGCATGATCAAGAAACTAGTGGATGACAAATTGATTCACCCGCTAGTACTAGAGTTTGTCCACATGACTGACCTAG
>DDTZ01000035.1 GCA_002344565.1 Bdellovibrionaceae bacterium UBA2351 | reverse complement strand
TAAGCGTATGTACGAGATGTTTCGGCCGGCGTTTTTGGCGTCTCGGCGGTGAGAGTTGTAATCTTCGGTTGTCTTTGTATCTATGTTTGAATCTTTAATATCTAAATGAGTGTTTGGGAACTGAGATTGAATTTGCAGCTTTACTATATCAACCAAATCTACATGAAATTTATCATCCTTAGTGTCTATCGAGAGTTTCGCCCACGCAAATGCGGGCAATGAGCTTTTAAGCTGCTGAAGGACGTCGTCTTTAATTTCGAAAGAACTTTTAGTAATGTGCGGCCCAACGAAAACGCGAAGGTTTTTCGAGTTTTGAAAAAAGCTAGCTACGGTTTTGGGAACAATTCCAATCGCCACGCCTTTCCAGCCTGCATGAATGGCAGCTATCTTGTTAGTGTCTGGATCGTGAACCATGACGGGCAGGCAATCTGCGGTTTTAATGGCCAAGTATTGCTTAGGTAGCTGCGTTCCCAAGGCATCGCCTTCAGGTTGAGGATGAATAGGCTCGGGACGATTAATCACATGAAAGATATCACTGTGAGTTTGCTTCACAGTATGTACACCTGTAGGCTTGAGGCTTGTGAGTTCTGTTAGTTCAAAGAATTTATTTCCAAAGAAAATCTCTATTTTATCATCTTCAAAGTGAAGACCTTTTGTTTTCTGAATCATGGAAACCACTTTCTAAGGAATGTTTTTTCTTGAGCAGGCCAATCGATTTCAAAATTCATTTCTTTTTGAGTCGTAGGGTGAACGAATCCTAATACTTTAGCATGAAGTAAAAAACGCTTTAGATTTTCTAGTTCTGTTTTCATTTCACCAGAGATTTTTTTCGAGGCTTGAGCATTAGAATATAGCTTATCACCCAAAAGAGGATGACCCAATTCGGACATGTGAACACGTATTTGATGTGTGCGCCCTGTGAAAAGTTTCAGCTGAATTAATGAGGCTGATGATCGATCTTTTAAAACTTTGAAACTTGTCTTTGCAACTTTGCCGATCGTGATATCTTCGGAAGGAGTCGTTACAATTCTACCGCGTGTATCTTTTATTGAGGCGAACCGTTTACGATCATTAGGATGTCGTGCAATGATAGACGTAATTTCACCTGAGCTAGTTTTTGGTGATCCTACGCAAACAGCTTCGTATAGTCGATTAATCGAACGTTGCTTGAATTGATCGCTTAAGTTCTGGTGAGCTAGATCATTCTTTGCAATAACTAACAAGCCACTGGTTTCCTTGTCGATACGATGAACGATTCCGGGTCGATCTTCTCCAAACTTCATAGATAGATTTTTAGTATGAGCCATCAGAGCGTTTACTAGAGTATCATCTTCATGTCCTGCCGCCGGGTGAACGACAAGTCCTGCCGGCTTATTTACAACGATAACGTCATTGTCTTCAAAAATGATATCCAGCGGAATATCGAGAGGTTTTAAATCAGTCGCTTTGGGAGTGGGGATTTCAACTTCGATTGTGTCGTTGGGTTTTAGTTTATATGAAGCTTTTGCCAGTTTTCCATTTACGGAAACGAGACCGGCATCAATCAAGTATTCCGCCCGAGATCGTGATGATATGGGCGGTTGCAGCGATAAGTATTTATCTAAACGAGAATCAGAAGCATCAATGGCGACGATGAAAACGAGTCGCTCATTCATTGGAATTAATTCGCTTTGCTGTAATTTTTCATATAAGAATCAGCTACTAACTTTGCATTTAGTCCTAACTCTTTGGCCATTTGAATTACGTAACCACGAACGAATACAGGGGCCGGCAAATTGTTCGGTGTCATAGCTTCGATAGCTTTGATGTAGAACGAATTCACTTTGATTGTTTCGCTTAATTTTTCAAGAGTCACATTTTTGTACTCACGAACTTTTTTAAGCATATCACCAGTCCAATTTTCACACGCAGCAATTTCTTTTTCGATATCTTCATTGCGAGTGAACGTTGCTTTTTTAGTATCTACTTTTGATTCCTGAAAAATTAAACGACTTGCATTCAAAATTGAATCATAGGTTAGATCTTCGGGATTGATTTTCGATTGGCCCAACAAACGCTGGTCGTATATATTTCTTAGAGTTTTGTTGCCTAAAATTGAGTAGGCCTCTTCGATCATTGACAGTAACTCTCGGGCTTCTTGGTCACTAAAGATGGTGTAGATAGCGGGATTGTCACCAGAGTAAGTCGTTTTCGCTCGATCATACGCAGTAGTAATTTCGTGTTGAGCGGCGTTTGTACTTAGTTCTAAAATTTCATAAAAGTTTGATTTCATAAGGCTGCCCTAATTTAAATCCTTTAAATTAATATTTTCCTTACCTAGGATTATATCGATTTAAGTACAGGGAGTTCAAGATCAAATCAGTTTAAATCAATTTAAAACAAATACTCAGTCTTTGGTCTGGGTCAAAAAGCCCTAAACAAAGTTGCTAAACAACAGCGCGTAGGTTTTCAGGCTCTGTCAAGTTTTTGCAGATATTTAGAAACTGACCAGCAACAGGTGTAAATGGCTGCGAGATTAAAACAGGCTCGCGATTTTTAATAGACTGCCAGACTGAATTATCGAATTCCAGAAAGCCCACGTATTCAATGTGAAGACCATAGTACTTGTTACAAACACTCTTAATTGAATATCCTAGATCAGAAACTGAATGACTGCGTATGCCGTTCAAAATCAATTTAATAGGTTCACGATTTAATTTATTAAACGGCTCAAGAGTTAAACCTTCGTTTTCCTTTAAATATGTTTTGAAAGAAAATGGTTTATCTAAAGATTTGTGACGGAAGTCTCTTAAAGTTGAAATCAATTTATTGAAAGCTTCCGGAGTTGATTTGCTTTTCAAATTTTGGCAAATGTAGCTCTCGATAAAACGATAGTTTTTTTCGATGCTAGTAGGTTCTGGAGATGAAACTAAAATTTTTTCATCGCACTCTAAATATAAATTGAAATACTTTTCAAATGATCCCACACCGAAATCGATAAGGATATAATCAAAATTTAGAGCTCTAAGATCTGTGAAAAATTTCTGCTCATTGAATTCATCAAAGTTGAAAGGTAACCATGAATCCCAAATACCTTGAATATAAGATAGTTTAGGATACGAAGTCGGAATAATGATTTGAGAGATATCTTTTTGGCCCTCAAGATAATGTCTTAAGTTTAAATGAGACGGGTTCAAACCCAGCGCCGTGTGAATATTGGCACCGCTCAAATCTAAGTCGATCACAAGTACGCTGTATTGCAATTTTGAAAGCGTAAGAGCCAAGCTTGACGTAACGAACGTTTTTCCAACGCCGCCTTTGCCTGATTGGATTGCCCAGATATTTTTTTTATTCGTCTCCGACGAACCTAACTTATTCACTAATTCCATGTGAACCTCTAGAGTGGTGTGTATTTAATTCCCTTTTTATTCTCTTCGGCTTCTGAAGCGCGAAGGTAAAGGGGTGAAATCAAATTCCATTCAAAGGTTGAGTTCGACTTATTTTCAGTCCAAAGTAGTTTGGCTAGTTTTGCGGTCATTTCGGCCGAGGGGTAGTCAGAAACACCGGTCGGTCTTAGGGATAAAGGTTTAACTTCATCACTAAAGTGGGGTTCATACACCATATATCCATCACCAACGACAAGGGTTTTGTCTTTGATCACCGTTCCTAGGTCTTGCACGCGAACGACGGTCGGTTCTGTAACGACGTATATTTTTCCATCTCTTAGTTGATACTGACCAAGATAAACCATGTTTTTATACGCGTTAATCATGCACGTAATTAAAGCAGCTTCTTTCGAAGATTCAAGAAGGTGTCTATTCACGTGAGCCATATTCAGCAAGGAATCTACGCCGATGATGGGTTTGTTAAAAACAAAAGAAAACGATTTTGTAGAGTTAATAGAAACTCGAATCCCGGTAAAGCTGCCAGGGCCAATCGTTGTCGCAAATAAATCTATTTCTGAAATTTTCCAAGAAAGCTGCGAAAGGCCTTGTTCGATGTAAGAGTGAACAATTTCGCTATGGCTTCTTTGTTCGCGAGATAACATTTGAAATTTAACGTTATCGTTTTCTAGTAGGGCCACACCGCCGTGGCCCGTTGATGTTTCTAAGGCAAGTATTTTCATTTACATAAAGCCGAGCATGCGTCGGAAGTCATTGAATAGCGCAAAAACCATCAAGCTGAATAGCAAAATCATTCCGACTTTATGAGCTAGTTCAATTTTATTCATGCTCAGGGGAGATCCCTTAATTGCTTCAATAGTGTAGAACACGAGATGACCACCGTCCAAAATTGGAATCGGCAACAAATTTAAAATAAATAGATTGATCGAAATGAGCGCCATCATTTGAAGGAATGCCACAAGACCGATTTTAAACGTTTCGTTGGCTGCCTGGGCAATTGAAAAGATACCCCCAATATTTTTTGGTGATAACTCTGCATTGATCAATTTAACGAAACTTAACACGGTCATAACCGACACGTCCCATGTACGCTCTGTCGAACGTTTTAAAATCGAAGAAATATCGGTGAACTTCAGAAGAACCGTTTCTGGAGCGGCGTACATCAGATAAGGACTGATTCCGATAGTGAAGCGCTTTTCCTCGGTCCCGTGCTGGGTCATATGGGTCGTCATGTTGGGAGTAACATCCACTTTTATCATCTCGTCGCCGCGACGTACTTCCATAGCCAATTTGCCATTGCCGTCGAAAGATTTAATGTTGTTTAAAATATCTTCCCACACCGTTAGCTTTTTTCCATTAATTGAAACAATGCGATCGCCCTTTTGGATTCCCGCTTTTTGAGCCGGTGAATCGGGCATTACGCGGTCGACATAAAGCTGAGTCGATTCCACCTTCAGAGATTCAAGAGTCACTGGTTTGGTTGTATCTACACCCGCAATTGTGAATTCTTGTTCCAGTTTCTTTTTGGAATCGTTTTCATTTCGAGCAATCTTGAACTTTAGTTCTGCCGGTTTTGCAGAGTCTACACTGTTATATAATTTATTAAGTGCAGGTTCTAAATCACGGAAATTTGTGATTTCGATATCGTTAATTTTGGAAACGCGATCGCCGCTCAAAATGCCCGCTGTGGCCAGGGGTGACGAAGGAGAAACTGCAATTACTGCCGCGTAGGAAAACAAATTCAAACCATCGACATCGCCAATCTGAGTTTTAGAGGAAACCACATTGGGATTCTTTTTAGATTTAACAGGAACATCAAGTTTAACTCGTTCTTTAGTGTGTTCGCGTTCAATATTGATAGCTACAGTTGAATCTAGGTTAGTATCAAGTGCAGCTTGGAAATCATCCCATGTTTTTAGTTCTTGGCCATTAACTGATAAAACACGATCGCCTGGCTTGAAACCCGCCTTTTCCGCAGATGAAATCGGTTGAACCTCGCCAACTACCGGAGCTTTTACTAGCTCTCCAAGAGAGCTGACGATCATGAAAATGAAGAACGCAAAAATTAAATTCATCAACGGACCTGCTAAGATAACAGCGATACGTTGACCGACTTTTTTGTGCGAAAAGGAAAAAGGTCTTTCTGATTCAGGTATTGTTTCACCGGGCTGTTCGCCAAACATTTTAACGTAGCCACCAAGAGGAATAATCGAAATACAGTACGTCGTTTCGTCTTTTTTATATTGAAATATCTTTTTACCAAAGCCCAAACTGAAAACTTCAACGCGAACTCCGCACCAGCGAGCGACCAAAAAATGTCCAAGCTCGTGGACAAAAACTAGAACGCCTAAAAGTACGATAAAAGAAAAGACTTGAGTAAAACCCGAATGTAAATAGCTAAGTATTATATCCATCTTTTAATTATAACTAAGAAATCTACATTGTGTAATTTGAAATTTGGCAAGGACTTAGGTCTAAGTCAGAACCTTCTCTAGAACGCTAGCTCCGAATAAAATGACAGGCGCAGCAAATAGAACACCATCAACGCGGTCTAACACTCCGCCGTGTCCAGGCATAATTTTTCCCGAGTCCTTAACTTCGGCTACACGCTTGATAACAGACTCAAAAAAATCGCCAAATTGGGCGACGACGGATGTGGGAATGGCTAGTAAAACTAAAGCGATGGGATTAATGTGCTCTAAGAAAAAAGACAAAACCACGGCCGTTACGACTGAAAATAGAATGCCGCCAATCGATCCTTCCACCGTTTTTTTAGGGGAAACTAACGGCATAATTTTATTTTTACCGAAATTCATTCCCACAAGGTAAGCACCGATATCACCGGCAAAAACGATTGCTAACAGCGCAATGAACCAGATCATTCCATGAGGAAGATCTAAAATCTGTATCATAAAACTTGGTAACAAACCCATGTAGAAAAAGCCCATAATGCTTTTTGATTGGAACGTATGAAGTTCATCCAGGGATTCAAATTTATGAAGGATTAAAATACTAAATAGTAAATAAACGATTGATACGAAAGCAAAAATAATTGATGACGAGCCCGGGAAGTAACTGCAAAGTCCGTAAATCGAAATCAGTAAACCGTAGAAGGCAAATTTATTAGAACGTGAATCTGAATCCTTCATCAGCATTTGCATTAATTCGTAACTGCCAACTAGAACGCCGAATGTAATAAGAATTTTAAAGCCATTCTTTTCTAGAAAGTAATATAGGAAAAATATGGTGATAACTGCGATTATAGCGGAAACGGCTCTAGTTAAGAGTGACTTCATTTTTCTGAACTACTTTTCCGAAACGGCGTTCGCGACTAGCGAAATCTTCAAACGCAGCTTTTAAATCGGATTCTGTGAAATCTGGCCATAATTGGTTTGTGAAATAAAATTCAGAATAAGCGGCCTGCCATAAAAGGAAGTTGCTTAGTCTTTGCTCGCCGCTGGTTCTTAAAATCAGATCTGGATCTGGAGTTCCCGAGGTCGCTAGGTGGGCGTGAATTGTAGCCTCATCAATTTGATCCGGTTTTAATGCACCTGAGGCTACTTTTTCTGCAATCTGTTTTACCGTATTTGTGATTTCTTGTTTTGAGCCGTAACTGATTGCAAACACCAAGTTTAAGCCTGTGCATTTTTCAGTGGCGGCCATCGCAGCACTTACTGACGTAACAACATCAGCCGGCAAGCGATCAATTTCACCAATCACTGTAAAGCGAATATTTTCTTTGATTAAATTTTGAGTTTCTTTTTTTAAATAACGTCTAAGGATAGTCATCAAGAACGCCACTTCGGCCTGAGGACGCAGCCAGTTTTCAGTGCTAAACGCATACAGAGTTAAATATTTAACTCCTAACCGCGAACATTCTTGAATGATTTTTTTTGCGACGCGAGTGCCTTTAACATGACCATAGACACGCGGACGATGGTGCTGTTCAGCCCATCGGCCATTACCGTCCATAATGATTGCTAAATGCTTTGGAATCTTCATTGAAGTATAAAACCTAAACCGTTAACAGTGATTTTTCTTTTTCAGCCGCAACTGTGTCGATTTTTTTGATATAATCGTCAGTCATCTTTTGAATATCTGTTTCTGATTTTTTTGATTCGTCTTCAGAGATAGCTTTATCTTTAAGCGCTTTTTTAACTTCGTCATTAGCATCACGACGAGCCATACGGATAGCTACGCGCATGTCTTCTGCAATTTTTTTAACTTGTTTTACGAGTTCTTTACGACGCTCTTCATTCAGATCAGGAACTTTTAAACGAATAACCTTACCGTCGTTCATTGGGGCCATGCCTAAATCACTTTTTACAATCGATTGCTCGATTTCTTTTAGGATAGCGACTTCCCAAGGAGCGATCATAAAAGATCTTGGATCCGGAGTAGAGATTGAAGCCACTTGTGAAAGTGGAACGAATTGGCCGTAATAATTTACGCGAACGTTATCAAGCATAGAAACTTGAGCACGGCCTGTTCTTACTTTTTTTAATTCATCATCAAACGCTTTAATGGCTTTATCCATCTTATCTTGAGCGGCTTTTTTAACATTTTGAACCATTTTATACCCCCAAAATTCAGTAACTACTGAACTATCGTACCGATTTGTTCGCCCATTACGGCTTTCAAAATATTACCTGACTTCATCAAATCAAAAGTCATAATAGGTAATTTATTGTCCATACATAAACTAATTGCCGTAGAATCCATGACCTGTAGGCCTTGGTTCAATACGTCGATATAGCTGATACGATCATATTTCTTCGCATCAGGATTTTTCATAGGATCTTTATCGTAAATTCCGTCTACTTTGGTGGCCTTCATGATAATTTGCGCGTTGATTTCCATCGCACGTAATGAAGCCGCTGTATCTGTAGTGAAATAAGGATTACCTGTACCCGCGCCGAAAATAACTAAGCGACCTTTTTCAAGGTGACGAATAGCACGACGGCGGATGTAAGGTTCTGCAATTTCTGCCATAGCGATCGCACTTTGAACACGAGTCGGAACACCTGCATTTTCAAGAGCATCTTGTAATGCAAGGGCATTGATCATTGTCGCTAGCATACCCATGTAATCAGAACTCGCGCGATCCATACCTTCGGCACTGGCAGCAATACCTCTGAAGATATTGCCACCACCAATAACTAAACCAATTTGAACACCTGTTTTATAGGCCGCTGAGACATCTTCGGCAATTTGCTTGATTACAGTAGTATTAATACCAGTACCAGCTTTACCAGCTAACGCTTCTCCAGAGAGCTTTAATAGAATGCGCTTATAAACGGGTTCTTTCAAACTAGTGTCCTTTAACTTGTGCTGCTACTTCAGCTGCAAAGTCAGTCGATTTTTTCTCGATACCTTCGCCAAGTTCATAGCGTGTAAAACGTTTTACAGTAACAGCTGAACCAGCTTTCTTAGACGTTTCTTTTGCGTAATCAGAAATTTTCAAATCTGGATTTTTAACGAATTGTTGTTCTAATAGACAATTTTCCGCTAAGAATTTACGGATTTGACCTTCAACGATCTTGTCGATCATTTCTGCCTTTTTACCTTGTTCCAAGTTTTTTGCTTTTAGAATTTCTTTTTCTTTAGCAACTACTTCTGGAGAAATTTGGTCTTGTGAAAGAGCCATTGGATTCATCGCAGCGATATGAAGAGCTACGTCTTGTGCGAATGTTTTCACATCAGCATTTTGAGCGTGAGCTGGATTTTCGGCAGTCACTTCAACTAGAACGCCGATTTTGCCTTCACCATGAGTGTATGTGTGAACGTAGCTATTTGCTGATTCAGCATATTTAGTACCGCGACGAACAACGATGTTTTCACCGATTTTAGCGATAGTTTCTTTTAAAAGATCGCTGATGGTTTGAGATGTGTTTTTAGTGTATTTTTGAGATAAAATATCACCAGTTTCAGCTGTAGCTGCTACGTGAGCCGCGATATTTTTAACGAAATCTTTGAAACCATCGTTACGAGCAACGAAATCTGTTTCTGAGTTGATTTCAACAACAACACCAGTTTTGCCCGTTTTTTCTGTGTAAACAGCGCCTTCAGCCGCGATACGATCTGCTTTTTTTGAAGCGGCAGAAAGACCTTTTACACGTAACCATTCGATAGCTGCATCGAAATCACCTTTAGACTCTTCTAAAGCTTTCTTGCAATCCATCATTCCCGCATTTGTTTTTTCACGTAATTCTTTAACCATTGAAGCTGAAATAGACATGATGTCTCCTGATATTTATTTAATAATGTGAAGAAAAAGCGGAGGGGATGCCTCCGCTATGGAATTTACTCTTGATCTTTGTCGTCTTCAGACGGCGTTTCAAGCTCAGCTTGAATTTCAACTTCGTCTGCTAAGCCAGCAGCAACCAGTTTTCTTTGCTTTTGAACTTTAACAACTTCAGGACCTGCTGATTTTTTAGAGTCAGCTGCTGGAGTTGCTTTTTTATCAGTTGGGCGTGGTTTGCGTGCCGGACGTTCAGATTTTTCACCACGTTCAGCTTTTTCAGCTGCAGGAGAATCAGAACCTTTATCAGTCATAGTACGTAATTTTTGTTCCCAAACCTTAGCGCCTTCGATGTAAGCGTCAGCAATCAAAGTAGAGAATAATTTGATTGAACGGATAGCATCGTCGTTACCTGGGATAGCAAATTCGATAGAATCTGGATCTGAATTAGTATCCGCAATACCGATAACTGGGATTTTCAAAGTTTTAGCTTCAGCAACCGCGATGTGTTCCTTAGGCAAATCAACTACGAACATCGCAGCTGGTTTTTCTTTCATGTCTTTGATACCGTTTAAGTATTCAGAAAGTTTTAAGTATTCTTTTTCGATTTTAGCGCGTTCTTTTTTAGAGAAGTAATTGAATTCGCCTTTTTCTTTCATTTGGTCGATACGCTTAAGGCGATCGATTGATGACTTGATCGTTTCGAAATTCGTCATCATGCCACCTAACCAACGCTTAGTAACGAAGAACTGACCTGAACGGAAAGCAGCTTCTTGAATTGGTTCTACGGCTTGTTTTTTTGTACCAACAAAAATGATCTTTCCACCGTTAGCAGCGACTTCGCGTACGAATTCAGCAGCTTTATTGGCTTTTACGACTGTTTTTTGAAGGTCGATTATGTGGATACCACCGCGAGCAGTGTATACATAATTCTTCATTTTTGGGTTCCAACGCTGTGTTTGGTGACCGAAGTGCACCCCTGCGTCTAGCATTTCTTTCATGGTTACTTGAGCCATGGACTCTCCTTTACTGGTTATTCCGCCTTCAAGTCAGAGCTTTAAGTCGTCGATCCGAAACGCTGATTACGCTTCGCGCAATTTCGACAGTTTCCCCTTAAAGTAGCACCCGTTTTTTTCGGGACCAGATAGTAACTCGAAGTGAGTATTTGGTGTGATAGCTAACACGAACATTTTGCCCTAGGCAAGGAGTTTCATTACGATCTAGGGATATGAAATTATTTATAAATCTTCTACTACTTATAGTGTTCGCGACCTCTAACTCCATAGCCTGTCTTCATTACCCGACTAGCAATAAAATCAAAATAACCGAGGGTTTACAGGAATTTTTTGTATTTCACGACGGCGAAAATGCGCACATGATTCTAAGAACTCACGTGCGTTCGAGTCAGTTTCCTAAGGAAATTGCATGGGTGCTGCCGTTCCCGACACTGCCCGCGGCCTATAAAGAAGTTGATGGACCGCTTTTTCAAGAGCTATCTCAGCAGTTTGTCTCATTTGAATCGAACTCGATGCAAAAAGGCCGGGGAGTCACATTGGGAACAGACGGGGGAGGCGCCGGTATTAAAGTTCATGATCAAGTTCAAGTGGGTGGGTTTCAAATTCAGCCTATCGAAATACTAAAAGACACGGGTGGGGACGAGCTGAACACATGGCTTCAAAAGAATAGGTTTAACCCTATGCCCGTCGATAAACAAAAGCGTTATCTGAAAAAGGGTGCCGCTTTCCTAGCGATTCGAATGAAGATGAATAAACCCGGCGAAACGGATGTGTTGTCTAGACCGCTTCATGTCATGTATCCCGCAACATCTATTGCTGTTCCGATGCTGTTTACTCATGAGGGTCGAACATTTGATATAGATATATACGTATTTAGTGCCAAAGAAATGAAAACGGACCTTTCTAAGCTGTATTTAAATAGAGTGGGTTCGGTACCGTATTCACGGGAACGCGCACGACCAATGATCGAGAATATTGTTGGGGATCGTAAAGGTTGGATTACTAAATATTCAGGAAAAGAGCTAAATTCTGAGAACAGAAAACTGAGTCAGTTGAAACAAGACCCAGTTTTTTCAAAAGCGGACTTATAAATATATTAGAATTTGCCTAGTAGGCGATAAACCATCTTTTGGATGGCGATGATTTGGGGGCCATTACGGTTAGCAAAGTTTTGCTTGTCCGTGTAACCAAACCAGTCCCAGCATCCAAATGGGTTACCCGTTACCACATTAGCTTGCGGGTAAAGAATAACGATACCATTAGCTTCAGCCCATGTATTTAAACCCGAATTAACGGCGAACTTGTCCTGGATAATTCCCGGATTCATTAGACAGCCATGAAGGGCAACATGCAGTTTACATGCGGTTGCACGTGTTCCATTACGATTGTCTACGCACGTTTTAGGGACATAGACATAACCGAAGTTATAAAGAGCCGAGTTTTGAGTTTGGAATTCACTTTGATCAAATTGATAAAGCTGAGAATTTACAACCGCGCGACTGGCGCGGCTAACTTTTAGATTTCCATAGAACAACTTTAACATTTCACCGGCCATGTCGTAGTTGCAGTTGTTGATGTACGGAATCGATTCTGTAGCGCAAGAATTACCAAAGCTATTAGTTACCCACGAGTGGCCAGATGGGACTTGGTTTTGGTAAACGATTTGATTTTTAGGAATGAATTTAGAATAGAATTCATATAGACGATCGCCATTTGGTTTTGGAACGACAGTGTCCTTAGGTGAAGCGAAAATATAAACTTTAGAGTTTTTCAAATTGTCTAAGTTTTCAATTTTTCCAGTTTTAGCTTCAGAAACAGCTTTGTTAATTGATGTTTCCGTTTTGATTTGATCTGCATGTTTCATGCATTTGTCTTGGGCGATTCTGTCGCTGCCTTCCGAGCACCAGTAAGGACCGCCGGCGACTGAAGCCGCCCCTTTGAATACCGTCGAAAGAGCTACATGCAGCTGAACGGCCATGTAACCGCCAGACGATACCCCTGATACAGTGATATTTGTTAGATCGATATTTAGTTTTGGAAGTTTATTAGTCGTTGTTTGAGAAAAACTTGTAGATACGAAAAGAAAGCTAATTAGGAACAGAAAAGTAGTCTTCATGGATCCCCCATTTTGTTGTGGGGGATTGTTTCCTATTTACTACTTTAGAGTCAAATCATATTAGCGTCGTGTACCGAATTCTCAACAGACTGTTTTTCTGCTGTAAAGCCTAAACTCGAGAGTACAAGCTCTGCTTGTTTAATGGCGCCGACCATATTTTTATTCTGATTGATCGTTGGCGAAGCAATCCAAAGATTGTCTAAACCCGCGATAGTTTGGTTTTCATTCACTTTTAGAACACCATCGCCGGCATAATTAGAGTAAACGAAAATACGCTCAGATAATGGATTATCTAGTGCTGTAGGGTAGGCACGTTTAATTTGTCTCTTCATCTTTTTTAGAGCATGCGCCGTGACTTCAGAATCGTCAGATAATTCATCGTCTACGAATGAGATCCATTGCGAAAATTGCATGGTTTCAGTTGGAGCATAAACTTTACCAAAACACGGGCCCAATTCATCTTGAGTTGTTCCATTAAGAACATGAAATTTATTGTTTTGTTCAAATGGCATTGAGTGAACGATGTCTAAACAAATTGAAGTCCAATAATTAGTTTTGTTTAGTTTGTTTTTCGCGCGTGAAGATAGGGTTTCTGTCGGCAGTAAAACACTCAGATCTTTGAACGAACCGCAGAAAATAAATTGGTCCGCATGCAAAGTCTTTGTTCCGTTAATTAAAACGCTCTTTACTTGAGTGCCTTCGCTCTGGAAACGAGTTACGATTGAACGAGGTAAAAAATCACCTTTAAAATTTTCCATCAATCGTTTTGGCCATTCATACACAGGGAATTTTAATGGAATTTCGGAAGACGAAAGGAAGTAAGCTAATTCATCATAGAAGTCGACATGAACATCGCCAAAACCTAAGAACGGTTTGAACTGGCCCCCTTCAAAAAATACGACCGGAGCTTCTTGTGGATCATCTTGAACTTTTAAACCCATAACGTTTTCTACAAACTCCAAAGCCGAACGAGCCGAGTCTGTGTTGGGGAAAAAACGTAGACCATTTTCAAATGATCCCATAGCATTGCTGATTTTCTTATGGCATCCACCAAAAGTCTCATTAGCCTCAAGCAAAGCAATATTAGAAGTATATCGGCTTAGTGTGTTAGCTAGTAACATCCCAGGTAAACCGGCGCCGACAATGATGTAATCGTAATGACGTTGACTCATATAAGAAATCCTTTCTTCACCTTTCAAATTAATGAAAAGACGGAAATCCTGTCACTTAATAAATACGTCTAATGCATTTAATCACGCTATTCAGTAGGCAATTACTGCATTTTTTTAGGAAAATATGCTTGTCAATAAGGCCGGCAACGGGTGGAGATATTATATAATAAGCATTTGCGAAAAGCCGACCCAGTGGGTGCTTGCACAGGAAGTAATCACGAAATAGTCGCAAATACACAACTTCCTCGCAAAAGGGATCGCCATATGTGCTGGTCGCGATAAAACAACGTGGGCGTTGTTGAGTGGCATCTTTGATAAATCCTTTTACAATAGCTGGATTTTTCGCTGAGCGCGCAAAGGCTTCTGCTTTTTTAATGATATCTGGATAAATAGTTGAGTACTGGATAAAGGATGCCAATTGTTTACCGGCCATTTGCTGCCGATCATTGTATTTATCATTAGTGTCGTAAATTCGGAACAAATCCCAGTAGACTGAAGCCACGACCGTAATTTCACTCGTTCGGGCTGAGTCTTTAAATAGCTTTGGCGTTAAAGTTTCGCCTTTTTTTAAACTAAAAACGATTTCTAAAACTTTAATGTATTTTTCATAGGTAACTGCTGCTGCCGTAAAGTTTTTGGCATTCATAAAATCGCGGGCTTTTTTAATCAGCGACACTCGATTTTTCCATAAGTCTAAACGATAGGATTCTTTAGCGCGCTCTTGCGCAAGCAAAACGCCGCCACGACTTTGCGAAAGCATTTTTCTAAGATCAGAACTGCACGCTAAACAAATAGCTCCTGTGATCACTTCATCAATCGCTTGGAGTTGTGCTTCGAACTCGGGATCGATTGCGTGAAGTTCAGTTACTTGCAGTTGGCAGCGCGGACATTTTTCCATTCTATAAGTTTGAGATGATTCAAAAACAAGATCAAGGTTTTTATCTTGGTCGAGTTTTTGGCGTTGTTTTTCAGGCGGACCATGCGTCGCCACAAAAAAATTGAAATTTCCTGTTACGTTTTGAACAAAAAATAGAGTGTCTCAAATTCGGGTTTTGTTTCTCTCGAGATCCGTGAAAATTTTCCAATTTGTTCGTTGTGATTTGTATTTTATTAGATGTAGTTTTTGTTGTTTTTTGGAAAAAAATTCCTGCAGAAAAATACAACGAAGATAAAAAAAATTCGCCGCACACTGAAGAGATTGCTCACTAAATTTCGTACAATTCTCAAAAAAAATATTTAGATTATTATTGCTTTCGTAGACACAACAAACCAACTAACCCAATTAAGGAGTTTTTATGAAAGCTATTTTGGTATCACTTGTTACTCTTGTTGCAGTAAACGTTTTTGCTGCTGACTATAACCCATTTTCTTACGCGATTTCTAATGCTGGAAATTGTAAGCTTATGTACAATTACGAATATTCAGGAAGAAACGTATCACACTCATGGTGTGCACCAATTAACGGTATGCCAAAAGGCACGACTCTTAAATATGAGTGGTCAAGAAAAGGTAACTGCAAAATGATGATCAACGATCAATTCACTGGTACTTTAGTGTCTGACTACTATTGCGCTGCTAGACACTAGTTTTTAAATTAAACTAAGATAGACCTCTGCCTCGGGTGGGGGTCTTTTTTTTGACCGGTCTTTTACCGTTTTCAAGTTAAGCTCCTAATTTCTCGTTGGCTCTAGGCTTTCGAGCTTTCGTCTTGTGTAATTTCTGCCGTACAAAATCAGTACAGTTCTTATTTTTTATAAATTCTATATTCTTGGTTTCGTAAATTAAACCAAACCAAACAACCCTTTTAAGGAGAATTTATGAAAATGTTATTAATTTCATTATTGTCATTAGCAGCCGTTAATGTTTTCGGCGCTAGCCGTTACTTAGATAGCGAAAGACTATATCAATGTGGTGGATCTGTAGAATTAAGAGAAGCTGGTAACGGAGATCTAGCTCTTAAGTTTGAAGGTGGCATCGATAAATCATATTGCTCGGGTCTACGCTTCGTAGATGTTACTAGCGGTCGTGTAATTAAGTCATATCCTTTCCAAGGTTCTTCTTACACATTAAGCAAGCGAATGGAAAGCGAATTAGGGAAGGATTGCGCCGTTGAATTTCAATTAACAAATGGTCGCGGTAGAGTTATTGAAAGAAAACAAATCGTATTGGGCTGGTGGTCGTGCCTAGTTTCTCGTCCATCTCAACCGTCATACCCGTCTTATCCATCTTACGGTCGTACGACTTATGAATGGTCAAACAATAACAACTGCAAAATCATGGTTGATGGTGTTTACACTGGTCGCAACACTCCAGAACACCAAGAATACCTTTGCGGTGCTCGTCCAGGTCGCGTAACTTACGAATGGTCAAACAAAGGTAACTGCAAAATTATGATCAACGGTCAGTACTCTGGTCAAAACACGCCAAAGCACGAAGAATATAAATGCCGTAGATAATCTGATAGCTCGCTATCTTATTATATAATGAAGAAGGCTCCTCGAATGAGGGGCCTTTGTTATTTGGAGGACGCCCATTGTCGACTGAGTGTCTCGTTCTAATACATCTAGGTAGGCTTAAAATCGTTTACAGGCAGTTTTTTCATGGTTTGCGTTTCGCAAAGTACCCCTGCGAAACAAAAACATGGCTCTAGCCATTTTAAAAAACGAGGAGAGAAAATGAAAAAGTTAGTATTATTATTAGTTATGGCCGCAGCGAGTTCACAAGCAGCTAAATTTGAAACATGTATGAAAGAAGTTGGTCAAGAGTGCGGTAACTACGCAGCTAAAATGGCTAATTATTCGACTGCTGGTAGCGAGTGCAAAATTGTTCAAGGTGGTCAGCGTGAAACTGATGGATCTCGTTACGCTACAAAAGTAGTTTTTAAAGACGACAATACTTTATTGTCTGTAATTACTGATAAAGCTCCGGGCACACAGGTATGTTCAATGAGACGTGTGGATATCGTTGGTAAGTTCAGAGAAGATAAGGCTTTAGAAGGTCGTTTATTCGCGGTAACTTCTCAAGGTAACATTATCGTTATCTCTCGAGTGAATACTATCATGTATCTAACTAATGCGAAAGGTAACCCTTACCAAAACGTAACTGACATCAAAATTGATAGTCAAAACGACATTATTGAAATTTATTTCCAAGGTAACAAAAACCCAGCAGGTGCGACTAAACTTGAGTTAAGCCAAGTTCTTAACAAATTAAACAATCCAAGTTTAGCAGTGTGCGTTCCTGGCGGTTGCTAATTTTGATTAGAACACCTGAGGTTCTTATGGAAAGCCCAACCTGATACGTTGGGCTTTTTTATTTCAGTTCCTGTTAAGATCGGTATCTTGGCACGTATCCGTCTCCTCGCAGTTCTCCTCTAAGGCATTATCTAAATACGCTTTTCTTAAGCGATTATTGTGATCAATCACCCAGCTATCATAGCCAAGCGGTGCGCCTCCCACCTCAACATTTACACGCGGAGCCCCAGCTGCGTATGCAGCAGCCCCTAATACGAAGTTTACAGCGATAGAGAAACTAGTCGGCGTAGTATTCGAAGCAGTCAGTTGCTCCTCGTAAGCAACGGCCGTTGCGGCGTAGCTTGTCGTAGTAGCCGTCGCTGAAGTTCCTATTGTCGGAGTATCGTTAACCATTTGGCATTTTGTATCAGTGCCTAGACCAAACGGACCGGCGCAAATGAATTTTGAATTAAGAGTAGTTAAATCATAAACATAGGGTGCCGTAGTGGACACTGTCTGACTTGGATCGTGATAGCCGAAACCAATATTATAGCGGGCTCGCCCCATCGGAGCATAACCAATGGCTTTCAAAGATGGATGATAGGTTTGATGTTCTAGAAAAAAAGTTCGTTCAGCAGTATGAATGCCAGCCAATTGGGTTTTTGCTTCGGCTTGAAACGCCTTTATTCGAAATTTGTGATACTGGGGAATGCCGATTACGGCCAGTATCCCGATAATTGCGACGACGGCCAAAAGCTCGACTAAGCTGAAACCCTTGTTACTTATGTTTTTTCTCATCATTTACGTCCTATGAAGAAAATACCCCGTAATTAATTTTAACGACTATCTGAAATCTAGGCAATTTTTCCAGAATTGGTGCACCAGTATGAAACGCTCGACAAAAAAGCCCTTTTGCCACCAGTTTTTTTGGCCTGTATTTCGCTTAGATAGTGGGCGAACCATTTAAGGGGGATCAAAATGACCACACTGAAAATTATGTTAGCGCTTTCGACTCTTGTTGTTTCTGTTATGGCTATGGGGGCTGCGGACGATATCAAAAACTGTCCTCGCGACGGCAAATCATATAAGGAATGTAAACAAGCCCGATCAAATGATCAGGGGGCTAAGCGGTACCTATTAATGTCTTCGGGCCAATTACTAAGAATCACTGACGATAATCGAGTAAAATGCACGATCGATCAGGACGTGATCGATATGAAGGTATCCATTCATCCAACAGATCGAGCTGTCCTGTACTACACAAAATCGGCTAACGGTGGAAAGCAACTGATTGCTGTAAATAATGTAGATGGCGATCGATCAGGTCAATGTGTAAAAGTAAAGAAAACAGTATTGATGGATAACGTAAAGGAATTTAGCGTAGTTCCTAATCGCGACACCACGATTGTTAATGCGGCACTTAGCCGAACTGGCCAATTTAAAGCTTGGGACGCCGCTCGTGTAGTGTACCAAGATCAAGGCGTGGTCGATTATCAAATCAATTCTTGTTTTAATCAATCCGGAAAATCATTTAATTCATACGGGCTGTTTACAATTGATCGTTCAGGCATCGTAATGAAAGTAAAAGGCAATGGCGGTCGTTTTGTTAACGATAAAGCGGATGCGTCCCGCTTCCAGACTATTAAGCAGTTCATCGACGTACGTAACGTCTGTCGCTAATTGTATTGAAGAAATAGCACTTCCATTATATCTAGTGGGTTCACGCAAAAACGTGAGCCCATTTTTTTTAGGACGGTAAATTTTGGAAGTTACATTGTATCAAGTACTGGGTGGCGAAGACGGTTTAAAAAAACTAGTAGATGCTTTCTATCAAGTTATGTCAGAAGCTCCGGAAGCAGAAGGTGTTTTTAAAATGCACCCGGATTTGCCGCGGGCTAATCAAAAATTATTTGAATTTTTATCAGGCTGGTTGGGTGGTCCCGATTTATTTGTACAAAAATATGGACATCCACGGCTACGCGCTCGACACCTTCCCTTTGCCATTGGAATTTCTGAGCGGGATCAGTGGTTATTCTGTATGAAGCGGGCTCTTGAATTAAGTAATACGCCGCCAGAGTTTAATTCGATGTTTATGTCTGCGATTGCTAGGCTTGCCGATCACATGCGTAATCAAAATGAAGGACCGCAAGGCACTTAAAGTAAATTCATCGGATCAACATCTGCGTAGAGTTTCACCCCTGTCGGAATCCATTTTTCATTTTGCAGGACAATTTTCGTAAAGCGATGTAGCACCGCTGCGCTGTTGGCTTTCAGGATAACTTGAAAGCGGAACTCATTCCTAATTTTAGCAATCGGGGATTCTGTAGGGCCAAGTACTTGCACGTCATCAAATGACTCCGATTTTTCTTTTAGATTAAAACATCGCTCAGATAACATACGCGCTGTTTTCTGTGATTTGTCCAAGTCACGCGATTGTATACGGAAGGAAATCATTTTGCCATATGGGGGATAACTAAATACCTGGCGATTTTTTAAATCGTATTCGCAGAACACTTCATAGTCTGATTGACTTGCCATCTGTACGATTTCGCTTTCGGGATTGAATGTTTGCAATATCACTACGCCGTTAGGTTCATTTTCGCGCTTATGGCGTCCGGCTCGTCCGCTCATTTGTAAAATTAGTTGGACGGCGCGTTCACCAGCACGAAAATCAGGTAAGTTAAATCCAACATCAGCCAGGACCAATCCAACTAATTTTAGATTTGGAAAATCTAAGCCCTTAGCGATCATCTGTGTCCCGATTAAAATATCAACTTCTTGTTTTTCAACCTTCTCGATCGCATTTTCCAGATCAATTCGATTTTGAATTTCATCGCGATCTACGCGCAGAACACGGGCTTCTGGGAACAATTTCTGTATTTCAGCTTCAACGCTTTCGGTCCCGATCCCCAAAGGTTCAAGCGTACCTTCATTGCAATCAGAACAGCGAGGTTTGAAGCTTTCGTGATAGTCGCAGTAATGGCATACCAAATGGTTATGCGCATGAAGAGTCAGCTTGATGTCGCAGTTTGGACATTCTTTCGTGTAACCACACGATGGGCATATAATAGATTGGCTCATGCCACGTCGGTTAAGGAACAGGGCTGACTGAAAACTATTTTCTAAATTGCTTTGAAGTTCGGTATGCAGAGTTTCGCTCATCCAAAATGGTAGTTTCAATTCTTTGGAGCGAGCCGCTGACTCTTTTAAATCTATAATTTTTATTTCAGGTAACTGAATATCACCTACACGTTTTACCATTCGATGGAGTTTGAATTTACCTTTAGTTGCATTCACCCAGGACTCAAAGCTGGGAGTGGCAGAACCCAATACGATGGGACAATTCATTTCTTTAGCTAGCATGATAGCTACGTCACGACCATGATATTTAAGCTTTTCTTCTTGTTTAAAACTAGATTCGTGCTCTTCATCGACAACGATAAGACCCAAATTGGGAACTGGACAAAATAAAGCAGATCGTGCACCGATAAGAATTTGTTTTTCTCCTGTGATCATTTCCCACCAAAATTGGGTGCGCTCCCGATCTGTTAGCTGGGAATGAAGTAGGGCAATCTTAGACCCAAAACGTTTAGCAAAACGATTTACGAGTTGTGGAGTAAGGGAAATTTCGGGAAGTAAAAATAGGCCGGTCTTTCCCTCCTTCAAAGTTTTTTCAAACAAATGCAAATAGACTTCAGTTTTACCAGATCCGGTGACCCCGTAAAGCAAATGTGTCTGAAAACCTTCGTCGGCAGCGATGGCTTTATAAGCGGTTTCTTGCTCGGGATTTAGTGGAAAGGGAGCCTCGGGTGGAAACTCTGGAATGGGTGATCGTTTCCGTGCGACATTTTTTTTGCCTTTTGAAAGAGGAGGCAAAATTAGATCGGCAACTAGTCCCACGGGATGGAAGTAATAGTCGGCCAGCCATTGTATCCATTTAAGGCGCGGAGCTAAGCTATGAGCTTCGTATTCAGGATCGATGCTATCAAGCGCTTTAATTTCAAATTCAGTTTCTGGTGTCGTATCGGTGATCGAAAAAACAATACCGCGGCATTTGCGTCTGCCGAGCGGAACAAGCACGACCGAGCCAGCAGAAGCCGATTCGAGTTCTGGTGGTATGCTATAAGTCAGTAAGCCCTTCAATGGGGCGGCAACGGCAACGTGGGCGTATTTTTTTATCATCTAAACCGAGTGTAAAACTCTTCTAAAAGGTTTTTTAAAGGATTATTGTACAATACCTCTGATTGATTATTGGATTCCAGGTTTTGCGGATTAAACTGAGCTGTCAAATTGCCGCTTTTAGGAACTACTGACAGTGTGTTGATGGTGACTTTGTTTTGTCCCCAACGAACAAGTTTACTTTTAGGATAGTTTAAACCTTTGGAATAGGACTTGTAATTCTCAAATTCAACTTCTACTTGTGAGGGTAGTCTCAACTTTCTGATTACGAAGAAATCTTGTTCAATCCAAAGTTTCGGAAGTAATGAATCCTTGTTATTTTCGCCGATAGCATAGTTTACAACGCCTTCACTGCGACCTAGACGTACAAACGACTCTTCATAAACTGCGCGGGACTGTTTATCTTTTTTGTACTCAGGAATTATCTTATTCGAAACCAGAAAGTTGTTTAATGCATCTGCATTTCTAATGTGGTGCCAGCGTTCTAGAAAATCCATCGGTGCTTGCTGTGATTCGCGTTTTTGGCCTTTCATCGCCCACTTCAAACCGTTTTCATATAGATAGGTTAGTTTTAAACCTTTGAGTTCTTTTTGGCCAATCACAGTAAGGCGAATATTACGCTCGTTTTCTACGAGCCAGCTCTCTTTTACAGTTGCCTCATTCGCACCATCGGTCAGAAGAACTTCAGTTTCGATCGCGTATACACCAGATCCCGCATTTTCAGAGGTGCGTTCTAAAA
This sequence comes from Bdellovibrionaceae bacterium UBA2351, assembly GCA_002344565.1. GTDB lineage: Bacteria > Bdellovibrionota > Bdellovibrionia > Bdellovibrionales > Bdellovibrionaceae > UBA2316. The sequence goes on along the minus strand of DDTZ01000035.1, from coordinate 24,238 downwards.
TCATTTTCAATGGTGGAATATAGGCAAATGAAAGCGTGGAAAATAATAAGCAGATTAACAATGTTTTCATCTGAAAGATCCTTTTTCGATTTTATTTACAAGCTGTTTTAGATAGTCTGATAGTTCTTGAGTCAATTCAGAATTTCGAAGAGCGAATTCGATATTAGTAATTAAATAACCGAGCTTATCACCGGCATCATAACGGCTTCCTTGCAGGGGATACGCACTCACGACGTCGTTACGAGTGAGTTCCTGGATGGCATCTGTAAGCTGGATTTCATTATTTTTAGTTGGTTTTTGATTTTCTAGAATTGAAAAAATTTTCGGATCAAATACATAGCGACCTGTGATCGCCCAACGAGAATTTGTTTCTGAAGCTTTTGGTTTTTCTAGAAGATTTTTAACTCGATAAAAATCGACATTTTGGTTGTTGCCAATAGAAAGTGTTTCTTTTTTTTCAGCATCGAATTCTGCGATACCATATTTAGAAACTTGGTCGTCCGCAACTTTCATAACCGACAAACCCGAATGCCCAGTTTTTTCAAAAGCGCGAACAAGGTCTTCCGTTGCTGAACTTTGGTTATTTAAATTCACAGTGATTTCATCACCCAGAAGGACAGCAAATGGCTCGTTACCAATAATGGTCTTCCCGGAATAAACAGCATGACCTAAACCAAGGGCCTGTTTTTGGCGAATCGAAATAATGTTAGCCATGTCACGAATTCGCTCTAGGCGATTAAGCAAATCAACCTTACCATCTTTTAAAAGTTTATCCTCGACTTCGTACGAAGTATCAAAAAAGTCTTCAATTGCATGTTTGCCTCGACCAGCGATGAGTACAATATCCTCGATTCCCGCTTTAACTGCTTCCTCGACGACATAAAATATAATAGGGGCATCGACGACGGTCAGCATTTCCTTAGGGACGCTTTTAGTGGCCGGCAGAAATCTCGTTCCTAGACCGGCAGCGGGAATAAGGGCTTTTTTGATTTTTTTCATGGCCTTAAAAATCTCAAACGTTTTAAAATGAGGCAAGTATTAATCCCATTATAGTAGAAAGACAAAATGTGTTATCATGGAGGAAGGGGAGAATTCATGCCGTTAACTACTCGTATTGGACGGTTATTCCGCAGCAGAATAACTATGTCGGCAACTTCTATTGCTCTATTATCGATCATTTTGATCGTTGGCTTTCAAAACTGTGGTAAAGCTGGTTTTGATTCGGCGACAACGGACACTACTTTGCAGTCTACAAATCCCGCGTCCAGCGCCCCATTTGCGTATGAAGCAAGTGTTGATATGATCACGTACAACTCATGTAACTCACCTAGTTCTCAAGGCAAAACTTACAATTTTTTAATTGGTAGTTATGATTCAAAGAACTCAACTGGCGGCGTTGTCGGTCAATCATCAACTGTGGCTAAGTCAGGCGTAAAAATCAGAGCCGATTTTATTAATTATGCTTATCAAGTTTTAAAACCTGACTTTCCAAATCCAGATATCGTTGCATCACAAGTGCAACGTTTGTTAGCGGAATCAACTTTAAACGCTAAGGTCGTGCCTCAGCTTTCCGTGAGATCTATTAATAAAAGTCTTCGTCTGAACAACGTGTTCAGCAAAACAAATACGCCGTCTTTAGGTATCGACGTACTAGCAGTGCTTGGCGATTTGGCAAATCCTACGTGGGCTGATACCTTGCTTGCGAATAGCTTTCCCAAAAAATCAAAAATTGAATACGCAGATTTTTTCCCGTTAGCAAGTAACACTCAAAACAGAATTGAAGGGGCGTTTCACTTCAACAACAACGAGCAAACAGCTGAAGACTATCGAAATGCGTTCAATAAAATCGGTAATATTGATGCACAATTAGTGCTTGGTTTTTCATATGAAAATGAAGGTATGCTCATCACTCCAGAAAGTACGGATCAAGATGTCATGTCAACTGCGTATGGTCGCGGTTATCAAATGACGTTTTCGATTCCAACGGCGTATGCAGCCACACCGTCAAGCTGGGCGTATCATCCTAACAACGTAGTTTCTAAAATCGAAGAGTATGACTTAGAATCTGGAAAAGCCGTTACAGATGTAACTTGGGATTGTAATTTAAAATATAAAATCGTTAGACAAGAAGATGCTGACTTTGATTGGAACACAGTAGTTCTTGCAGTTGATCAAGCCGTAACTACGGATGCAAGTATCGCGGCCGCTGACAAAGCGACTCGTAAAGAAGAGCTGATCGCTGCTCAGGCGAGTTATTATGGGCGTGCTGCGGGTGATACTAAAGCTGGTTTCTGCCCAAAGATGAACTACCTAACTCTGATGACCGTACCTCCACAAACTTCTGTTTATGGAACTGGTGCGTATGCGGGTAAAACGTATGCCGAAATTTTGGAAATGGTCAGACGTCATTTGCCAGCTAGTGATTGGGATATTAACCTTGAAGTTGGTTGTGTGGTTCCAAAAAAGTTCGGCTGTTACCAAGAAAATGAATACGGCGTTACATCTGGCGGAACTTACTACGGAAAATACAAAGTAGCGAACGCAGTTAATAAGGGTTGCTTCCATCAATTTGACAGCAGCTACTATAAAGCCAATCAAAAATACAACGGTGCTCTACCTGTTGAATGGTGCAATGAGTTCGTAACAGTGTGTACGAAACGCTAGTTGGACTCGAACGAGTGTGTGTCACAAGTCTTTGATGAAATATTGGACATTGATTTAGTTCTGGTGTGATAATTCTTAAATGAGAATTATCATCACCCTTATTTTTATCGGTTTTTCAGCTTTAGCTTCTTTAGAAAGTACAACAAAACAATCGGGTAGTATTTCTTCGGGTTTAGGTGGCGCCGGTCGCGCAGCCGTAGCTCCTGGGGATGTGAGTACTTTAAATCCCGCCAACCTGGCTCATTTGCGTGGTTATTATTTGTATTCGCGCTATCTGCCTGGTGAAACGGCGTATGCGATTTCAGATAATACCCCAGAAACAGTAATTCCTGCGTCCGCGTATTATTACCAAAACCAGTTCGAGCGTACATTTAAACTTTCGTTCGCAGAAAAAATTCGAAAAAAAATGTCGATTGGTTTTAGTGGCAGTTTTTATCAGTACAAAAAAGATGAACAATCAGCATCACGGGCGAACGTTGATTTTGGACTATCTTTTGTACCGAAAGATACGCTCGGTTTTGCAATGGTTGCCTATAATCTGGCGGGTGCTTCGGGTAATGAACTCATTCGAGATCGTACGGCGCCCCAGTTAGGATTTGGTTCACACTACATTTATAAGGGTTTTTTGCGGTTCCGCGCAGACCTTGTAACGGGCAATAATTATAAAATGAGTGACGGTCAATTTATGCTTGGGCTTGAAAATTATTTAAATCGCTGGATGACGTGGCGTTTGGGTTTCCAGGAAAACTTCAATGAAACTAGCGATTTAGCTACGTTGGGCTGGGGCTTTGATTTGCCCCGATTTAAGCTAAACTACGCGTACCTGACAGAAACGGGATCTGAGCCAGAAATTAGGCATTCCGTTGACTTAAGTATTCCTTTTTGATAATTCTGCCGCTTCGGGTTTGAAAAATTAACGGGAGAGCGGATCATGGCTTCAAAAACAAAAAGAACAGAAACTATCAGAAAGAAGAAATTAACTAGAAAAGGCGTGAAAAGAAAAGCAAAGCTTAGAAATCACGGCACTTCAAAAACAGATAAAGAACTTTTCGGTTAATAGTTTATATTATTGACGTTTTAAAAGGGTTGGCTTCTGCTGAATGCCGCCCTTTAGATCCCATTTAAAGGGTAATTCTACCCAACCTTCTTGGCCTGGATAAAACTTCCAATCTTTTAAAGCAGCTAACGTTTTACGATCTAAATTGCGATGACCTGTCGATTGAATTAATCGGAACAGGGTTAAGTGACCTTCTTTAGTAACATATGCATTAACAATAATGGTTCCTGACAAGCCATTCAAGCGGTCTTGAACATCGTAGCTGGGCTTTGGATTTCCTGGTTTTTGCCTTAAGTCTTCTAATTTACGAACGATACCTTCGCTATCAGAACCAACACCACCCTGAATACCTTTAGAAGCGTACGAGGTTTCGCTTTTTCCATTGCCATTACCGGCCGATTTTGCAGCTTTAGCTGCACGCTCGGCCGCTAAAGTCGATGCGCTTACATCAGGTGATCCGTTTGGTCCAGCGGCCTGACGGGCCCGTCTGAGTTCGTTTTTTTGAGCATTTAGGCTTTGAAGTTTTTCAGCGGCTGCATTTTCTAACTCTGATACGTCTTCGCCTGCAATAGCTTGAGTGGTTTGATCCAATTCCGCAGCTGAGTCATCTAACATTTTAGAATCATCTTTTACAGCGGCCATTAGCTTTGCGTTTTGATCTTCGTCAATTTTATCAAAATCGGATTCGATATCTTTCGTCGACATTTGAGCTACTTCATTTGTGCTTGCTTCGACCAAAGGTGGAACTTCGATATCACTAATATCTGCCATCGCCTCAATATGTGAAACGGCTTCTGTTTTTGCACGAGAGGAATTCGCTACGGATTTCGTTGCAGCAACAGGTGTTGCTGATTTGGTGGCTTTTGCTACAGAGGATTTTTTAGCAACGGCTTTTTGTTTAGCGACTGGCTTTGGTGGCGCTTGCTTAATGATTTCCACTGGTTCTTGCGGAACCGTTTTTTCCTCGATTACAGTTGGCGCTGGTGCGGTTTCCACTGCGGCATAGCTCATCGGTGCTGGAGCAGCGCCATCAGCAGCCACGTATTCAACTTCAACGATTTCGGTTTTTTGCATTTTCTGAACCACGATAGTTAAGGCCCATGCAACAATAACAAGATGGGCCACGACTGAAAGGATGAAAAATCGTCGTTTTGGAAACGTGAATTCTTTTGCATTGATTAAATGATAGTCGGTGTAAGGGATCATTGCCAATTTAGCGGCATTGTCCTCTTCAATTAAGAATTCTTCGAAACTAAGTTGCTCATGTTGTTCTGAAATCGGAGTTGTTTCCATAGTGGAAAATACTCATCAAAATAAGTGCCTTAGCAGATCAAATACATCCCACTTGATGCAAATTTCACTGAAGAAATTTCAAGTCTGTAACTTTAAACGATACTTATGAGTCTTGGCCAAAGGTCTAGGTGCCTTGCCTCAGATCGAATTTAAGCCCTATAGAATTTTTTTAGGATCACTATTAAGTTTGTAAACTAATTAGACGATAGGTGACTTGTAAATATACAGGAGCCTAAAAGCTCCACCGAAGGAGTCGTTTATGTCGATGATTAACTGGAATGAATTTGAACACATTCACGTGATCAAAAAATTAAAGCAGATTTTAAATTCATGGTGGAATATCGATGTTGTATTCACTGATGAACGCGGTGAAATCAAAGGTTTGGAAAATACTAAAACAGTATTTCATAACCCAGGCATCGGTTACCTAGTTGAAAAGGAATCCGGTAAAGCAAGTCTAAGTGAAATCGTAACTAAAACATTAGATGATTTAAAAACATCTAATAATAAATATTCATTAAAAAAATGGGATATGACAGGTTTCGACGTCGGCGTATTTCCAATCATGATCGAAAACGATTGCGTAGGTACAGTTGTTGGTGTTGGTTACTTTAAAGACGACCAAGTCACTCAACGTCTACCAGAAGTACGCGAACGTTTAGCGGCGTTCGGTGTTCCAGCGGATTACATTGAAAAACTAGTTTCTAGATTAAAATATTTAGATGACCATGAACGAGCGCACTTCAGCGAACTTTGTGAGCTAGTAGCACAGGAGATCGTGACGTTACATTTGGAAATCACTAAGCGCGATGACCGTATTCGTGAACTAAATAACGAATTAGGTAAGCGTTTCCGCTATGATTCTATGATTGGTAAATCTAAACCAATGCAGGAGCTTTATAACTTACTTGATAAAATTAAAGGTTCAGAAACGACTGTTCTAATCCAAGGGGAGAACGGTACGGGTAAGGAATTGATTGCGAAATCAATCCATTACCATTCAGTACGCAAAGATAAAGCGTTTGTGGCGCAAAACTTCACGGCGATCAACGATAACTTATTAGAAGCAGAGTTATTTGGTGCGGTTCGTGGAGCCTATACTGGCTCAGTAAAAGATAGAAAAGGTCTTTTTGAAACAGCAGATAAAGGCACTTTGTTCCTGGATGAGGTTGGGGATATTTCTCCGTCAATGCAGGTAAAACTACTTCGCGTACTTCAAGAGGGCACATTTATGCCAGTGGGTTCTACGGAAACTAAAAAAGTTGACGTACGTATCATCGCGGCTACTAACAAAAATTTAAAAGAGATGATCGATGCCGGTACATTCCGTGAGGACTTGTACTACCGTTTAAACATCATCAACTTGCGTGTACCACCAATGAGAGAACGCAAAGAAGATATTCCTTATTTAGTAGACTACTTTATGAAAAAAGTCTCTGAACAGAAACACGCCGGTGGCGTTGCTAAAGTTTTAACTAACCGTGCGTTAGAAAAACTTTACGATTATGCATGGCCAGGTAACGTTCGAGAATTGCAAAATGAAATTGAACGCGTGTATGTATTATCAGGTGCAGAAACTAAGATCACGGCAGAATTATTGTCTCCAAAAATCTTAGAAGCGTCTGAAACTAACAAAGTTCAAGGTGCTCGTCTTCAAGGTCGCTTGAAAGATGCTATCCAAGAACTTGAACGCGAAATGATTCGTGAGGGTTTACGCAGAACTGGATGGAACAAATCGAAATTAGCGAAAGAGCTTGGTATCAGCCGTGCGAACTTGATCGATAAAGTTCAGCAATACGGTTTAGATAAACGTAAAATTGCTCGCGCCTAATTTATAAATATAAGTTAAACTGAAAAGCCCCGCTAGAGATAGAGGGGCTTTTTATTTTTAATGTGTAGGGTAAATGTCGCAGAAAGGTAAATCTTCTGTCTGACTTACGCAAACGCCTAGTAGTTCAATAAATCCAGATGATTCTGTGCCGTATTTAAGAAAGTGGTGGCTTCCTGCAGTGGTTCCATACTTAAAGAAATGTTTGCTGCCAGCGTCTGTTCCGTAATTCCAAAAGTGCGAGCTACCAACGCCTGTTCCATATTTCCAATAGTGAATACTTCCGGCTTCAGTTCCATATTTCCAGAAATGTGCGCTACCTGCTGTGGAGCCATATTTCCAAAAATGCTGACTACCCGGGCCCGTTCCATATTTCCAGTAGTGAGCGCTTCCAGCGTCGGTTCCGTACTTCCAATAGTGTTGGCTAGCTTGGCAGATGCTGAATAAACCAAATATCATAACTAAAATTAATTTCATGTGATCTCCTCAAAGCCCATGTCATAGTATCATTTAGAGTAAATTGGGCGTAAAAATTTGGTTATATATAGAAAATACTTAGGTGAGCAGATTACTTATATATTTCGAAAACCGCGAATTTCAAATTTTAAGAAAATTTTTCGTAATAGTTCTAAAAACTATCAATTTCAAAATACTCGTTGGGAGGGTGTTTTTGTCTAATGTGTTTACAGGACTTTTTTTCTACCTCAAAACCGTACGGAAATAAGGTACTTATTTAACCTTTTCACATTCTAAATTTTTCATAGTTAATGTGACGATCAACGGCATAAGACTTGTAAAGGAACTCTAACAGTGGATGACTTCTTTGATGAAGTCTTAAAATTTTTGGGGTCGAAATTCTGACGGGTATAGATTGTTCAGGTTTCGATATAGGGGATGTTATGATGAGGATAGATGACCAATCATCTATTAATAAGTTAAAATCGATTCTGAAGAATCGATTCGGAAAGGGGTTAGAAATCAGCAGGCTCACTGACTTGCAGTCAGTTGGGCCTGACTCTGATTTCTTTTTCAAAAACGCTGACTTGGTAATTCCAATATTCCAAGATGAAACTTATCTGGGAACGGCCATTGTGCCTGATGCTAAAGAGATCGATGATAGAAATATTAACTCGATTTCTACATTAGTTAAGATGACTTTGATCCCAGTATTTTACTCTCAGTTTCAAACGTTACATGAAAACAATTTAAAAGCGGCGGGCGCGACAAGTCAGATGGAAGGATCAATTGATGATTTTGGAATTCGGCAAGTGCAATCCTCTTCTGAAAAATCAAACATTGTTTCGCATGTTATCCATTTAAATGGTATTAAAGAGATTGTCTTCAAAGTGGCTCATCAGATTCATGAAATCGATAAACGTTGGGCGTTCTTGCCTTACGAGAATGTTAAGAACGAATTTAAATCATTAGATAGCATCAGAAGTCTTGGTAATATCACAGTGTTTATTGAGGATGTTTTAGCCCTATCTTTAGACGAACAAAAATTGATTTCGACTTACAAAGCGGAATCGGATTCGCGCAGCAGCGACGAACCGCTAATTATCGTAGGCAGCAAGGCAGAACTAGCAGAACTAGCAACTCATCCAGGTATTTCAAGTGAAATGCTATTAGTTATGAATGAGCAAACGTTTGAAGTTAATCGCGCTCCATTAACATATGCTAAATTGAAAGAAGCCGTAGAGATCTTATTTTTCGAAGCTTAAGTAGAGTCTGTCGACTGAAACGTTGACACACGCGAGTAATATTTTTGATAATAATAGAGTGAATTGGTCTGGTAGGTTACTGGACCAAAATCTAGACTCAGATTTGGAGTACTCAATTGTTAATCAAGGATGAAAGCGTGCAAATTTTTTTAGAAAAATCTCTGAAGAAATCAGATTTTAAAGTCATTCAATTAGCGGGCGACGCTTCTACTCGAAAGTACTACCGAGTCGCAGTTGATAATCAATCTTTAGTTCTAATGAAATGGGATCCATTTCAACCCGAAAAATATCCATTCATAAGTGTACTTAATCATTTTTCAGAAGCTGGCGTTCATGTCCCAAAGATTATCGATATGTCCGCAAGCGACGGTTTAGTTTTGCTTGAAGATCTGGGTGATCTCACACTAGAAAGAAAATATTGGGAACAGCGTGAATCTGAAAAATCATTTGAGTACTATAAACTAGCTATTGATGAAATTATCAAAATACATTTTGCCGCGTCGGCGTTGAAAAAGCCGTGCACCGCATTTGATATTGAATTCAATACTGAAAAATTTGTTTGGGAAATGAATTACGGTAAGGACAACTTGATAAAAGGGGTCCTTGGCTTTGATTTGTCTCCAAAGGTTGATTCAGAAATTGTAGGCATTTTTACTAAAATTTCTGAGACTCTACACAAAGAACCTAAGTATATTTCTCATCGTGACTATCATTCTAGAAACCTGATGATTAAGTTTGATAAAATGTGTGTTATCGATTTTCAAGATGCGCGAATGGGGCCAGTTCAGTATGACCTGGTGAGCTTAATCAAAGATTCATACGTGGATATTACGGATGAATATGGTCAAAGAATTCTTAGCTACTATTTTGATCGCGCTAAAGACTACAAAAAAACGTTTGATAGAGATCACTTCAATCACATTTACGAGCTTCAATCTATTCAACGCTGCTTTAAGGCGTGTGGTAGTTTTGCGAGCTTCTTCCATCAAAGGGAAGATCGTCGTTATTTGAAATACCTAACTCCGACCTTAAAGAAAGTAATCAAGAGCCTAGTAGGATTTCCTGAATATAAGACATTTACAAACCTAATTATTGATTCAGGCGCTTTAGATAAAAATTACGAGACATTATGAATGTAATGATGCTTACGGCTGGCGAAGGAACCCGTCTGCGCCCACATACGACATTTATGCCAAAACCGGCAATCTCGTTTCTAAATGTGCCTTTGTACGCGTACTCATTATTTTTCTTAAATGAACTTCCTGTGAAAAAAGTTGTGATGAACACGTTTCACCTGCCGAGTAAACTAAAGTCGACGGTTAGATCGTTTAAGCATAACTATCCTATATACTTTTCAGACGAGGACACTCTTTTAGGCAGCGGTGGCGGGATTGGACATGCTAAGGCCTATTTTCAGGCCGAGGGTGATTTCATTTTGATGAATGGTGACGAGGTCATTATTCCTAAGTCCAATGACCAAATAAAACAAGCAGTACAACACCATAAAACAAGCGGTGCTATCGCTACATTGCTTGTGATTGAGCACCCCGAGGTCGGAACCAAATTTGGTGGAGCATGGGTGGATGCTTCTAATAGGGTGCTAGGTTTTGGAAAAGAAAAAATCACGTCATCTGTAAAAGGATTTCACTACATTGGTGTAACAATATTTTCAGAAAAGATATTTAACTATATTAAACCGGGCGAATCCAATATTTTGTATGATGCTCTAACAGATGCTATTAAAGATGGAAATACGGCCAATGTATTTCCCTTTCCGTGCACTTGGTTTGAGACAGGGAATGAGGTGGATTTCAAAACAGCCACGCATAAATGTATGGACATGTTAGCTTCGAAAACTCCTGAATCAAAATATTTAATGAATGTAATTCGTTGGCGCTCGCCAAACACAGAGTTTGTTCAAATGAACAATCGCGTGATCCTAGCTGATAAAAAATTAGATTTCGATTTTGAATTCTTGATGGGGTACAACGTGCTGGGTGAAGGTGTGGCGCTAAAAAAAGGCTGTCGCTTGAAGAATTGTATTATTGGCCCACGTGTGCAGATTCAAAACGTGGACCAATTAGAAAATACTATGATTATTAACGACCAAGATGTTTTTTAAAGTAGTCTAAAATATAGCCCCACTCTAAGATCTTATTTTCTTTTTTTGCTGACCCGTGACCCTCGTCAGGGAAAATTACTAATTCAGAAACTTTGTTTGTTTTCTCTAACGCTTTTTGAATTTGAACGGCTTCGCCCACGGGAACACGTGGATCATTTGCGCCTTGGATAATCATAAGGGGTGCGCTGATTTTGCCGATGTAGTTGATTGGTGAGAGTTCAATCAGGCTCGCCATATCTTTATTCAAGAAACCGTATTCTGTTTCACGTACATGACGACGATATGGCGCTGTATTTTGAAGGAACGAAACTAGATTCGAAATACCCACAATAGATACACCCGCATCGTATGAGCCGGCAAAGTAGGTCATTCCCATGAGCGTTGAGTAACCACCATAGCTGCCACCAAATATTCCAACCTTGGGAGCTACACCATTTACGGCCCAGTTCTTTTTGATCCATAAAGCAGCGTCTTGAATATCGGTTACGACGTTCTTTCGTTTCGGGCCATTGTCTGATTGCAACCAAGCGCGACCATATCCAGAGCTGCCGCGAACGTTAGGTTCAACAAAAATAAATCCTTCTTCAACGGCTAGTTGGCCAAGGGGATGGAAACCAGCAAAGCTTTGCCCTTCAGGTCCACCATGGAATTGAACCATGACAGGACATAATTCTTTTTTACACTTCTCTGGGCGGCGAACAAACATTGGAATTGAGGTTCCGTCTTTAGCTTTGTAGTACTCTAGGTTTGCCACCGCAAAACCAGTTGTTTGTACCTCAGGTGAATTCGTTTTTGTCCACTGAGTCCATTGACGAGTGATTAAATCTAATGAATAGAAATTGCGCGGCTCTTGACTAGAAGACGACGTCACAATCACTTTTGAATTTGTGCGATTGAATTGTGCCCGCAAATGATCGGCTTTCTGTAGATTGGCTGGCATGCTGGTTTTGTAATTTAATTCCGATATAGCGCCTTCTGATGTAATCTTGAATATGTGTAGTTGTGTGTAGCCGTCTTTATTTAGCTCGTAAGCCATAAAGTCCCGTTTATCGCTTAGTTCAAAACTTTCAATATCATGTTTTTCAGATTTAATTATATTTTTCATTTTTCCGTTATCTAACAACTTCAATGTTTCGAAATCATTATCGATAGTGCGGACGATGTATTTGTTGCTGGCTCGCAAGAAACGAACATCGAATGGATCTTCTGATTTTTCACCTAACAACCATTTTTTTTCTTTGGTTTTAAGGTTGAGTTCATAAACGTCATTAGCAAAAGATGTTTTAGCAAAGCCTAAAAGAAGACGGTCACCTTCGTGATCCATTATGTACCAGTAGCCTTTTTCTTTAGACACGGGTTCGATCTTTTTTGTTTCAATATTTATTTTGTAAACAAAGAAGCTTTGAGCATCTTCGTGATTAGACGTGAAATAGATTTCTTTTGAGTCGTCAGTTATAAATTGATAGGCGGCCCGTACCTTGGGTTCGTGAAAAATTTTTGTAAGTGGGCCTCCATTTACAGACTGGATATAGATACCTGGATTTTCCTGTCCATCGATATCACGGTGAAAAATGATGAATTGGCCATTTGGGGCAATGCTCATCAATGTCGTTAAATCTTTCCCGCCAGTCATTTGCACGGGATAACTATTTGGTCCCGACATTTTCCAAATTTGTTGGTAGCCCGAAATACGCCAGTTAAAAAATAGATCTTTTCCATTTGGATGAAGCTGGCCGCCCGCTGGAGTTTGAATATCCATGTATAATGCGAGTTTATTTTTCATAGCCGCGCTAATATCTTTGGGTGCGTATTTTTTTAAATCCTCTTTAGAAACTGATTCAATTCCAAATTGTGAATAGGAACCGTCTGACTTAGACGTTTTAGACTGGCAGTTAAATAGGGTCAGGGCTAATAAGCAGGTTAAAGATAGTTTAATTCTAGACATAAAAAAAGGTCCTCCGCTAGTTTGGATAGGACCTTATCTTAATGTTCTGTTCGAACAAAGTTCAAGCTTTGTTATCTACTGAGGCATTTTGACTAACTCAGACGGATCAAAGAAAGAGTTTTGTTTCTCTTTAGTTTTGTAACGTCGAGCCATCATATTGAAAATGTTTTCAGCCGAAACACCAATGCGTTCGCCATTGAAATTTTTCGTAAGACCGGCAATTTGGTTTGACGGGATTTTTACGCCTGTACTTGCGATTCCGCGGCCACCGTAGCCCGAGCCATCTCCGTTATTAACGTCACCGGCCTTACCCGATAGGGTTCCGCCAGAATCTCCGCCGTCCTGATAACCATTCGTCGCAGTCGCAGCGCCGATTCCTTCAGTAAGCCCAAGTTTTTTCATGGCTGCTTTTTCTGCTTTGCTTGATCCTTCAAGAGCGGCAGCGATATCCGCGCCCGAGAAGCCGGCTTCCGCCATTCCAGCAGCGCTGCCGAGTGAGTTAGCGTCGTACGTTTTGCCGGTATTTGAATCTGTGATTTTCATTGTTTTAGGATCGAGTTTAACACCGTTAATACCCGTTGAAGTTAAAGCCTTTTTAATTTCATCAAATTTACCTGTATTTACTTGCGCCGCTAGATCTTTATCTTTTGAAGAGTCAGCATTGGGATCTAGTGGATTTGTTGTTGAATTGGGATCGCCGAACGGATTAGATGCCGAGGTATCTAATCCAGTTAAAGAGGAACCGTACGCGGCCCCCGCGTTATTGCTGGCTTGTTTAAAAGACATCGCTCCCATGGCAAAATGTAGTACGCCTTTTGCTAAAAGCGAGTACTGGCAAGTGGCACCTGCGCCCGAACAGCTGGCTGCAAATTGTGACATATAACTTGCACCAAGACCCATATTGGCAACACCGACTATTTTACTCAACGCGGATGACGAATTATTTTGCTTCTGAGATGTATTCGCCGAGTTCTGCATATTCGGATTAGCGCTTGAGGACGCAACTGTCGTTGGTTTAGTTTCACTATTGTTGGCGGCACCCGCACCGTATGCGGTGGCTCCAGTCACTAAGAAAGGAACAACAACTAGTAATTTAATATTATTTTTTATCCCCATTTGTTTTCCCCTTCTTACTTAGATAAAAGCGACGATTTGTTTTCTTGATAACGTGTTTTCACTTTTTCAAAATTTGATTTTCCACCCGTAGCTGTGACTTGATCTGTCCAACTACTGCCGGCGATTTTAGCTCCGATGCCGTTTTTACTTGCAAATGCTTTTAGTTTGCTACGGTAGTCAGGTGAAGAATATCCACCGCCAAAGCCACTGCTGCGAAATCCGCCGCCACCAGCGCCGCCGGATTCAAGAATATTTGCCGAGTCTTTGCTAGCTGTTTTTTCTGCCGCCTTTTGGGCCGCATCACCACCGCCAGAGCTTGAGCCTAAACCAGCAGATGAACCACCGCTGCCGCCACCAGCAGCACTTCCGACTCCGTCTTGGCCGTTGCCTGACGTTGACTTAGGAAAGTTAGCCGCATCGGTAGCTGTTGATGGTGTGTTCACTAAACTGCCAGGGTTTCTGCTTGAAGAAAGTCCGCCGCCTGAGCCTGAATTCAGCGTAGAGTTGGTCGCTAGTGAAGTGGAAACACCTTCACAGCCCTTCATGCGAGGATTCGCTTTACAAATACAAAGTGGTTTATCCGCGTTTTCGGAAAGACCGCAATCAACCATATTTGTTGCGCAATACGAAAGAGACTTGTTTGCCGCAATTGTACACGCGCAATCCGCACGATCTTTATTAGCGACGTTAGTACATGATTTTTCTGCGTCAGCAGCGGCTTGTTGAGCGGCAGCATCGGCCTTACACTGATCTGATTGTGCTTTGGATTGAGCTAAGGATCCGATATTTATAATAGCTGTACCTAACATCGCTGGTACGGACACCGCACAAATTTTTGCTTTGGAGCCGACAGAGGCAATTCCACCCGCAGGTGTTACCTCAGTTTTCGCGAATGCAATTTTTTCTTTAAATTGTGCCGTGACGGCTGCGCAGCTCTTCTTTACGTTAGCGGCTTGTGGATATAACTGTTCCGCATTGTAATTTGCAATTGTTGGGTTACAAGTTTGGTTCCACATTGCCGCATCTATTTCAGTGATTGTTGAAACAAACTTTGTTAAAGCTTTGACGGTGCCTCCACACTTTGAATTACAAGCAATTTGCGCGGCTGAACATGCAGTCGTATAGAGTGTCATTGCTTGTTTTGCGAGGTTCATGGCTTTTCCAAAATTATTACAAGCATTTGTAACACCAGATGCGACTGACATTAATGACTGAATCATGGTAATAGAGGTGGCAATGCTTTCATTTTGTTCGGTATGGCACCATTTATTTGTTTGTTCAAAAACAGCAAAGCATGATTTGTCGATAGTTTTAACTTCTTGGCAGGCAGCCGCATATGCTTTTCGAGCCGCGATAGTTTCAGGGGCGCTATCAGCGATTTCGCAGTTAAGTTCTGTTTCAACCCCTGAAGGTCCCCTTGCGGTTTCTAATTCAACATTTCCTTTTTGAACTGCTGTAGATAACGGAGACCCAGGACTTACTGGACCAGTTACATTTTCAGAAGAAGCCGCCTTTGAAGCCGGAGTCGATTCATTCGATAAAATTTTTAGTGGTCCATGCCCCGGCGCGTACGACATTTGAGGAGCGGATTTTGCTGCACCGAAACTCCAGTCTCCTGTTGCAGTTGAAGCATCATTGTTTGCCGCTATAGACTCCGTAGGAATCTGGTCGCCGGCTTCTGGATGTACGGTATTGGTTGTGGGAGTTATAACTGTTGAAGTTTCTCTAATAGGTTCGCCATAACCCAATTTTGCAGTGGCCGCATTCTCTTGCTTAATATATTCAGGCGATCCAACTTTAGGAGAAGCTCCCGTTTTTGCAAACGTCCCTTGAGTTAAGAAAGATATAAAAATCAAAGTAGTTACTAAATATGACGAATTCATCGATCCCCCGAATATATTTATTATCGGTTTAAGCCACTGATAAATAAAGTTTTTCGCTAAGGAATCTCAAACTGAGACAAATTCTGAATCTAGAGTTGTAACCAAAATTTACGACTGACTTTGGTCAATTCACAGAGTCCTAAACCAAAGGGGAGTGTATGTTTCATTTTGGTTCTAGAAGTCAGTAGGGGGATTTATAATAACGGCTTCGCTTCCGGATGTTCCGCCAGCTTTAATGGGTGAAAATAAAAAGTCTTTAGAAATAATTTTAACTGAATACCCTGTTCGTCCACCTGAAATACATTCGCCTGGAACAGATTCGCCGGGATTTAAAAACGAAGTGTTGGTTTGTGGGTCAGTATAATTTGTTTTGCTAATCTCGGGAGCAAGGCAGTTACCAAAAAAATCGCTATCAGGCTTGTCATAGTTGAAAACAGATTTGTTACTCCACGCTGTTAATAGGTGGACTGGATTTAATACCGCATAGGTAAGCTTGGTATTGAAATCTAAAATGCCAGTTGAAATATCTTTCACAGTTTTTATTTGATCCTTAACTGAAAATTTCTCTAAGGTGGCATCGCCAATACGTGCTCCCAAATCAGGTCGAAAGAACGCGTCACTTAGGCCAGCTTTTCTTAGTAATCCAGTTTGAAGTTTTTTGTAGTAATTTTCGTAAAAATTTGGATCTATAGAGTAGTAGGCTAAGTCAAATTGATCTGGCGCTAAAGCTTGAATTTCTAACATACGCATTCCTGACTCTTTATTGTCAAAGTTATTCCAAGCTAAAATGTCTTTTGCTCTATTAGCTTCAACAGGTTGTGCAATTGTGTCCCAGTCCTCTAATCGTGGTGCAGGGCTACTTTCACTGCCTAAAATCTTTTGATCGGTAACCGTGATTGGCGCTGGAGCTGTTCTGTAAGTGCTTCTTGGTGATAAATTAAAAAATGCTTTCGCTTGATGAGCGAGATAGCGCCAAGATGTTAATCCGTATTGATCACCAATATATTTAGAAAAATTTGCGACTCTCAGTGGGTTACCAAATATACTAGGGTCACTACCTAATGTTGCTAAGTCTTTAATCCTTAGTGATAGTTGTGGGTCGACTCGATCATCAATAGAACCAGTGGATTCCTCGGTTCCCGACGGCCAATTTTTATAATACCAAGGCCCAACTTTACCACCAAAAGGCTTGGCATAGGCAGTTGCAGACAAAGTCAGATCCGATGGAGCAAATGGAATTTTTGGTTTTGTAGCGGCTTTCACTCCAACGTAGGCTTGACACCAAGGATTCTTTTCGTAGCCTAAAATGAATCGGTAGCGTTCATTGTAAAGCGATAAAGACTGGGCAATGTAGCGAATACGGTCTCTTACATATTGCTGACTATTGAGGACTCCATTGAAATACGAATAGGGCATCGATGCTTGATTTCTGGTATCATCGACATTTCCCGGATTTATTAAGTCAAAACTTTTTGGCTCGTACCCAATTTGTGAAGCATTTCCATCTTGGCAGTTATTTAAATCTAAATAGGTAATAGCTGGGAACACACGCATTTCAGCAAGCCAAGGTGGCGGTTGTTCTTGATCTCCTGGAACATTTCCACAACCGGCTAAGCTGTTGTACATTTCAAAATTTAGATCTCGGCCTTCTTTGTTTGCATACGTTAAGTTTCGCTTAAACGTTTCTTCTGCACCCGCCTTTACGGATTTCCCTTCAATGTCGTCAAAATCAATCTTGCTTGCGCTCATACTGCGGGCAATTCGAGTTAGGGAAACGCGACGAACATATTGATCCAGCTGATACGCCAGCATAAATGAGCCGATAATAATATAGTTATAGGGTCCGACAACTCCACATCGACGTAACGCGGATTGTTTCAGCGTTTGTGTTAAAGCTGTTGTGGCTACAGCGAAACTGATGAAACCGGCGGCAACGGCGGGTGGTTGGAACAAGCGAATCACTTGAGCGCGAATAGCAGGATCAAATGTCTTCTTGCATGTGCTTTCTCCTTCGGGAACGACCGACTCATTGAATGGATTGTACGTAATGCAAAAAGGAGGAGCAGAAAAATTTCCTCGGGTATTATCGCTCACAGAGAACTCTTGATCCATCGTAGTGTTAATAGACTTGGTGATGTGATTGTACGGGTGATATCGATCATCCCCAGCAGTTCCTAAAACTCGATATCGCCAAGCGAGCAGTTTCCAGCTTTGTCTCATTTGATAATTGATATGGCCAATTGAGTTTAACAATTCCGCTTGTTTCATAGCACCATAGTACGCAGCCATATCTACAGAGTTTTGCAAATTAATCTTATGATGTACCACTAGACCAACGTTCACAATCATTGCGAAAAACAAAAATAGAACTTGGAAAATGAGAGCAACAAACAAAGCGACTTGGCCTTTGTTTCCAGTGACCAGACTTTTGTTGCTTTTAATCAGAGTCATATCTTTTATAGTACATAGCCTTTTACAATCATTCAACTAATCATCAATTACTTGATTAGTTTTTCCACTTCTGTGAACATTAATAATTATGACAGTAAACCAAAAAATATACGGCCGACTAAAAGTTAAACTCTTTAGCGCGAAGTTATTGCTGAGTCTCGTTTTTATCACATCCAACAGCTTTGCTGCGCGAGACGTGCTTTTCGAAGGGTATCATAAAGTTTTAAGCGGCAAGCAACATGTTGGTTATACGATCTCTCGTTACGAATTTGATTCTACCACTAAAAAGTTTTACGCCACGATCTTTGTCAAGTTAGGAGCACTTGCTGGCAACATGATGGAAAGTATTAGAGCCGAAAGTGACCAGAACCTGTCTCCGATTTCGTACGAGTACACGACTTTGGTCACGGAAAATAACAAACCATCGACCAAAAATATCCAAGCAACTTTTAAACTTACGAAGTTATCAAAAAAGGAACAAGACGCGATTAAGAAAAAACTAAAAAAGGATGAAAAGCCACCTGCCGAGTTATTAAAAATGACCGCGATGGTGAACGAAAACGGCAAGAAAACAAAAATTATCGATGACCTTCCTAAGGGTACATTCCTTAGTTATTTTTTAGTTTATCTTATGTTGAAAAGTAAAACGGGAATTCAGACCGACTCAAAATATGAATACCAAGCTATTGCAGAAGAAAAACCTAAGTTAGTGGATGGCGTAGCGATCGTAAGAACAGAAGAAGACTATATGGGAATTAAATCGTATAAGATTGAAAACCAATTCAATAATCAAAAATTTATTAGCTACGTAACAGATAAGGGCCATGTAATTGGCGTCGTTAATCCGTCTCAAAGTGTGGAAACACAGTTGGTAGCTAAGCCAGCGGAAGCCACAGGCGATTTCAATGTTCCAGCGACCGTTTTAAAAACATTGTTTGGCGATGTTCCTTTGGGGGTCGAAAATATCGTATCGGCAAAGTTACATCAAGAAGCAATGAAGCCAGTAACGGAACCCGCGGGTTCAAAGCAATATGGCGCACCACCGGGCACGGGAATTCAAACAAAGGTTCCTACGCAAACAATTGAACAAATAGAAAAACCATTGCCGCCGCCAAAGAAAGATAAATAGGAGTTCGAATGTACGGCCCGTTAATTACGATGGGGGTTCAAGGAAAAACCCTATCGGAAGATGAGAAGAAATTTATAATCACCAATCAGATCGGTGGTGTGGTTCTATTTTCTAGAAATTTCGATAATATTAAACAATTTCACGAGCTGTGCCACGACATTCATTCCCTAAGATTGAAAATGCCAGACAAAACCCCGCTTTTCCTTTCCGTAGATATGGAAGGTGGACGTGTTCAAAGATTCAAAGATCCATTCACAGTGTGGCCGGCATTAAAAAAGCTGGGTGATATAGATAATCCAACGCTTTCGTTTTTATTCAGCCAGCGCATGGGGCAGGAATTACGCGCCTTTGGGATCAATTTAAATTTTGCTCCATGTGCAGATATTTTTTCGAATCCTCAAAATACTGTAATAGGCGATCGTGCACTTGGTACCGATCCCGAGCTAGTAGCTAAACATGTTTCAGCTATCGTTCGTGGTTATATAAAATCCGACGTCTTAGCCTGCGTAAAACATTTCCCAGGTCATGGAAATACTTTGATCGATTCGCACGAAGATTTACCTCGCGAAGATGCAGAATTAAAGCGTTTAGAAGATTTTGAAATGACGCCATTCAAACGCGCCTTTAAAGCGCGCGTTGATATGTGTATGACGTCCCATATTCTTTTTAAGAACGTAGATCCTAAATATCCGGCAAGTCTATCTGATATTTTCGTAAACAAGATCCTACGTGAACATTGTCGTTTTCGTGGTTTGGTGGTTACGGATGATCTCGATATGGGCGCGCTTAGAAAACATTTCTCCATTGAAGAAATTGCCGTACAAGCGGCAAAAATTGGTTCAGATATTCTTCTTTACTGTAACGAGCCGATGTCACCGGTGAAAGCCATCGAAGCCTTAATTGGCGCTACGGCTCAAGGTGTTTTAGATAAGAATGAATTAAATATTAGAATAAAAAAAATACAGCAGTTCAAAAAAGAAAAGATTTTAAATCCTGATCCAATCTCGTTTGAAGAAGCACAAAAAATATTAAGTAATTCAGAATCAAAGGAACTTGCGGCCGCAATTAAGTCGGGTAGCGTTCCCGAAAAGTTTTTATCCATTAAATCATAAAAGAGGTCTCTGTATGCGCAGAGACCCAAGATAGTTTACTAAAATTATTTTTTCTTTCCGTCGCACGAGTAACAGTCTTCTTCGATACTTTCCCAGTCGCGAATATCCATTTTAGTTTCAAATTCGTCTTGTACTTTTTGTGCATACTGATTTTCAAAAAAGTTTATTCCTGACAACTCTTCGACTTTCCGAATAGTCATTGCGTTCTTTTTATAGGGATCGCCGACTTTGTCGTTTTGGTCGTATACGAAGCCGATACCAAATAGTTTTTTATCTTTCATTCCCACAAGAACTTTGAAAAATTTATTTGGAATACTTACACACGAATTCAATCTCTGCATGTTTGGCTCAATGATTGGACCCGTGTAGACTTTAATTTCGCCAAATCCGCAAGCCCAGTTACGCACGTGATCTTCTAAAGCATTCCACGTTTTTTGATTCAATTCTGCTGTCTGTGGAGACATATTCGTCATGAAGAACGTATCTTCGTTAATGCTTTGATCCCAAATGAAGTCACCAGAAGGGGCCATGTGGCCGCGATCAAATCCGGAATTTTTGTAGCTAGCTTCATTGAGTATTAAATCTTTAGGCAGTTGCGCAGCGACTAGCAATGGATCGCCTTTGAATTTGTCTTTTCTCTTGGCGCAACTATTCATTAAATTTTCGCGAGATAAGTCATAGTACACCCAATTTGGAATTCTATGAGTAGCATTGTAGGAAATTTTTAGGGCTCTATGCGTAAGCTGCATAGTATTCATCGTGTTTTTATAGGCCTCTGGAATGCCTTCTAATTGCTTAGTGCATTGCTCAGCCAGCTCTTCTTGGTTAGCGGGAATATTTAACTTTCTCCCACTCGCTACGTTTCCACTTCCTTGGCTACCACCTGGGTTTTCATCTTCGCTATTGGCTTGATCTGGCTCGCGAATGTTTTCTTTTTTTGTTTCGGCTGACGATAAATTTCTTGGGACTACAGCGTTGCTTGCTGTTGGCGTGTTATGCGCACAGGACGCCAGAATAAACAAACTTATCAAAAATATGGTAGCCTTCATAAAGTTCCATCCTTTGGAAAAATTGAACATTGATTCCTTATTGTTTCATACTTCGTAATTCGTTCAACACGACGATAGTCTTGAAGTTGGCGCGGAATGTATTCTCAATTTGAGACACGCAACTGACTAAACTTTAGACGAAGGCAACGACCTAAATTGTTTCCGTATCACATTGAGATGCCTAAGTGCTTAAATTCACAAATAAAAAACTGGATTGGTGTTTGCTATGAAGTCTAGTGAGAGGAAAGTTTCTCTCGAGGGATATTTATGATGAAGAAGCACATACTTTTACTGACGGCTCAGATCTTTCTGGTTAATTCCCTATTTGTGACCCCGGCCCAAGCGGGCTGGTTAGATCGTTTTAAAAGAAAAGCCAAAGCTTCATCCGAGCAGGTTGCTCCTCAACAACTCGAGGCACCTGAAGTTAAGATTCAATCCTATACAAACGAAAATGTGAAAATGATCCGTCTTCAATCGGGAGCGCAAGTTTTTGATTTCAGTGAGGAAGCGCTAGCTTCAGCCATTCAAGAACATAAGAGCAATAATGGAATGCAGTTGCCTAAAGAACTTTTAGCAACACTTCCTCCAAGTGTTTTAGAAGTGGTAACGTTAACTCAAAATTTCATTCCAGATGAAGTCTTTAGCGTTATGGCGAAGAAGGGCCAACTTTTGGTAAATGGCCAAAAGGCACCCATGCCGCAATCGCCACAGGCACCTCAGGCAAAACCTGCGGCCGCTGCAGAAGCAGCTACTAAACCTATGGAAAGACCAGCCGATGAATCCTTGTCGTTCCGCTCATCTCAGGCGCCTGAAAGCCCACAAGGTTCAACTGTTGACGTCGACATGAGTTTCTCGCAAGTCGACGCTGATAACGATGGAAAAGCAGAAACCGTAGCTAGAGCCGAAAGTGTAAAAATCGAAGAATCAACAGAAGCGCAAAGAAAAATTATTCACGAACATTTTAAGCCTTCTGAAATTAGAAAGTTATTAGCTCAAGATCGTCGTGACTTAGTAAAAAAGATGGTGCGAGACCGTTTAGATGAAATACGTCGCGCTAAAAATATGCAGCCGGTACCTGCGTGGCAGAAAACGACTTGGGGTGCGCAAACTCGCCGTTTCCCTATGGAAACAGTGATGTTCTTTATTTCAATTGGTTTAATCAACGGTGGAATGCTAATCAATGATTTTGCTCAAAATCCATTAATCATGGATCAACATTTACAAACTCTGACGGATCCCATTGGTCACATGTCATTCTACTCTTTCATGATCGTAAATGGTTACGCGACTGAGTTTTTAACATCGGGTGCGATGGCAAACAAAGCGGTTACTGATGAAATGATGAAAGCGTTTGCCAAGAACACAACAAGTCGTGTGGCAATGGCGGCGGCATTAAAAACAAACGATCCAAAAGTTTTTGAAAAGCTTTTAAACGAAATTGCCGATGAAGCCGGAAAAATGGCCGACCGCAAAGGAAGTTTTAATCCGTATTCAAACTCGGTAGCTAAAAAAGCCTATATGAAAATCATTCCTTACTTGGGAATGTCAGCGGGCTCTATGGCGTCACATATCACGGGTGATTTCTTAAGAACATTACAAAGCTGCGTAACGTCTCTTTATAAAGATCCGAAGGTATTAAAAGAGCAAGGTGCCCCAGGTACGACTCAAAAAATTAAAGATCGTTTAAATGGTCTCAGCGAAGATGCGTGTGATGTAGCTTGGCGTGAATGGGTAATGGAAAAGAAATTTAATACATATGCACCAGCACTTGTGTCCATGGTCCTTTCTACAATGGGTTCTGGAGCGATTACATCATTAGCTGGAAAAGTTAGATCATCTGGTCCGTATACATCTATCACGGAAGCTATGAGTAAAGGTAAACAAGCTGTTTTAGGTAAATTACGTCTAGAGGGTGCCGAGATTGGAACAAGTGTTATTTCTGGCTTATTCGGAGGTGTTTGGACAAAAACGATGAAGTTCATCACGCACTTATCAAGCATTACTCTGTTCACTGCACTAGATACGGCGATTCACGGCTGGGTTGAAGATAAAGTTTTAAACTACAGCATGGGTTACTATTACCTGTGGCCAAACATCGATGCGTTCCCACGTAAAGCTGAAATTTTAGATGCATTGATCGTAAAAGAATCGGCAGAGAAGTTCCAAAAGGACTCAGTAGCCTGCGAAAAAGATTTAACAGGCGCCGATTGCCGTCGTAACGATATCGAAGGCTGGCTATATGATTTCTCTCAAGCCATGATGAAATGGCGAGAGTTTAATCAAACAAAAGCAAAACAAGCTCACATGCAGTGGGTTGATAAAATCAACAAGTATCAAGACATGGAACGCTTTTCTAAATCATTCTACGAATCTTTCGTTAAGGACTTAAAGAATTCAAATGTTTGTATGAACAACAAAGACGAGTGTGGAAAAATCAAAGATGCGTCTCGCTCTGATGCCGATATTTTAGATTCAATGGAAGAAGGCGGTATTTCAACAAATCCAGACCTACTGCGATTTTTAAACTATCGTCAGTATCCATTGTACGGAGTTAATCCAGATCCATCTGTTAAATTACCTGAAGGTAAGAAATGGAAAGATAACTACATGGATAATCCAGCGGACCTTCAAGAAGCTCAACAAGTGACGGTTCATAAAGTAGCCGCTGATTTTGAGGCTTACATTGTTAGAAAAGGTTTAGATTCTAGTGATTTGAAAAACCATAAAGAGCAGTTAACAGAAATCGTTGCTGGCTTGAAATCTAATGACCTAATGAAGAACGGAACGGCGATTAACTTGATGAGAACATTATCTGCATCAAGCAAAGGCAATGTGAACGAGGTCGTTCAGGCTATCTTGCGTGAACAT
>DDTZ01000077.1 GCA_002344565.1 Bdellovibrionaceae bacterium UBA2351 | reverse complement strand
ATTACCTGTGGAAATGAAAAGCTTACTTTCTATGCGAATGAAAGTAGTCCTCACAATGTGGATTACCTCGATTTGAAAAAAACAAGTCGAACCGGAATGTTGACATCAGTACCTGATACAGGATTAAAAAAGACTACGGGCGCATTTGCGAATGCGTTCTATTCTGACAGAAGAAAAGATGCTGTTTTAGCTATGGCTAAGGTAGTGCTAGGTGAAAATGGGCAACGACAACTGTGCGATGGAAATGAGTTCGCCGAAGATCTGGGGCCCGTCTATGCAGAAATTGCCAAACAAGCGTCCGATCAAAGTAAGCGTAAAGATAAACCTGCGGCTGTAAAGACTTTGAAAAATCTAGATTCCGGTTCGCAAACAAGATAGTTCTTCAATATTACGTCACGGAAGAAAGTGCCTAGTATGGTTACTTTCTTCTAGTCTGTAACCTTCGATCATTGTAATAGCTGAGCGAAAACGATACGATAAGGTATGGTAACCGCCGTACGTAGTTTTGTCACTGAGACTGGGAACATGATTTTGTTCATGACGTCATCGCTGCGCTTACTTTTTACGCCGCCAAGTCGTTGGCAAGAAATTCTAAAACATATGGAATTCATAGGAAACAAATCCGTCGCGATTATTTCCTTAACTTCGCTATTCACGGGTCTCGCGTTGTCTCTGCAAATTTATTTAGGATTTAAAATTATCAATGCGGTAAATTTAGTTGGCCCTACGGTCGCGCTTGGAGTCACGCGTGAATTGGGTCCGGTACTAACTGGTCTAATTGTCGCGGCTCGCGCAGGTGGTGCGATGGCAGCGCGTTTAGGCACCATGCGAGTAAATGAACAGATAGACGCGCTAGATGTGATGGGTGTAAATACTCGTCAATACTTAATCGGTCCGCGAATTTTTGCCGCGATAATTTGTATGCCGTTGCTAACCGCCGTATTTGATTTTGTGGCGATGGTTGGAAGTTACATCTTGGTCGTTTTCATTGTGGATCTAGACAAAGCCATTTTCTTGGAAAAAATTAGACAAACGGTAGAAGTGAAACACATCATGGAAGGCTTGTTTAAGGCGGCAATCTTTGGTTTAATATTTGGATTAGTTTGTACGTACCGGGGATTTTACACTACGGGCGGTGCTAAGGGTGTCGGCGAGGCAACCAATCAAGGTGTTGTCACAAGTATGGTCATGGTTATTATTGTGGATTATTTTGTAACAAACTTAATTCGTATTTTCTATTTAACGGTGGGGATTCAATAATGGAAGCGGCCGTTAAAATTCAGGATGTGAAGAAAACATTTGATGGAAAAGATTTCGTTTTAAAGGGTTTAACTTTAAATATTCCAAAGGGATCGTTAACGGCGATCATCGGATTTTCGGGTACAGGTAAATCAGTTTTACTTAAACACATGTTAGGGTTGTTCCAGCCTACGTCAGGTAAAGTTGAAGTATTGGGGACAGATATGGCCAGTTTGTCTCCGGATGAATTGAC
This sequence comes from Bdellovibrionaceae bacterium UBA2351, assembly GCA_002344565.1. GTDB lineage: Bacteria > Bdellovibrionota > Bdellovibrionia > Bdellovibrionales > Bdellovibrionaceae > UBA2316. The sequence continues at coordinate 2,333 of DDTZ01000077.1, read as the reverse complement.
AAAATTTCGCTGTAACTTTGGAGTTCTGTTTCAATCGGCGGCATTATTCGATGACATGACCGTTTTAGAAAATGTAAGCTTTCCATTAATTGAACATCGAAGAAAATTGAAACCTGATGAGGTAAAAAAAACCGCAGAAGAAAAATTGAAAATGGTTGGCCTTGATCCTAAACATTATCACAAACTTCCCAGTCAGATAAGTGGTGGTATGCAAAAGCGTACTGGTCTGGCACGAGCGTTAGCCCTAGATCCAGAAATACTTGTGTATGATGAGCCAACGACAGGTTTAGATCCCATTCTGACTGAAATGGTTGATAATCTGATATTGGATACACATAAACACAAAAAAGGGACCACATCAATAATGGTAAGCCATGACCTTGCAGCGGCCTTCAGAATTGCCGATTACGTAGCTATGCTTGATGCTGGCCAAGTTTTACTTTATGGAACACCCGATGATTTTTATAACAGCGAAATTGAACTAGTGAAACGATTTGTGTCTAAGGGAATGAAACACTCATGAGTATGTTTGGAACTGCCGAATTTAAAGTGGGTGCGCTTGTGTTGATCGTCGGCGGACTGATTGGTTTGATGACGATGCAGGTCAGTGATGATCCAAGTTTTTTGGGCAAATCAAAACGAGCTTGGTTCCTATTAGACAATGCTGCGGGCCTAGTTAAAAATTCAGGCGTAAAAACCGCTGGTATTCCCATCGGCGTAATTAAAGATATCCGTTTGCAGGATGGTAAAGCCCGAATCGAAATCAGTGTGGGTGCGGATACTCCTCTTACCACCTCGGCGGTTGTGGAAATTAAATCTGTCGGAATATTGGGTGATAAGCATGTCGAATTAAATCCGGGGTCGATTACAGATCCACCGTTGCCAGAAGGCGGACAGATTTTAAACGTTCGCGACAAAGGATCTTTAGATAATGTGTTGACTCAAGTTAGCGACATTGCAGGGTCACTAAAGCAAGTAGCCGAAGTCGTTCGTGAATCATTAGCAGATGAAGGCAATCAAAAACATGTGCTTGGACGAATCGTTAAAAATATCGAAAAAATTACGGAAGATGTAAAAGACATCACAGGTGAAAACAAAGAACAAATTGGCGAGATCGTAGATCAGGTGAACGATATTACTCGTACGCTAGACGAATTGATCAATGATGAAAGTGATGAAGGCTTAAAGAAGACTTGGAAAAAAACCATGGTACGCTTGGATAACACGATGAAAAACATCGATGAAGTTACGACCAAGATTAACAAGGGTGAAGGCACGATCGGTAAACTTATTAACGATGAAACAACTGTGGAAGAGCTAAACACGGCGATTTCGGGAATCAGTGGATTATTTGACAGCGCGGGAAAGATACAAACTGGTTTCGACTTCCACGGCGATTATTTGACGTCTATTGGGCAAACAAAATCGACAATCGGTATTCAGATTCAGCCTGGTCTAGATCGCTACTACTACCTAGGGATCATCAACGATCCAGCTGGTTTAGTTGAACGAGAGGAAACTAAAGTCAGCAGCGACGGCACCGTTATTTCTAACACGCAGACGGAAAAACGTTTCTTGAGCAAAACAAAATTTACGTTATTGTTTGCTAAAAACTTTTACGATTTCACAATAAAAGCCGGTTTGATTGAAAACTCGGGCGGTTTTGGAATGGACTACCATTTATTTAACCGTAAACTTCGATTCAGTGTAGAGGCTTTCAATTTAGAAAAAACAAATCTTAGAGTTTCCGCTCGCTACGACTTGTTCTACGGCCTCTACGTAATGGCGGGCCAACAAGACATATTAGACAAAGAATCCACCCGCTCTAGCTACCTAGGCGCCGGCCTATTCCTAACCAACGACGACCTAAAGCTATTACTCACAAAATCCCCATTCTAAAAAGTCAGCTGCTACCTTTTTGTAATGCGCTGGGTTTCAAAAGGTCATCAGGTGACCTTTTGAAATCTCGTGTGGTACGAGTGGAGTACGGGGGTTGTGATGTATCGTCGGGCTTTGGTTAGTGTTTCGGATAAGACGGGGTTGATTGAATTTTTGAAGCCGCTGGTTGAAAAAGGGCTTCAGCTGATTTCGACAGGGGGGACGGCTCAGTTTCTGCGGGATCATAAATTGCCTGTTGTTGATGTCAGTGACGTAACTCAGTTTCCTGAAGTCATGGATGGCCGGGTAAAGACACTTCATCCGAAAATTCATATGGGCCTTCTGGCTCGCGCAAATAATTCGAGCGATCTTGAAGTTTTGAAAAAATTTGAAACCGAGATGTTTGATCTTGTGGTTGTGAACTTGTATCCATTTGAAGAATCTTTGAAGAAAAA
>DDTZ01000008.1 GCA_002344565.1 Bdellovibrionaceae bacterium UBA2351 | reverse complement strand
TTTAGAAGCGTTTAGAAAAACAATCAATCAAGGATTTTCACTTCAGCCAATGATTGCGTAATGGAGGACGCTTATGTATATTTCATTCTGGCTCAAATTTTTGCATCGTTTTTTTGTCACCACGGGCTTTATCGCCCTATTTACAATTATATGTAGCGCCAATAGCGGCCTCAATGCTGATACAGCTAGTAATGTATCCAAGCCATCTGTATTGGCTGACCCGTGCGAGCAACGAAATTGGGTAGATGAACTATTGTTGCTACCGAACTCGAAAAATATTTTACTTTGTCCTGAACTTGACAAAGTTATAACTCAAAACACACTTTCAAATAAGTAACTTAAACTATTTAGAGGAGGTATGAAATGAGAATGTTAACTACTTATATTCCAACACGCGGTTTCACTTCTGATATTTGGAGTGAAATGGATAGATTTTTGGATGACTGGAATCGTTCGGTCGCAAATAAATCCTACAGCGAACGATCATTTAGTCCGGCATCTGAAATTACAGAATCTGGCGACTACTATCTAATGAGCTTGGATCTTCCTGGAATGAAGCAGGACGATATCAAAATTGAAATGTCAGATGATATATTAACTATCTCGGGCGAACGTAAGCGAGCGACGTCGGAAAAATCTTACGGCTATTTTAAACGAAGCTTTTCGTTGCCAGAAGCCGTTGAGGCCGACAAAATTGAAGCGCGCTATGAAAATGGAGTGCTGGAACTGTATCTTCCGAAAACGCCAGCCGCAAAACCGCGCCACATCCAGATTCAATCTGGAAAAGCTAGTTTCTTTGATAAACTATTGGGCTCAAAAAAAACCAACCAAGAGCTAAAAGATGTAACAGCATCTAAAGTATCTTAATCTCCCGCTCAACGATCCGCCCTCGCAGAGACTTTCTGCGGGGGCACTTAATGTTGTAGGGGTCGGAAAAAACTTAATATTTCTTTGACCACCGATTCGACCGTAGCTTCTTTTGAAACAGTCATTCGAACATCACGACTGTTTTTAGAAGAGGACACCCCCATCGTGATCCGATCTACTTGGCAGACACGCATGCAGGATGATTCTTGAATTTTCCAATCGAAATCGGGACGCTCATTTTGAAGTTTTTCAATAATCTTGGTTTTAAATAGACGTTCACTATCATTCACATTTTTTTGAGTGCAACTACTACATAGAGCAACGGTAACCAAATACTTTTCCATAGTTTCAGTATAGTCAACGCTAGCTCAAAGCCAAGGCAGAATAATGCATTCAAGCTGTAAATAGTTAATGTTTTCCTACGGGCGCTCGGCCGACGGCACTGTTTTCCTTCAACTCAAAAGCGTCCAATCTGTATACAGGCACTTTTTTCCTGTCAAAATCCCTCACATGGTAATCCCTTAAGATGTTTGCTAAAACAGAGCCATTCAATTTAGGAGTTTGCATGCGCGCAGTTTTAGCTTGTGCTTTTATTTCACTTTTTATTTTTGGTTGCACGGAATCTAAAAATGCCGATGTCGTGACTCCGACCACAGCAACGCAACCTAAAGACACGTCCGTGACCCAAGACACTGTTGGCTTTCAGAAACAGCAAGAGACCCAGAAAAAAGAGGTCATCGATAAAGCCCTCGGTTTTTGCAACGAAGCCGTCACAAAAGATAAATTTGCCATCTGTCGCGCGATCGTAAAAAAAGATGTTGGCATTTGTGAAGAGACAGGCTTGAAGGATACCTATGCGCTTTGTCGTGCAATCGTTAAAAAAGATATTACTGTGTGTGAGGAAACCGCTTTAAAAGACACCTACGCACTATGCCGTGCCTTGATTAAAAGTGACATTAACCTTTGCGAAGACGCAGTCCTAAAGGACACATATGCTATTTGTCGCGCAACGATTAAAAATGACATTGCAATCTGCGATGAGGTTCAAAAGAAAGATGCATACGCCATCTGTCGTGCGACCGTAACCGTTAGCCATTCTGAAAAATAAAACTAACTTTACTTAAGGAACTTTTATGAAAATGCTTACTTCGATTTTAGTTTTAGTTTGTATATCCACATCAGCATTCGCCACTGAATTTGATTGTGATAAGACAGCAGCGGAACAGGCGATAGCATTCCTAAGTGACACCAATAATTTTTCAGGCGATTTAGAAATTGGTAAATTCAATCACCTGACTGTGATTAAGGCTTACCAAACATACCTTGAGGCACAGATAGCAGTGAATCCCGCGCAAAAGCAAGCCTTACTAGCCCAGGCGATCGAAATCTGCGGCGCACGTGATTAGATAAAGTCTTCGCTTATATTGAATTTCAATTTTTTACCTTCAAATACGAAGGCGATTTCACAGGACTTGAGCGCAATGCCGCTACCATGAAATGAAAGCTTAGAACCGTATAAAATATCCCCTACGATAGGGGCATTCAAAAACGCCATTTGGGATCGAATCTGATGAGTCCGCCCAGTAAGAAGATTAATTTTTACATGAACCACTGATTCTGAAACTCGGGTTTGTTCTAAAATTTCAAGTTTGCAAATATCCCAACCATCGGCCGGATTAGTAGACAATTTTTTAGGTGTTCCCTTTGAGGGATCCATATAATGAGTCAAAGCTTTTGGTAAGGCTTGCCTCGTTTCCACGAGCGCTACATATTTTTTCTGCACACCACGCTCAATCAGCTGGACGTTAAAGTCTTTTACGAACTGTTTTTTCTTACCATAAACGATCAGTCCCGATGTCAACGTGTCCAATCTATGTGTTACAAACAAAGGAGATTTAATCGCAAGGCTCGTTTGGGTCATAGCATCTTCTAATACATTATCGACCGAGGGGTGGCTCGGAATCCCTGACGGTTTATTCAAAATCAGGAAAAATTCATTTTCAAATACGATCAAAGATTTCCAATCGTAATCACATTTAAATCTGCGCGGTCTTGTATGCACGCGAAATAAACTGTTTTTTAGAATCCATTTATCTTTTTCTTGTCGATAATTATCAACGTAAATTGCGCCTAGCTTAAGCAAAGTCTTAAAGCCTTCATAATTTACGCCCGCCTCATCATGAATGATTTCACTTAAAAGAACAGGTTCAGAATTATGGAAGTGTTTAACACCGTCATCGGTAAAGTTGGACATCGTTTATCCCTAACACCGCCCATAGGGAATTTCAAGACAGCATGCAATCTATGTTCGCCTAATTTGTATTCTTGCCGTCGTATTTATGAATTCTTAGCGAATCTAAATCGATATTTTCAATACAACGTACATTGATGGCAGCCGTGTCAGTGCCATCTGGTGCGATGGCTGAGGAAAAAGGCGTAACGCCACACACTTTACAAAATGTGTGATGGATACGCTTTTTTGCAAACTGATAGTCTTGTAAACTATCCGCGCCCGACATCATTTTAAACTGAGATTTCGGCACAAATGACAATAGTGTTCCCTTACGCTGGCAAATCGAACAATTGCACGACAAGGCTTCCGAAAAATCTTTTTCTAAACTAACTTCAAATTGTACCCGTCCGCAGTGACAACTGCCTTTTTTTTGAATCGACATTGTTTCCCCTTTTTATTATCTTAATCATCGACAAAACCGCACAATCCAGTCAATGTTAATTCATGAAGTTTAAAAAGGGTTCATCTATTCAGTGGCGTTGGCTGGGAAATACAATCGAAGGGGTCGTTCTTGAGGTCTTTGAGGAACCCATTACCCGTGAAATCAAAGGCAAGAAAATTAAACGTAATGGATCGCCTGAAAATCCAGCTTACCTGGTCAAATCTGTTGCGGGTAATGAAGCCTTGAAATTAGGAACAGAACTAACGGCAGCGGCTCAAGACAAACGCCCTAAGCCGAAAATGTTTCGCTAGTCTTCGTCCTCATCATCATCGTACGAGCCTTGAGTCCAATCAAAAAGTTCGATTTCATCATTGCCCGACTTAAATGATTTTTTAACGACGTCTGAGTCTGGTTGTTTACGCGTTGTAATGACAATGCTACCATTCGCTTCGGGCTGAATTTGAAACCCGAGTGAGGAACTACTTTCAACGGCTTTCATTATTGGTTTCGCTAAATCAGACGTTAAAAATGTTTTCCAAAACAGGCAACTGACCTGACGTTTCGATAGATTGGTAATGAAATGTTCAGGCACATCGCCTTCGATATCCGCATACGCAAATTCAGCATCTAATGATTTGGCAATGGCCATTGTGATGTCGGCAAACTCACCACATGTTTTAATATCTTGCTGAGTTAAATCGTCTTCAAAATCGAGCGCCAGTAAAATACTTTTTTCTTGGGCATACACCATTAATTGAATTTCATATTCGCCCTTCATGAAATAATTAGTGTATTCAGCAAACGCTTTATTCATCGCTGGTTGAGCTGGCGCTTGCATCCACTTGAAACCTAAAATTATAGTCTTTATGTCTTTGATTTGTTTGTCCGAAACAGTGTCTTTGCACCAGATACGGCCAATAATTCCTTCTGCTATTTCCATGTCGATAAAGTAGAACTCTATTGGTCGTATGTCTATCTAAATTAATACTGAGGCTTATCAAGAAAATTTAGAGCCTCGATAAATCCTGGGTACAATTGTTTGAAATACTCGCCTAAGGGTTCCTTTTCAGTAAGAGCCGGCTGCAACATGGCTTTAACCATTTCTGCTGGTGACATACCGTAAGTAGCCATGGACAACTGCAACTCGATTGCCGACGTAAAATCGACTACCATCTGTTTTAAAAACTGCTCACCGGCCTCGGTTGGCTCTGGAAACTTTCGAGACTCAAGGTTTCCCCGAATCATTTTCATTTTTTCTTTATCCTGAACGAGTCCGCGTGACCGCAGACTTAACATATCAAACGACCAACCAAAATCTTCTCTGCGATCCTCCGCTAACTTCACCGCAAGCTTACCCAGTGCATGAGAAAAAAATCGAGGATAGGCCCGAATAATTTGCGAATATCGATATTCTCGGTAGCGTGTTTCTAGCTCACCCATAAAACCGTCTTCGACTCTTTGATCTGGTGTTTTGAATATAACCTGGTGATAGGCCAACAGCGTTTTAAAATGACTCGTTTTGAAAAGAAGATTGGTATCTTCGATTCGCTCCCAGGACGAGATTGCCGCTCCACCGAAATCTACCAACGATCGATCAAACATTTCTGCCGACTGCTTGGCGCGGCTTAATAGTTCGGACATTGAAAGACTCATCAATTGCTTCGCTATTTGCTGCCGGGAAACTAACTGCGTAATTCCTCTTTGAGCTAGATAGGACTGCACTGATTGAGTAAAATTTTTCGGAATAAAGGCCGAGTATTCCATCAAAGCAATTAAACGACGGCCAAAATGAATACTTTGCTTAGTTTCAGGCAAACGACTGACAGCCTCTACTATCGCGATACCCACTTCGGGCTGCACCCGCAAACCCAAGTAATGAGACACGTCATGCATGCCACCTAACAACGGAAATAGTCCATCTTTTAATCCGGACATAATTATAGGGTAAGGCAGATTAAATGTTTCCGCTTGACGTTTTAATGGAACAAAACCATTTGGAATCACCACCGCCGGTTTTGCAAACGGATCTACTAACTTGTATTCAGCAATTTCAGTTTTCGTGGGATCACGATACTTAACAAAAACTAACGCTGGCCGAATGTATTTCTTATGTCCATACCCAGAAGCGGAAATGGCATTATGATAGCGAACTAAAAAATCATACGTATCGGGAACCTTAACTCGACCGTCATCAAACCATTCGAACCCAAGCTCTTTAAATAGCTCTATCCGGTTCAGAGCGCCTTTTGAATCGGACTCAATAAATTCACGAACCCCTGGAATATGAGCTTCTTCGACCCAGTCCTTTTTGACTAACTCCAGGGCCTCATGCAACGCCTTCGGCAGCTGAGTACGGTGAGGAAATACTGTTTCGCCCGTATAAAACTGTACACAAAGTAACACCTGGGCCGACAGAAATTGGCAAAAGAAAACGACGGCCAACAGGCTTTTCGCGAAGCTATTAGTTAATACGCTCGAGCGCCAAAATGATGTCATCCAATTCCTATATAAACGATTTCATATCTTAGACAATGCAAGAACTGGCCCCTTGGCCTGTTTAAATAAGAAAAAGATTCGACTAACGATAGCTCTCGTTTGAAAT
>DDTZ01000200.1 GCA_002344565.1 Bdellovibrionaceae bacterium UBA2351 | reverse complement strand
GAAGAAGCTAAAAAGCTAGCAACGGAATTAAAAGCACAGAATGTACTTATCGTAGGCACGGACACTGAAAATGAAAATCAAGATGCTTTGTATGATTTGATCATGAAGCCCGACGAAGACGTTAAGGCGACCTTAGCTAAACTTCAAAATGTGGATTATTCAAACTACATCGCAATTTTGAAAACATTCAGTACCTATCATTTATTTGGTACAGATGAAGTGGGTCGCGACGTTTTGATTCGTTTAGTTTACGGCGCCCGCGTTTCCATTGGTGTGGGAATTATGGTGGCCTTGTCATCTGCCCTGATTGGCCTCCTTATCGGCGGCATCGCTGGATTCTATGGTGGCAAAATCGATATGGCACTTATGCGCGTAACAGATGCGTTGTTATCACTACCAACAATCCCGATCTTGATCGTGTTCTCTGCCGTTGATTTATCAAAACTTCCCGCCATCAAAGAAATGATGAACCCTAGCTACGAGAGCATTATTAAAATGTTTGTCATCATGTGCTTATTCTCGTGGATGACGGTGGCACGCTTAGTACGTGGAAGCATCCTAAGCCTACGTGAACGCGAATTCGTTCTGGCTGCTAAAACATTAGGCGCAACCGATGCGACAATTATACTTCGCCATATGTTCCCAAACGTAATCGCACCCATGCTCGTTGCCATCACACTAGGCGTAGGCAGCTCAATCATTTACGAATCGGCACTCAGCTTTTTAGGCTTAGGCATTATGCCGCCCACACCAAGCTGGGGAAATATGCTGAATAATGCCCAAGAAGTTATCTATAAGAATGTTTGGCTAACGGTATTACCGGGCCTCATGATTTTTATCACAACAGTAAGTTTCAACTTCGTAGGCGACGGCTTACAAGACGCCGTTGATCCTAAATCTATTAAACGATAAATCAAAATCAATCACATAGACCGGCACCCTAACCAACCGCCGGTCTACTGACTAAAAAAACAGCAAAACCAAAGCTACCACAAAAACTCAGATCCACACACATCTTCGAATCGTGACCAAAAAATGGTTGCGGCGTGGGCAATTTTCGAAGAGGGGCGGCTTTTGAGGCTTTCGTTTGCAGTTTTCAATTTTAGCTCAGTCTTCAAGCAAAATAAGACTTCTATTTTTTGGAGGCTCCGCCGCCGCATGGATGCGGTATTGTTGGCGTAGCCAACCGGCGGCCGAGCCATGGAGGGCGCCCTCCAAAAAATAGAAGTCTTATTTTGCTTGAAGATCCCCTTGCCACCTAGATCAAAAACTGTAAACGAAAGCCTCAAAAGCCGCGCTCCTTCGAAAACAGGGGATTTTTCTGAAGCGCGAAACCACTAGACAAACCCCAATCCTTTTGGTCCATTTAAACCATGGGAAAATCATGGAAAAATGCGGGTAAATCCGAAAATGCGGCGAAAAAGGGAAAAATCTTTACTAAACTAGCACGCGAGATCATGGTCGCGACAAAAGCTGGTGGCCCTGACCCCGGATCAAATGCACGCTTGCGCTTGGCTATAGATGCGGCAAAAGCGGCTTCATGCCCAAATGATACGATCGATCGCGCCATTAAAAAAGGCTCGGGTGTTTTAGCCGATGGCGAAGTGATTGAAGAGTTAACCTACGAAGGCTACGGCCCTCACGGTGTTGGCGTTATTGTTGAATGCCAAACGAATAACAAACACAGAACGGCCCCAGAAGTACGCACACTCTTTAAAAGTCATGACGGCGCCTTGGGCGAATCCGGCTCGGTGGCTTGGATGTTTGAACGCGTGTCCTTAATTGAAGGCACGAAAGATGGTTCATTTGATCCCGAAGAGGAAGCGATCGAAGCGGGCGCCAATGACGTCGAAAAGGACGAAGCGTCTTATCTGTTCTATGGCAATCCCGAGAACTTAGATTCCATCAAAAAAGCATTGGCTCAACGTAAATGGACTATTACAACAGCGGAATTATCGTATAAGGCTAAAAATATCACAGAACTTAATGAGGCTCAGCTAAAAGATGTTCATGAATTTTTAGAGGAAGTCGATGAATTTGATGACACTCACCGTGTTCACGCTACAATTAAATAGTAGATGAATAAATTGATACAATCACAAGCCTTAGCCCAACTTTTAGAAATCGAACCGTATACCTTGCTAGGCTTGTTATTGTTTGTGACCTATCTGTTTTATCGCTTTTTCTTGCGAGATGCGTCCGAAGAGCGCCATAAGAACATTCAAAATCACTTTGCCAATATCACCCGTCATTTTTTAGTACTGAGTCTATTGTTTTTTACGTTCCTGATTCTGAGTGAAGTCGACAGCGAATGGACACACTTTCGCAGAATTGCTCCTTATGTAGGTTTGGTCACATTACTTTGGGGAATGATCGTTTTCGTAAAAACTTGCCGCTTGATCGTTCTGCAATATCTATTCATGAGTTCAATGCAGACAGGTGTTCCACTTTTACTCGTGAATATTTTCTCGTTATTGCTTTCAATTATTCTAGTTTTTTGGACGGCGTCTCATGTGTTCGGTGTGCAATTAGCTCCTCTGCTAGCGACATCAGCGGCCTTCTCGATTATTCTGGGTTTGGCACTGCAAGATACGCTGGGAAACCTGTTTGCAGGTATTGCCATGCAGGTCGACAAGACCTTTGAAATAGGTGACTGGGTTGAAGTGGTTCAAGGCACTCAAAAAACAGTCGGTAAAGTCAAAGAACTAACTTGGCGTTCGACAATCATGGATGGTTTCTTTGACGAAGTCATTACCATCCCTAATCGTGTCATGGCCCAAGCTCAGGTTTACAATTTTTCTCCGAAGGAAACCCCTATTGTACGTTCTGTTATTTTCAGAATGGCTCATGGAGTGAACCCCGACAAAGTGAAAGAGGTTCTTGAAGGCTCAATTGCCGGCTTAAGCGATATTCGTGGTATCCCGTCTCCGCTTTGCTTTATCAGCGAATCGAACGAAAACTACATTGCCTTTAAATTGGTCTATAATATCGACAATTACGGCTCTCAATACATCCTAGCCGACAAGGTCTATCGCCGCGGCTTTGAAGCCCTCGAAGCCCAAGGACTACGCATGGCTCGCCCGTATATAGAATATAGCGCTAAAACGTCTAACGATGTGGTTCCAGTCCCCCCGACTCACTCTTAGGCACGAGCAGGAAAATTTAACAACCTTCAGCTCCTGACTAGATTTAAAGCCTAAAATGGATTATCACAGCTCTATGAAAACCGTTGATTTTGAATTGCCGTTAGCTCAGAAAATCCGCAAAGACATCGTTCGTGCCTTGAATGATTACGACATGATTCAGAATAATGATCGAATAATGGTGTGCGTTTCAGGTGGCAAAGATTCAACAATCCTTTCGTTGCTTCTAAAAGAAATTCAACGTCGTGCCGAAGTTGATTTCAGTTTTGAGTGCGTTTGCCTAGATCAAAAACAACCTGGTTTCGATGCGACCGCATTTATCGAGTTCTATAAGGCTCACGATATTAAATTAACGATCGTTGAACGCGATACGTATTCAGTGGTGAAAGAAAAAACTCCGGAGGGCAAGGCCTACTGTACGTTGTGTTCAAAATTCCGTCGCGCGATTTTATATGATCACGCGTCTACGTTAGGAATGTCTAAGTTAGCCCTAGGCCACCATCGTGATGATCTAATTGAAACTCTATTTTTAAACATGTTCTATGTGGGTCACATTTCATCAATGCCGCCAAAGCTAGTTAACGATGAAGGAACGCATACCGTAATACGTCCCCTTTGTTACGTTAAGGAAGATGATCTTATTGAACTAAAAAATCAGTGGGCATTTCCAATCATCCCATGCAATCTGTGTGGTTCTCAAGAAGGACTCAAACGAAAAAAAATGAAAAAGCTAATCAAGGAACTTGAGGTCGACATTCCTAACGTTGGCTCAAGCGTGATGACGGCAATGAAGAACATCAAGCCGAGCCATTTGTTAGATTCTAATTTATGGAAGTTCTAGTGCACTCTTGAACACAAGATTCGTTTTCAAATGAAACCGACTGCATACGGCACGACGATTCTGTGCTTAAGCGAACTAATGAAAAATAACTTAATTTGATTTTCTTTGT
>DDTZ01000142.1:5400-33153 GCA_002344565.1 Bdellovibrionaceae bacterium UBA2351 | reverse complement strand
TAGAACCTATTGTGCGTTCTATAACTTAATATTGAATTAAGTATTCATTCGAGTCTAAACAATTTTTTTTATAAAGATAGATTTCATTTTTGGATTTTGATTAGGGAAGTCGAAATCTAGACTTTGGTAAGGAGTCTTTTCTAACACGAACTTAAACTTTCTTTCGGGTAGTGCCTTACGAACCTGCTGATGTAACCCCTCTGTATTCCACTTTTCGAAGTTAGTGGAAAATAATATGTGTCCGCCCGGATTCAGGCACTGGAAGCAGTTTTGTAACAATAGATCGACATCTTTTTCGATTTGGAAGACGCCTTTATCGGATCTTCCAAATGTAGGTGGATCGCAAATAATCAAATCCCACTTTCTGTTTTTATTTATAGCACCCTTCATAAAGTGCATGGTATCTGCGCTCCAGAACTGAAATTGAGGCCCGGCGGGTAGGTCATTTAATGCGAAGTTTTCCTTCGACCATTCGATAAAACTTTTGCTTAAATCCACCGTTGTAACTTCTTTGGCCGCACCCACAGCAGCGCATACGCTAAAACCACTGGTGTACGAAAATAGATTCAAAATGGATTTCTCTTTAGAGTTATTTAAAACCCATTTTCTATTTTCCCGTTGATCCAAGAACAAACCAGGTGATTGGCCTTGGTGGGATTTCAATTTGAATTTGAGACCGTTTTCGGTCGCTATCCATTCCATCGCTGGAAACTCGTTGCTCCATTTTTTAGCGGCAAATTCGTAACGTAAGAGTTCGTTTTTCTGAGGCGCTTTGCCGCGATCGTACATGGGCTTCAAAAACAAAGATTTTTGAAAGTAACTAGAAATCCAGGCACCCACGGATTGAGCTTGTTCAATAGTTTCAATTTGTAATTTAGGGACTTCTGTTTTCTGTTTCATTGCGGCTGTTTCGGCAGTTCCAAAGTAGACGTAGAAAAATAGATTATCACCATACTGATCCAGTAAAACATTGCTGACTTCAGTGTGTGTCCAGCGGAAACACTCCGATGTTTCTAAACTATACAGGCGACTGCGCTTTTCAAATTCTGCCATCAACGGGTAGTAGGGGTTACCGATATCTTCAAACGGAGACTGCGACCTGAAAGTGTCATCTCCAATTTTTAGTTCGCTGGCATGAAGGCAGAGGCGAAAAAACGGTGTTCCTGAATATTTCGTATCACCTAAAATCGGAATCCCTAAATCCAAGGCGTGCAAACGGATTTGATGAGTTTTTCCTGTTTTGATTTGCGCTTGCCATAGATAAAGTGGACCAGCTTGCGTAGACATCATTTTTAGAAAAGTAAACTGACTAAACGCATTCGGTGTTTTACTGCGATCACTCAACCAAATTTTTTCCGAACCTTTTTGTTCAATGAACGATTTGATTTCAATTGAAGTCTCGTTGGTTTTGGCTTTTCTATCGGTAACAAAGAGATAGGTCTTTACACATTCATCCGTTTGCCAAAGGGTGTTGATTTCAGCCGCTGCGTCTTTAAAGGGAAATAGAATCAGACCAGAGGTTGTGGCGTCTAAGCGTGAAACAATACCAAGCTCTCGCCCGGTTTTCTGCTCTAAAAATTCTTTGAAGCCGTCTTTGTAGTCGTCGACTTTATGAGTGGTCATCCCATAAGGTTTTTCGGCAATGATGAATCGGGACGTTTGCTTAATAATTAACTGCATTTTGGTAAGACGATTTGAGTATTTTTTCGCAAAAAGTCAACCGTTCGGACCCCAACCATGGATTCTATTCCTTATCTATGGGCAAAAAGCCGGGTTTTTAGGGTTTACAGCCTATATTTATGGAAGTATATTCATCCCAGATCAGCTCACATGCGTCCGTAGCTCAGCTGGATAGAGTAATCGGCTTCGAACCGATTGGTCGGGAGTTCGAATCTCTCCGGGCGCACCAAACTTCAATTGGGATGAACTCCCGCTGTCGAAAATGCTCTTAATTCAAAAACTAAAAGTTTGCCCCCAGCGCGATGGAAAGAGCCGTCGTTGCTGGAGCATCATAACCACCTAGTTTTTGAACATAGGTTACGCTGCCGTAGGTTTCTCTTGTTAACCCAAATTCTATTGATGAAATTACGCCTACTTTCATAGAGCGAATTCGATCCTGAGTCCCCGCAGGACTGAATGCTGCATCGTACTTGTTATCTCGGCGTTCACTGGTGTCCAGTTCTGCATAGGGTCCCCATTTTATTGAGGCTTGCGATTCTACAGCTGCATCTAGTCGCAAAGCAAATAAATGAGTGAAAGCTAGATATGAATTTTGGTGGCCTGGTAGTCCCGATCCATAGTGCAAACTATCTTCAATAAAGAATGTACGGCTTAGTTCGATAGATGATTTAAACCCTAGTCCCCACAGATCTACCCTTGGAACCGAGAATTTATCTTTGTTAAATTCTGCCACAGGTGTAAGGGAAAAATATAATCCCGCTTTATAAGCCGGATCATGAACTAAATTAAAGCCGCCGGTCAGCGTGGCCGCATGCCCCGTATCGGCTGCATAGAAAACTTGGCCCGACACCTCTTCAGCGCCGCTTTTCAAATATTTTAAATCCAGTCTCAAAAAATAATCGGAACCCAGAGAGAAACTCTCAACGCCCTTTGTAACACTGAGCTGGTGAACATCAATTTCCGCCGTCTGAAATGAAGACCTGTTTTCATTGGGTTCTATTTTTCCGCGCTCAAGAGTCGACTTCAATTCGACATTCCACTGACCTTCGCTAACGGCGGCTGGCGAAGAAACTAAGGCATTCGCTTGAAGACTAAATATAACTAGCACGCCAGCGAACAAAGCGCTCTTGTAGGGGACTTGTTTTTTTGTTTTCATATGTCTTCTTTCATTTTTTTTGAAATATTTTGGTCCAAAGAAATACGTCCGGGGCCGTTAATGGTCAGGGAAAATAGCAACACTAGATATAAATACTCTGAAAATCCAAAAAGATCTGAGGGGGAATTTAATTCGGGTAGTTTGGCCGTGATAATAGCGACAGTCATAACTACGATCAGAGGAACTGAAACTAATCGCGTTGCCAAACCAAAAATTAAAAGTAGTCCACCGAAAAATTCTAAACCCGCCACAAAAGGCGCTTGAATAGAAGCAAACGGAATATTTAGGCTAGTAAAATAATCTGTGACCCTTTCTAAATTGTGAAGTTTGCCCCAACCGCTTTCCGCAAAGACGATCCCCAGCGATAGGCGAGCCAAAAACGGTGGAAACCAGTTGAGTGTGTTTAAGAGTGATTTGCAGTGTTTAATTTTAGTTTTCATAAATTTACCTTTTCAGATTTAACAGCGACGTCATAAATTATTCCGCGGCGGACCCATTCATGGAACCAAGTCATTATTTTTGAGCCTATATCAAAATCAAAAAAAATATTTTGAGCGTGTTCCAAAGTAGAAATAAGATTTTCGCCCGATTTCAATTTGTACAAGATAAAGAATCCGGGTGCGGATAGTTCTTCGACCATCACCTGACCGTTTTCACGACAGATAAGGTAGCCTTTTTTTTCTGTTAGAGGTTCGAAATATCGTTCGTCGATTTTAAGCGATTCGTTTCGCCATTTTGAAAACTGATCCAATGACCATTCGGATTCCACTAAATATAAAAATGGGGCCAGTTTAAATTCTGCCGCCGCCAAATCTTCATCGGAAAGGGAGCTTAATATCGAAGGATTCAGAAAACGAGTGTTTTGAGCGTAAAACGATTCGATCATAAACCACTCCATTTCCGCTAAAGGTGCCAGAAATGGAGCCTCTTTAAGATCGTCGTAATTCGAAATAAAATTGGGAAGATTCTTACCGATTTCACCGATATTCGTTGTTTTAGATGGGTGTTTTTTTAAATAGTCAGAAATCAATTTTTGAAATGACACCTCACCAAGCACCCTGAAGGTGATTGGGAAATCTGATTTCATCGAATCAAGCAATCTGGTGAAGTAGGCCTCGGCATAAATCTCAAGCCGATTCGAGGCATCCAAAGATCTATCGTCTGCAACCCAATCCAGAGCATTTTTGTCTGGGGATGTATAGCGTTCTAGATAAGGCCGATCGGAAGGAAATGGATCAGTGAGTGCGTCTCTGACTCCTCGCGGGTCGGTGACGATCCATTTCATCCAGAGCTGCAGTTCATACAGTGAAGGTGCTGTTTTGTGATTTTCCATGATCCTCCTTCAGATTTAACTGTTGTAATCTTTCTGCGCGCACGGATTCAGCTTCAAGAATTGAAAATTCAGGTATTTTATCGTCCCATTCGATCAACGTAGGAACATTTCCGTAAAGCTGAATGGCAAGGCCATAAAGATCCCAGACCTTTTCGCTCACTGGGCCATCGTGGGTGTCAATTAAACAATGTTCTGAGACTGTGTGCCCCGCTAAATGAATTTGTGTAACAGACTTTTTTGGAATCGCAGACAAATAGGTGGTGGGATCAAAATTTTGATTCACTGAACTGACATATACATTGTTTACGTCGATCAATAATCCGCAGCCGGTACGCTGAGCGATTTCATTTAAAAATTCCCATTCAGTCATTTCTGAATGTCTAAATGAAAGATAAGCAGACACGTTTTCGAAAACCAATGGCCTTTTTAGAAAATCTTGGGCCTTTAAAATTTTTTCCGTAAGATGCTCTACAGTTTCCTCGGTGAACGGCAAGGGCATTAAATCATGTAGATTTTCTCCATTGACGCCGGTCCAGCAAATGTGATCGGAAACCCAAAGTGGATTAATTCGGTCGATGAGTTGTCTAAGTCGATCCAGATACTTGAAATTGATTTCATCAATGGAACCTATCGATAAAGAGACTCCATGTAAAACGATGGGATAGTTCTCACGCACTTTTTCTAGAATTTGAATGGGCCGTCCTCCATCTAAGGAATCAAGGCCCATGTAATTTTCAGAAATCGCCTCGAACCAAGAAATCTTGGGGCGATTTTCTAAAATGTAAGAGTAGTGGGGCGAACGCAAACCGACGCCGATTCCAACTTTTTTTGATTCATCCCCGCTAACTCTTTTCATAGTGTGTTCCTTTAAATGGTTAATTGATTACATTTTCGATGCGACAAAATGAACTTTCTTATTCTTTTTCGCTAAAGCATCGCATTCCGCTTTGGTGGTTTCTAGAAAACCTTTGCCGCCGCAACCGTTCTTGCCAGCGCATGCGTTTTGACCTTCTTGTTTGCATCCGCCCTTGCCTTTACATGAATTGGCACCCACGCAGTGGCCTTTAGCTGAAGCCTCGTCCGCGGCTAGCGCTGCTGACGATAGTCCGATTGTGGATGCGCCGATAATTCCAGCGATGGCAGCGCGAATCAGAAATTGGCTCTTATTAGTAGACATGTTGTTCTCCTTTGAACAGATGATTAGTGTTAGGGAGTGCAAACACGCTCTCCCTGTTTCTAAAGCCTCATTCGCTTGATTCAATCAATTGGTTACAAGGCTTTAAAAAAATAAATAGAATTGTGCCGGTATTGCCGAGCCGCGCAGGAGTTTAACCGCCTAATATTTATGAACTTTGACAGAGTTGTTTAATATTGAGAAACTTTTAGCTCATACATTTTATTTAGCGACAATTTTTTTGTAACCTTTTAGGTGATTTAAACGAATGAAGAAGAGAGAGAACATAAGCCAAGGAAACTTGGACCAGTCTGAAGACGAGATTGAGCTTTCTATACTGATGAGAAAGTCTATTGATGGTGATTCTGAAAGTTATCGTCAGCTTCTTCAACGGGTGAAAGAGCTTATGGTTCCGTTTGTTTCAAATACGCTAACTAAATTTGGATTAGGCTCGCAAGGTGGCCAAGATGATGTTCTTCAGGAAATTCTAATGGGAATTCATTTGAAACGGGCGACATTTGATTCAAAACAGTTTTTTTTACCGTGGATGTATGCGATCGCCAGATATAAAACGATTGATTACTTAAGACGAAACAAGGCTTCGTTTCGTTCGGTTTCGATTGAAGAAACGTATGAAGAGTTCGAGCAGACTCAGTCCACGGAAATGGAAATTGGATTTGATGTCGAAGCCCTGTGTGATCAGCTTCCGGCTAAACAGCGCGAAGTGCTATTGCTGGTTAAAGTTGAAGGGCTTTCAATTAACGAGGCCGCTCTTAAAACGGGATTTTCTGCTAGCGATATTAAGGTGACGATCCATCGAGCGATCAAAGAGCTTAAGAAGAAGTTAAAGGACAGTGCTCATGAAAACTGATGATCTTATACACAAACTCTCGACTGACTTGAAACCTATCAAGCCGATGCTTTCATCGGGTTATATGATTTTGCTTTTTATAGTCATTGGGTTTGTTTTAATTGGTTTGAGCTTCATTATGATGTCAGTGCGCGAGAATTTATCGGAACGTCTTTTGGATTCTAGAATTCAGTTCGAGTTGGGGACGTCATTTTTATTAGCTGTATTAGCGTTATCTTTGTCTGTGGTTTTGGCTCGGCCCGGAAATGAACGTCGCGCCCGATGGATCGAAAAGGTTACTTTCGGGTTTTTATTATTTGTGCTTATGTACGATGGATTTCGTGTGGCTCAATTAAACTTGAGCCAGATTCACCT
Source organism: Bdellovibrionaceae bacterium UBA2351 (assembly GCA_002344565.1). Lineage (GTDB taxonomy): Bacteria > Bdellovibrionota > Bdellovibrionia > Bdellovibrionales > Bdellovibrionaceae > UBA2316. Next base: position 26,585 of record DDTZ01000142.1, on the reverse strand, counting down.
GGGTTTAGATCTTTCGGGGATGGAATGTTTTATTTCTGTTCTTGGTTTTTCAATCGTCCTTGGTGGTGCGATGATTTATTGGCTCAGAAACGGAGCGTCTGTTAATCCTGGATTAAGTGGAATTGTTATTGGTACGGCGGCGGTGGCATTTGGAAATGTTTCAATTACGTTCTTTTGCGGAGTCGACAATGGAATGCATATTTTGGTTTGGCATTTTGTGCTTCCATTGATAGCCGCTGTCGGTTGCGGTTTTGCCGCAAGTCGGTTTTTGTTGAAGTGGTAGTTTTCAAATTGTCGATGATTTCGTAGTCACATTGATTAAGTAGAAATGTAGAAATTTGCCTCGATACGTATTTTTATCCACATGGTAAGATGCGAAGATGCCTTTAATTTCTTTATTACGGCTGGCAAGTAAATCGCAATGTCCCTTGTATAACAAGGAGATCATATGATTGGTGCATTAATAGTAGGTTTAATCGTAGGTGCAATTGCTAAACTTCTTATGCCAGGAAAAGATCCAGGCGGTTGGATTATTACTATGCTTTTGGGTGTGGCCGGCGCGGCAATCGCACATTGGATTGGCGTAGGTGCTGGTTGGTATGCAGAGAACGAACCCGCTGGATTAGTCGCTTCGGTATTGGGTTCAATGCTGTTATTATATTTATACCGAGTGTTTAATCGTCGTTCTGCTTTAACATAAAATTTCAAAAACCTGACCGACGCTAAATACGTCGGACAGTCGTGTAGTCATTAGTCGGAAAGCGATGATAGTAATATCGTTGGAACCGAGGGAGTGCTTTGCAGGCTAAAACTGGCGCAATCCTGCAAGCTTTGCAGATTTTTCTGCTCCGGCGCCTAGTCAGTGTCGCGCCTGACATACTATACAAGCACACTAGGGAGTCCGGAAGGTCTCCCTAGTTATTTTGTCTTAAAGAAATCCCATATTACGTCGGTTGCGGAAATGGCAGTAGACGGGGTTTCGCCAATACCGCGTGGCTTACTGCCACCGGGCCACGAGTGAGCACCCGAATCAGTTACGCACAGTTTTACTTCTGTTTTATTTGTGCACTCGGCGTACGTTTCGCAAAACGCACCCTTAACAGCGAGTGTTTTCTTTGCTGGCGTTACGCAGCCATTTAGTTTTTTCCATTTTTCGATGGTTGCCGGCACCGATGTAAAGTTCGTAACTTTTGAAGGATCGCGAAACGTTTTTCCCGCGCCACCTTTATAAATTACGTGATCGTCATTCTGTGCATGAATATGCAAAATAGAAACCGGTGACTTCGGAGTACATACGGCGGTGTTGTCGGTGCCCGCCACGGCCGCGACGGCTTTGAATATGTCGGGAAGTTCGCATGCCAAGCGATAAGCCATCATGCCGCCGTTGGACATGCCACTAGCGAAAATTCGTTTTCGGTCTATGTTGGCTTGCTTTTGTACGTTCATAACTATTTCTTTTATAAAACCCACATCGTCAATTTTTTCATCACGAGCGTCCCCACAACATCTGCCAGCATTCCAAGTCGCTAGCTTACCTGATTTAAACATACTGTAGCCGTTTGGAAAAATAACAATATAGCCTTCCTTTTCTGACTTTGAAATTTGATTGTAGTATTTATCTGTGGCTTGAATTTCCATATCGCCGCCGCCTCCGTGTAGAGCTAATACCAGAGGTGTCGGTTGATTAGGACTATAGGATTTCGGAATATGAATTTTATAGTAGCGCATTTTACCTTGGTGATTCAGAAAGATCGTGTAATCACCCGGCTGAGTAATTTTACTTTCATCAACAGATTCGGCCACAGGAGCTGGTTTTTCTTTCTGCAGCTTGATCATGCGTTCTTTCACCGAGCACGAACTCAAGATGCACAAATTAAAAAGAAACAAAGTAAGTGGTATCTTCATGGGGACCTCGCGTACATAGTTTCCCCTAAAAAAATCATCTTTGCGACTGAAATTTATTGGTTTTTCCTATCGTTTAGAGGTAAACACCAGATTCCATGTCTAAAAATGTACTGTTGACTTCAGCCATAGATGAAAAAATTAGTTCCCTGGAAAACCAGGTTCATCGTGCTCTACTGGGTGACAAGTTTCAAATCCCGCAGATGCCCGAACGGGATATAGAAATTTGGCAGAAAGGTCGACATCCGGCTAAAAAGGGATTGAGTTTTGTCGAAGGTCAGGCGCGATTGCTTCATGATATGGCCAACATCGAACTTCAAGCGATGGAGTTAGCTCTTAGAACATTGTGTGAATACCCTGATGCCGATACAACGTTCCGAGAACAATTGGCCGCTTTGACGTTATCAGAAGGGCAGCATTTAAAAATGTGTGTACGTGGTCTGCGCGATTTAGGTTTTGAGTGGGGACATTGGCCCATTCACATGGCGCTTTGGAATGCCGTTAGTGAATCGGATAGTTTGATTGATCGCATTTTTATTGTTCATCGTTACCTCGAAGGCAGCGGTTTAGATTCGGGTAAAAGTCTGATTGAGCGTTTCAGTCAAATTCCGCCCAATAAAACAGTCGAGATCATGAAAGTCATTTCTGATGAGGAACTAGATCATGTTCAGTTTGGCAGCCTTTGGTATCGTGAATTTTGTAATCAACAAAAATTAGATGCTGATCATAAATTCAAAAATCTGTTGACGGATTTATTGCCGCGTCTACCTCGTCGTATGGAACCTGTAAACGTTGAGCTTCGTCGTCGTGCCCTCTTTAACGAGAGTGAAATTAAAAATTTAGTCGATTTACGTGAATCACTTTTATAATCTAAAAGTGATAGCGCAGGGCTAATCCCGATGATACGTAGTACTGCAAATCTTTTCGGCCATTATTATATATGGCGATGAGTCCAGTATCCAAAACTCGCAAGTGATACGCTATCGCAATCCCTGTATTCATGTACGTAAGGACCGAACCAAATTCGATACCCCAACGGAAAGCGGTTTGATCGTAGTAATTACTGTAAGGGTATTGGCTAGGGCCTTCTAAAAAGTAATGTTCTGAATCCCATGAACGAGTTGTGAAGAAACCAATCTGCATCGGCACCCAGTGTTTATTTTCCCGCTCGATTTTCCAGCAAGAATAGCGATAGGCAAGATTAGACTGCCATTGATCGTGATTTTGAATTTTATACGCTCCAATGGACACTTCTACAGAATGGGGGCTTTCCCACTCGTAAATCATACCGGCGCCAAATTCGCCCAAGAACCCCATACGATTGAATGTAAATTGCCAATCGGCTTTGGCCAGCGGTACAAAGCTAAGGATAAAAACAAAAATTAGTTTTTTAATGTTTCCCCCACCGATTCGCCAGTGTGCTGTTTAGTGATCGTAACTTGGCTTCCTTGAATTTCTACTATTAACCATTGTACTCCCTCAACGCGAGGACTTTGCAGCATGACGGTATCACCATCGCGATTTAAACCATACACATGATTATGGCCATTAAAGATCATTTGAACTTTAGGGTTTGCTATAATGTCAGAAAATATTTGGGCGGTGTCGCCTGTATAGCGTTCTTTATCTCTTAGGCTCGTATGTGCAAAAATGAATACTGGCTTAGATGATGAATCAATAGTTTCCTTTAACCAGCTTGGACTAAATCCCTTGGGATCTTCTAAATTAACGGCATTAAAGAAAATAAAACGTTTGGTGTCTGATTCAAACCAAAAACTAGTCGGTCCAAAGACCTTTTCAAAGATATGCAGGCCAGCTCCGATGGCGTCGTGATTGCCAATGACACTAACAACCGGGTGTTTCAATAAAACATAAGTGTCTAAATACTGATCGTACTCAAAATTGTAACCGCTGTTTGTGAAATCTCCCAGACTAACAATAAAGTCGATGTCGGTAGCTTTGTTGATTTGAGTTACCGTTGCATCCATATCTTTGTAGTTTTGGTGAGGATCACTGTATATTGCGATTCTAATTTTGCCGTCGGCTTCGACATTTTGAATGCGTTTGATAGCTGCGATATTTAGATCGCGTTCAGGATGAAATAACTGATCTGAAAATGGTGAATTTCTAAATGGGGCACAGTTAACAAAAACTAAAGTGGATATTAGCAATAAAACGAAGGCTAGCAGGAGTCTCAAAATATATACTCCATTTCAAAGCCGCCAAAAATATCAGAACGTACCGTGCGTACCGGGCCAATCGGCGAGAATACAGTCGTGGCTTCAAATATTTTTCTGTCGGCGGCATAACCTAAATGAAAACCGTAAGAGGTGTATTCGTTGAGCTTTAACATAGAGCCGACATCGATAACTTTCTCTTCGAAATATAGGCGCCGGTCGTCTTCTAGGCGATTAACATGCGAGTAAGCTCGATTAGTTAGGCCACCCCGAACTTGAATGGTTAAGTCGGAATCGACTTCGATTTGAAATCGTCCAAGTAAGCCTACAGACGTTAAGGTAATGGCAGCGCTATGGATGTCGTCATCGTGCCAATCAATTCTTAAGAATGGAAAGCCGAGTGTGATTGTCAATTTAGGCTGATATTGATAGGCAAAACCAAACAACGGAATTGTTTTTCCGTTCCAAATACCGCGGTTTCCAGAGTGTTGAAATCCGTACAACCAGTTCCATCCTTGATTAGGTGCCGTTTTAAATACCGCGGAATAGGCATTCCATATATCGCGTCTGTGCTGGAATGTCTCATCACTGGCCGATTCCCGTGCCCAGAAAATACTGTATGAACTTTTATCGTCGTTCACTTTTCCAAATCCAAATCCAATCGTTTCATTTTTGAGCTGTGGACCTACACGCACTTGATTATCACCAATTGTTAAATCAGGAATGCCATGGCTACGATTTTCACCTTCTATCGCAAAGGACATTCTCATGGAGTCCGTCTTAAGAACAGGGACCTTTAAAGCTATCTGAGCAATTCTTTGGGGGGTATCTTTGCGGTGATAAGGAGACGTCCATAAATCTGAAAGCATTTCGATTTCAAGACGTGTTTCACCTTGTTCAATTTCGGGAATGACCCCAAGGGGTTTGGCCATCGAATACGATGTCACGAAAAATAGAACTAAGAGCGATTTTTTTGTTAACACGATAAATCCATTACCGAATCATAGTAAACGCAATTTTCAAATGAGCAAAACTAATTTTTAAACTTTAATCAAATGATTGATCAACGGTCTAAATTTTTTTATATGACTAGCGAAAATAGCGATGATAGATTTGATTTGGGGTGGTCGAGATATGGAAGGTTTCCTAAAGTCATTTATTGCGTTATTCGTAGCTATCGATGTTGTCGGTGCACTACCATTTTTAGTGGGCTTAACAAAATCGCTTTCGGAAGACGAACGAAAGCGGTTAATCCATCGTGCCACCTTATCTGCATTTGTTATCGGAATCGTATTTATTGTAGCGGGTAAAACTATTTTTGCCTTTTTAGGAATTACTGAAAGCGATTTCAAAGTGGCCGGGGGATTGTTGCTGCTCATATTTGCTATTCGCGATTTGCTGGTTACAGCTAGTCATCAGGGTGCACCGACGCCTACAAAAGTAGGTCTAGTGCCAATCGCTATTCCGCTAATGATGGGGCCTGCGGCGTTAACCACGTTGATGGTGGGTTCTGATCAATATGGCGTGTTCACTATCGTGGCGAGTTTAACATTGAATCTGATCATCGTTTGGGTGCTGTTCTCTAGGGGTAATATTATTTTGAAGTGGTTAGGCGAAGACGCCAGTGATGCATTTAACAAAGTCTTCTCATTGTTAATGGCTGCAATCGGAGTCATGTTCGTTCGTTCTGGTATTATCGAAATGATGAAGTAGGGTTATTCAAGCATGAATAAAATGTCCGAAGCTATTAAGGCAATCAATAGAAATGGCGTGCTCCTAGTATTCCCGAATAATAATAAGCCAACACCTAAATCGATATGGTCGGAATTTTATCCTAAAACAAAATTGAAATGGGAGTGGGACGATAACGGAGATCAGAAAGTCTTTAAGATGTGGCAGTTAATGAAAGAGCTTTCAACATGTAAGGATGTCGTTTATTCCAAATGGCATTCAGGACGCGCCACATTTTTTTCTCGAGATCTATTTGTGGCTTTAATCTCCGTTTTAAAAAGTGAAGCGCCATTAACATCTAAATTGTCGCCTCAAGGTAAAGCCCTGTTGAGCGAGTTAGAAAGTGATTCTCCGCTATCTACACGCGATCTTAAGAAACTCACTGGATTGCAAGGCAAAGACAATGAAAGCAGTTACAATCGGGGTATGAAAGAGTTATTCTCGCGATTTTTGATTGTAGGCTTTGGCGAAGTAGAGGATGGTGCGTTTCCGTCGCTGGCCGTCGGTGCGACCCAACATATCTATGAAGAGCTATGGTGGCAGGCAGACGAGCTCGATTTAGCTACGGCCCAAAAGCGGGTAGATCAATTTATGCCGATAGGAACTGAGTTCAGAAAATATTTTGAGAGAATCAGGTCGACGTTGAAAAATCAAAATTCAGGATCTGGCCGATCAAAGTTACCGGAAGACTGATATGTCCTTGATTTTTAACTAAGGTCACTTTTCCCCCTGGAAACAATGAAGCCATCGAAGCGGAAACCGTGTTTGGGATAACATGATCTTGATCACCATGCCAAAAATGAATAGGCATCGATAAATTCAAGCTACCTGACGACCAGTTAGACAGGAAGGCCTTGGTGTCTTGTTTCGGGCCAAGAAATCCTTGCTGAAGGGCTTCCAGTAGAGATTGGTTTAATGACGAGCCAACTCCTTTGTGATTTGCAATTTCTAAATCGGGCTTCGACGCCGGGAGAAAAAAATCCATAACCGGGTTTCGTCGTGTCGGGTTAGATTTAAGTGCCTTCACAATCAACGTTGACGGAACGATCGGTAAAATTTTAAGTCCCCATAGTGATAGTGCTGAAAAACTTTTTTTAACAGATGGAACATTTAAATCCCCAAGGCCACAGATTACACGGATAGCTTTTACCCGTGTTGGGTATTTTAATCCGATAGTGATTCCGAATGGGGTTCCTCCGCTCACGGTAACGATTTCAAAATCAGTCCATGCTAACGTAGAAACTAGCTCCATCGCAATCTCCGTAGTGACAGACAAGGTATCATGCGTTTTAATTTCGGTATGATAGTATCCTGGTCGATCAAAACATAAAACATCTAAGCCTAGCTTTTCGACTTCATTTCTGAAAATATCGATTTGTTTACTTGAGCCGGGAAAACCATGGAAAAATAAAATTTTACGTGGTCCGTTTCCGAGACGTCTGTAGGATACTTTGCCGTGACTTGTTTCCGCTAATAGATAAGACATATTGAAAATCCTGTGACTAAATAATTGTTTTGTCTAGGGATGATTGCCTGTGTATCAATATGATAAATTAACAACCTTTTTTGTTTTTAGTCCCTGTATGTTTATGTCGAAATAAAACCTAGCGAGGTTTTATGAAAAAGTATAGCTCTTGCATGCTTGTGGATGATGAAACAGATCTACTGGAAGCTCTAAAAGCAAACCTCGAAGGGATGTTCGAACGAATTGATACCTGTAGCGATGGCCAGCAGGCGTTTGATCAGATAAGTTCAAATCAATACGACTTGATAGTGTCTGATGTTCAGATGCCCAATATGAAAGGCGATGAGCTGCTTCGTAATTTAAGGATCAGTGGCATCGTAACTCCATTTATTTGTATGAGCGGAAATGGAAACAAAGCCCATATGACAGAGACTCAAAAGCAAGGGGCTGTCGCCTATATGGAAAAGCCTTTTGATTTCGATTTGTTCCTAGAGAAAATTAGAATAGTTATGGAAAATTCCCCAGGCAAACGCAGATAATTTTAACCGCGTTCGCGGTGTTACAATCAATCTAATGTAAGGACTTCTTTTTCCATAGAATATATAGATTCTTGAAGTTTAGTTTTATTCATATTTAAACTTCGGATTTCAGTGTTGGACTGATTGATCTTGTTTCGAAGATCACGTTTCTTTTCTTCGGTCGGATCTGGCTGGTTAGCAGTTGCTGGAGTTGGACGCACCAGTTGCACGGCTTCTATAACTTTCAATTCGCCTTCTAAATTGGCTTTCTTTAAATTTGATGTATTAATATCGGAATTTAATTTTTGAATCCGATTGTTGTTCTCGTTAATAGATGCCGTTAAATATTTTTTTCTACCCTTACGATACTCTTTCAAGAAGGCTTCTTCTTTTTCTTTTGGGCAAATTTGATTGTAGGTTCCACCGCTGGCGCCAACGGAATGGCCGTTGCTAGGTTCACAAAATGCGTGAACGCCTTCGGCATGTTTTGCAGTTAAAAGTTTGACTTGGCCGGGATCACAAAAGTCATAATTGAAAAACTGACCTTTCTTGCCACTGGCTAAAACGACCTCTGGCTTGCAGTAGTTTGACATGCCTGATTTAAAACCAAGGTCTAGTTGTGCCTCTTGGATTTCGGCTTCGGCTTTACGACACTCATTCAAATAGTTGTCGCTGTTTAGGCGTTTGCCTGACATTGCAATTTGATAACCATGGTCGAACCAATTCCTACGCTCGCAATCTTTTCGAACAAAGTAAGAGGCGCACGAGCAAAGTAGAGTCGTAGTCGTAAGCAAGAAAAGAAAATTAATTTTCATAAATACACTTCTTTTGAATTTAAAAAACGGTTTGCCCTTGTAGTGTATTCTAGAAACGATTGAAAGGAACATGTTTAACTATAAGCATTATAAAAGGCAAAATGTAACCGATATAAAATGTGCCCATAGGTCTTGGTCTTAATTTTTAGTAAATTGGTCGATTGGACTAGAACTGCCGGTGTTCGCAACCGATAATAAAGAGATGCGATCCAGTTTAATTTTGCCAATACTAATTTTTAATCTTTCTCTAGTGGCTGAAGGCAATCAATGTCTGCAGGGCTCGCCAAATAATCAGAGATTTAAGCGTATTTTGGAAACGTCAGATTCCTATTTGGTCAAAGAGTTTCGTGCAAGTACCGGATTCAAACCGACTCAAGGTGGTTTAGGTTGTTCGGGTGGAAACTGTAGCACAGTGACCAAGCCTTTAGCACTGCCGGGAGCCATGGGTGAAATCCCAAAAGAGTGTATCCAAGCCTCGTTAAAACGTAAAGTGGCGCAAACAAGTATTGAATGCAAACAGACTCCGCAAGGAAATTGGACCTATATTCAACATTCCGGTCGTTCAAAATCGACACCGTGTTTTGATGAATCCGCAGTAGATTATACTCACTATGTTACTAATAAGGTCATATCGTGCTTCCAAGGTTTGCCCATGCAAAATGGTGTGACGGAAACTATCGATCCAACGGTACTATACTCTAAACTGAATAATGAAAGTGGATTTAATTTTACCTACTCATACAAGGGCGGAGTTGGCGCTGGGCAGTTGACGGGCTGGGCGGTTCAAGAAATGAACGTGCTAGATCCCAGTCGTACAAAAGGAAAAACGGTAAAAGGTGGGGGACGCTTTATTCTAGATAATATTTTAGCTTCTAGTAATCCTCAGTGCGCGGGTCTGAAACCTGTAATCGAAAATGATTTAAAATTTAAGTATCATTCGCCACGTAAAATTAATTGTGAATGGACATCGATGGAAACAGGTTTAGCTAGAAATTTGATTTACTCGATTGGGTATTTTTCATTTTTAAAACATCAAATTATTGGTAAAGAATTAAAAAAACGCGCTCCTAACGCCTATAAAGATCCAGAACTTTTGAATTTGCTGACACTTGTAGGGTACGGTCCTCTGGGGGCCAACCGTGCACTGACACTCATTCGTACGTTAGGGATGGGCTCGTCGTCAGCCTACTTAGCCGGAGTCAAAAGTCGTTTGAAAACCGAAGTCTACCTTAAAAACACGGCTTCAAAAATGAATGAAGTAAAACGGATCGCGGGGAATTCATGTCGACTGCTTTAAAACTATTTTTTTCGTTTGCATTGTTCTTTCAAATCGCGATGGCCAATTCTATTGAAGACAAAACTAATTTGGTGGCGGCCGAAAAAGAAGAGTTGGCGAAGCTGGCGAATCGTTCTGATTTAACGGTGAAAGAATGGCTACGTTTTGTCGATGATATAGATGCCAAATGTTCAAGTGAGACAGTTGAAGTTAAACAAACTGCGATGTGTTCATTTTATTATGAAATTTATAAAATCGGTGAATTATTTGCTGAGGCTCAAGATCAAAAGCCAACATGGGAACAGTGTATGCGTGCGGGCGTTACCTCGGATAGTTTGTCTGTGAATGAAAGCACCAAGAAATTGGTGAACAGAATTGCGGTGAAATTATGTCCAAAAAGATAACATTATCATTTTTAGTATTAAGTTTATTCATCAGCGTTTCTTGTTCGCAAAATCCAATGCAAACTTTAGGCACCAGTGATTCAGATACCTCAAAGCTCGCGCCACCAACAGATGAAGATTCTGAATTTCATCCCCCGCCAGAAGATGACGATGGGGCTCAAAGTGCGCCTATTGTCATAGGGCCAGCTCCGTCTTATTGTTCGAAACTAGATATCGCGGGCGTCACGTGGCCGGCGGAATTAGCACCGGCAGGCCAAGCGCATTTGGGTTTGGCTCTAAATATTACGGGCAGCTTCGAGGGTCGCAGTGGTTGGGCTAACTTAAGTAATAACTTTGATGGAATGGGGTTTAGCATTGGTTTGCTTCAGCAAAACCTGGGGATGGGTTCTATCCAGCCTCTATTAAACGAAATGATTACGATGCGGGCTCAGGGCGCTAATTTCGATATGTCCGATACCCATTTCCAGGCCGTTAAATCGATGGTCAGTCAATGGAACAAAGATCAGGGTATCAAGACCGCAACGAAATCGTTCGTGGCGGATGAGGATGGTTTTTCATCAGCCTTTTACGACGATGAATCCGTGATTTCACAGTATGACGTAGATTATGACGCGCCAGTTTCGGAAGAGTCTTTAGAAATCAATCCTCTAGCAGAATCTGTTTTTATTAAGAGCGTTGCTTCGGCAAATAAAATGTCGGTGAATTGGGCATTGAGGACCGTTTATAGTGATGGTGGCAAAACGTTCAAATCGGACTGGAATGAAAACCTAACGAAAATGGCACAGTCAAAACCGTATGTGAGTTTGCAATTAAAGTACGCGATGAAGCTCTATACGCAGGCCTTTCGTTACTTTAAATCCTTTAAATTGAGCAAACTGAGTCACTTTCTGTTGATGTTTGACTTCGTTGTGCAAAATGGTGGTTTTAAGCAGCGTGTTCTAGACGATTATGCGTTGAAATTAAAGCAAACACCTAATATGAGTGATCAGGACAAAGTCCTTTTGATCCTACAACTCAGACTTCGTGACGTTTCAGCCCGGTGGCAAAATGACGTCAGTGCCAGAAAAAAAGCGATTATTTTTTCTGAAGGCACTGTTCATGGGGCCAAAAGGAATCTGAAAACTGAGTATTGCTACGATCCGAACACGCCTGTCCTGACGCAACCTTAACATTCGTGCACCACCAAAAATTTTTTTCAGCAATAAAATAAATTTCGTTCTCTTTTAAAATCTTTTCTGTATAACCATCTCATCTTTTCATTCTGAAAAGAAATTTGAAAAATTTAGTTTCAAAAAAGCACATGCGATTTTGTAAATGCGGCTATTCACCATGTAAGTCGTAGTTGCAAGGGACCAAGGGGGAACGAATGTACTTTAACCGCCGAGCTAATTTTATGGCTCTTGCTCTGATGATGAGTTTATCAGCAAGCATGACCGCAATCGCTCAAACCCAATCAACTATGTCCGTTTCATCAAACGTGACAGCACCTAAAGACGAAGAAGAAAAACCGTATAAACCGACAGGTAAACTTTTGTTCGCGGTATTTAGCCGTCAAACTGAAGACGATTTTTCACGCAGCCATCAAGGTGTAACAGTTATTAATCCTGAATTTTCAGCTCGCTATGGTGAGTATATCACTTTGGGTTTAGATCTAGCTGGTCAGTTTGGTACAGGTAACGCGAGTAACTTTTGGACTGAAGACGGTAAAGCGCCAAACGCAATCTTTTTAAATGAAGCGTACGCGAAAATTAACGTGCACAAAAATGTTTTCGTTAAAACCGGCGCGATTAGAACACCACTTAATCCAATTTCTTCAATCATGACTCCGGGTGCGTTCATGGGTGCTCAGGAAGAATGGCAAATCGGTGCAGACGATTCAAACATTACTGTAAATGCATTCCAAGCCATTCCTTCATCAGGTACAGTAACTAAGCGTGTTTATGATGACGGTACTCAAGCGTATTTCTTGTCACAAACGGTAAGCGGTAAATTGAAATCAAGTTCTGGTTTCGAAATGCGTGCGGCAGCGACTCGTTACCAATTTGAAAACTTATCTACAAACGTAGCAACCGATTCTTATTTCCTAGGAAATTCATTGTCAGCGTTTGAAGGCAGCTCTAAGTCATTCCGCTTCCGTCATGGATTCATGGGAACAGAATCGGCAGTTAGCTTGAAACAAGAAATTGGTAAACACGATATGTATGTGTTTGCTTCGATGATTCAAAACGACCAAGCCGCTGACGGTAAAAACAAAGGCAGCATGGTGGGTGGTAACGTTAAAACAACATTTGGTAACTACATTGTTCGTCCATCATATGCTCGTTTTAACTACGATGCGGATGTAATCCCGACTGTATATACAACAATGACGGCTCGTTATCAAAACCGCGATGGTTATCGCGTGGGCCTTGATCTTGAATTAAAAAAAGAAAGACTGGCTTTGAAAAGCTCTTACATCAAGATGGATTTAAAAGACGCAAATCCATACCTTGCTGATCGTGAAATCTACAACCTAGCTGTGGAGGCTAAGTATGACATTTTCTAAACAAGCATTAACATTCGCTTTAGCTTTAGCACTGGGTACTGTAGTTAGCTGCGGTAAACGTGACGACCACATGAGAACATCTGATCCAGATTCAGATGCGACATTCTACGTAGATAAAGACGTTAAAACTTGGGGTAAAGTGATCGTTACTCGTGACGTTCAACAAAAACCAAACCAAAAAGATTTCAAAATTCAGGCGTGCTTGAAAGATAATGCGCTATTAGCGGTAATCCAGTTTCAAGAATTTAAGGTTTTGGCTGGTGATAATGAAATCACAAAAACAACAGACAAATTTGGTTGCATCATTTGGGACGAACAAATTCGTTATGATGCTTTAGCTAGCGAAGCTGAATTGTTGGTAGTTCGTAAAATTCAAGCGGTTCGCGGTCATGCGGGAACTGTAGAATTAGAACTAGCGATCAATCCTTGGTCATCTGAAGACGCAATCACTGTAACGGATTTACGTTATGATGAGGCGTTGAAATCTAAAACAACTCCGGATGCGGTTTCCTACTCTATGACTCAATTTCAATCGGATGAAAGTCATTCGAGCCCAGCCTTCGCGATGGAAGTTAACAAGCGTCGTGTAGCGGAAGCAATTGCAAGCCAGAAAAATAAAAATACAGGTTCCGCGCCTGAAACTCGCATGCGTTTAGATGCGATCCAAATGCAATTCTTGGGTCACGACTACAGCGCGTACGAAATCACGTCGACGTTGAATTTAAAAGTGGCTCATAAATACAGAATTCGTATTAGCCCTCAGTTCATTCGTGAAAACTTTAATGGTAAACAAATCTTTGAAACGATCGCTAGTGGTATGGTTAAATTCCACGTTGCGGTTCTTAGAGACACAGTAAACCCTAAAGCCGGTACATCGTACCAATTAGGCGATGTTCTTTCGACGTCAGAATTCGTGGGCGAAATGGTTGACGGTGTGATGGTTGCGGATGTGACATTAAAATTCCAAGATCTAGCGCCATTAACTGGTAGAACGATCTTGTTAATGACGGCGTCGTCATTGCCAGGTTACATCCAGTTCCGTGATGGCAGCTATATTTCTCCGGTAGGTCCACTTGTAGCCGCGTCTTCAATTTCCTTTGTTCCAAGTAACTGGAGCGCGGAAGTGATTCACGATAACAATGTGAAGTACATCGCTGAAAAAGAAAACAAATCTAAAACGATTTCAAATTTTGATTACTTCAAAAAACAAACGGGTTTCGTTGAAGTACCAAAGTCATTGGATATCTTAAGTGTATCTCGTCCGGTCGTGTACACAGCTCACTACAACGAGATGATCACAGCGCTAGAGAAAAACAGCACGAAGTTATCGCAAGCGACTCAAAACGCGATTTGCTCGTACTTAACTCAAGAAAAAGCGCGCGGTATTCGCTTGTGTGATAGCAAAGCTATGGATCTAGTGAATTTCCGTACACGTGAAATCGTAGAAGAAATCACAAATCCAGTACCTCAACGTGAAGGGATCACATTAAATGAAGATCTAACGATCAACATGAACTACTTGATCTCTCAAGAACAAATCAAAGGTAAGGCGCAATCAGCACGTGCGGGCTGGAATGCGGGTTTAACAGCGGGTATGACGGCTGGTCTGAACGCGGGCCTTGATTTAGATTTATTAAATACTTTGCAAGATGGCCAGGTTCCGGGATTTAAATTATTATCGTGGATTTCAAAAATGATCGGTAACACGGCGCCTGGTAAACCAATTCCAATAGATCCAAAAGATCCAAATGGTCCAACGCTTCCAGGTGATCCCGTAGTTGTTCCACCACGAAGTGCATTCGGTGCAAAACTGGGCGCAAACTTAGGTGGTAACATTGGCGGAATGGCGACGTACAATAACGATTTGTTCACTTGGAACTTAAGTGATTCAAGACGTGAAACGGGTTCAATCACGACTTCGGTTAAATTTGGTGCGAACGCGGAAATGAAAGTATTCAGCTTCCAAGGTAAATTCCGCAAATGCTGGATTGCGAACTTGAGTGCTCCACTAAAAGATCAAATCGCGAAACAAGCGGGTAAAGATTTCGCTCAATTGAATTTACCTAAAGGAATCGTAGCGTGCTTGCCGAAAGTACAAGAAGGGACACGTAAAGAAATGTTCGTGCTAGTAAACTCAGTAACAGGTATCGCAAATTCTCCCTTAACAGATTCATTAGCGAGCAGCGAAGCGCCTCTACGTTTATTCTTCCGCGGACCAATGGGCTACTCTGTTTTCAAAAACCTAATCATGGAAAAGAAAATGGAAGTCAGCTTCAACAAATTCCCAGTTGATAAACTAATCAACGACGTAAGAAGCCTAAAAAACGAAGGCGACATGCACCTAAACCAAGAATTCCCAGGCGTCCTAAACAACGTCCTTCAATAGTCAGCTGCTAGGTTTTTGAAACGCGGTTGGTCACAGGCCACCGGAATTTAGAGGGCCCTCATGAGAGGGCCTTTTTGTTGAGTCAGCTGAACTAGTCGTCCCCCTAGGCTTTTGAAGCGCAGTTGGTCGATCTTTTGTGTTTCGCACTGTTGAATTAAATGGTGTGAATTGTTTGTCGTTACTGTGTACTCTATACGTGTGAAACTAGTTTTGCTTACATTTGTTTTTCTTGTGAGTTGTGCCTATCCGAAACGAACGACGGACTATAAGGCAGAGGTTCCGTCCGCTGATCGGGCTTTGATTTATATTTATCGAACGCCGACTCAGATTGATTCTTTGAATCCGGAGTGGCCGAAGTTTTATATAAATGGTGAGGTTGTGGGAAAACTAGGTGTCGGTGATTATTACGTTCAATTGGTTGAGCCAGGTGATGTCACAGTATCCTACAAGAATGCCTTTTTGGATTCTATCCGTGGACCGCGGGCGATATTAAATCGACCCATCTTTTAATTAACGAGTAATTGGTTACTTGTTATTTACTAACCACGTTCCGAGTCGTCGCTCTTTGGTCAATGTTTCAAAAGCGAGTTTGATGGTCAGCGTATTTCCGTCTTCTATTTTTTCTTTTTTTCTGATGATCGCTTTAATAGGTAACAAGTAGGCTTGAGATTTGGTGTCATACCAAATGGCGGTCTTCCATTTTGATTGGAGGATAGAGGCCGTTGTTGGTAGGCGCCCCCAACCCTCTTCGGACGAGCCATGAATTGATCGAATTTTTTTAGAAAGAGTTTTTGGTAAAGTTGCAAAATACCAACCGGCTTTACCTTTGTATTTCCATACCTTCGCCTTAAATGAATACTGTGACATCTAATAAGTGTATCGAAACGGCGAGATAACGCCAAATCAAATATAAAGGGTTTAACTTTCTCAAAATAGTTCACTAAGATTTTCGTATCTCGTTCGTATTCATTCTAAGAGTGGTTATTTAGATCTGGAGGTCTATGGGCTTTGAATCTGGGCCGGAGTGGTTTGAAGGCTTTTATAAAGAGTTTTATCCAAAGCTGTTTCGCTATGCTTTGCGTTTCATTGAAGCGTCTAAAGCCAGTGAGGTTGTGCAGGATTGTTTTATTAAGCTTTTAGGCGATTCGGATAAGGATTTGGACCATGCGACCTCGTGGCTCTATGTGACCTGTCGTAACCAATGTATTGATGAAATACGAAGGAGAAAAAAGATGAAAGCTTCGGACGAAATAGATGAGGATCTGTTAGTCGATCAAAGCGATCATATGGACGATCGGATTTATCAAAATCAAATGAATGAACAGCTTAAGGCAGCGATGGCCTCGCTTTCTTTTAAAGAAAAAGAAGTCATTCGTCTAAAATTTCAAGACGGACTCAGTTATCAGCAAATCAGTGAAATCACTGGGCACAACGTCAATTACGTGGGTGTTTTAATTCACGAAAGCGTTCAAAAAATTAAAGGTACGGTCTTAACTCTGAATCAGAAAGGAGTTCAAAATGGAAAAAAGTAAACTAACGGCGTATGCGTTAAACGAAGTCTCTGATGCCGAAAGAGCTGAAATTGAAATTTATCTTAACGCTCATCCCGAGATGCGCGCTGAAATTGAAGAAATTAAATTAGTATCGTCTATTCTGAAATCAGAACTAGCTTCAGAACTTCTCGTGAAAGCGCCTGAATTAAAAATCAAAAAAACGTCTGTGTGGGCTACGCTATTTAATCCACGCGTGCTTGCTGTTGGATTTAGTTTAGCGATTGTGAGTGTTATCGCGACGGTTCTTATTAAAACAGACGGGCGTCCTGACCGTGCTGCTGAAATGGCAATGACAACACGAGATGAGCGACCAGTGTCCGAAGGTATGGCGGGTCTTACAAAGAAAATAGTTGAGCAAATCGAGCCTGCCAAACGAGAGGCTGTAAATCAAATCGATCGCAGCCAATTGGGTATTAAAGACAAAGTGGCTATGCCTGATATGAATGCGCAGACCATGGCAGAAATGGAAGCAGTGCCGACTCATGGTGCGGGCTCAGCGCACTCGTTTGGCGGTGTTGGAAATGAATCCAAAGGTCGAGCGGGCGCACCGATGGGAGCGATGGCAAAAATGAAAATGGATTCGGCGACTTCGGGTGGTTTCTTGCCTCCGGGACGAATGCCGATGCCAACTCCAGAAGCCCCAGCACCCGCCGAAAATGTGAACTCAGGCGAAGAGTATAAATTGAAACCAGAGAATGAGTTCACTCAGGTTTCAAAAGAAGCGCTTTCGACATTTTCGATCGACGTGGATACGGCATCTTACACAAATGCGCGACGCTATTTGATGAGCTATCAGCAAATTCCGCCTGCGGATTCGATTCGTACAGAAGAGTTTGTGAATTACTTTGACTATGATTACAAAGCACCAACGTCAGGTCATCCAATTGCGGTACACATGGAAGCGACGAAATCGCCATGGAATTCAGAACGTGCGATTGTTCGCGTGGGTCTGAAAGCAAAAGAGATCGATGTGAAAGACCGCCCGAAATCGAATTTAGTTTTCTTAATCGACGTATCGGGTTCGATGGAAGATGAAAACAAATTGCCTCTGGTGAAGTCAGCACTAAAAACCTTGTCCGAGCAATTGGGTTCGAACGACAGAATTTCAATGGTTGTGTATGCGGGAAGCTCGGGCGTGATTCTAGATAGTGTGGCCGGTGATAAGAAAGACAAAATCTTGTCAGCGATTCAAAACCTATCTGCAGGAGGCGGCACTAATGGCGAAGGCGGTATTCGTAAAGCCTACGAGATTGCGCAGAAAAATTATATTTCTGGTGGTAACAATCGCGTGATCTTGGCTTCGGATGGCGATTTTAATGTCGGCGTAACATCACCGACAGAATTGTTGAACATCATCAAAGAAAAATCTGAAGGCGGCGTGTTCTTGACGGTTCTAGGTTTTGGAATGGGTAACTACAAGGACGCGCGTTTGGAAGAAATTTCGAACAAGGGTCAAGGTAACTATTTCTACATAGATAACTCAAAAGAAGCTGACAAGGTTTTCGTCAACCAGCTGGCGGGCACTTTATACACAATGGCTAAAGATGTAAAAGTTCAGGTAGAGTTCAATCCTAAGGTTGTGCATTCATATCGT
Organism: Bdellovibrionaceae bacterium UBA2351; assembly: GCA_002344565.1. GTDB lineage: Bacteria > Bdellovibrionota > Bdellovibrionia > Bdellovibrionales > Bdellovibrionaceae > UBA2316. Next base: position 8,219 of record DDTZ01000142.1, on the reverse strand, counting down.
TTGGTCGGTTATGAAAATCGCATCTTGAATAAAGAAGACTTTGCGAATGATAAAGTCGACGCCGGTGAAATGGGCGCGGGTCACAGTGTGACGGCCCTTTACGAAATTGAATGGAAAGGTAAAGCGCCGTCGGATATCAAATTAAAATATCAGCCAGCGACTGAGCCTGAAAAGGAAACACCTGGCTCAGCAGATGAAATTTTAACGGCGAAAATTCGCTATAAAAAACCAACGAATGCATCGAGTGAGTATTTCGAGCAGGCATTGAAAAACAAAGTGGTTTCACTGTCCGAATCATCTTGCTCGACACGATTTGCGATAGCCGTAGCCAGTTTTTCGCAGTGGATGCGCCAGTCGGCTCAGCTAAAAGAGTTCGATTCAAAACGAATTCTTGAAATCAGCGAAGGCTGTACAAAAACGGCAGACAAGAAGGATTCCTTCAAAGAGGAATTTATCGATCTAGTAAAAAAAGCCCGCGAAATCCGCAAATAGAAAAACCGGCACCTCCTATCATAAAGATAGGAGGTGCCCTTTTTATTTTGAAGTACCTGTTTTGATAAAGAAGATTAGCGACGATGCGGCCACTAGGGCGATGGCTACAAAGGCGTAGTCGAATAGTACACTTAGAACGAATTCGTATGTGGGTTCAAATTTAGGTGCATATTTAATTATGACTGTGACCAATGGCGCGAGCAGTACAGTTGCAAGCACGGGTAGCAAGCCTTCAGAAAATAGCATCAAAGGAAGCATCAGGATCAAGGCAATAATAAATTTCTCAGCAAACGGAATCGGTATCGAATATACAATTTTACTAAGCCAGCTAGGAAACGAAGTGCTTTTGCAAAATGTCGTTAGGCAAGGCTGCCACCACGTCAAGGCACCGTAGATGCCGGTGGTTAATCCAACTAATAAAAAATCTTTTGAATTCATAAGCCGCATCCTTATTTAAACAAACATTACTTTTTCAATTCTGTTTCTAGCGAGTCTAAAAGATATTTCCTGTAGGCACCATTTTTAATAAAATAGGAATTCGAGTGGCCGCCGTCCGTAAAGACTTTCCATTGTTTTGGGTCTTTGGCTTGGGCGAAAATGCGTTCGCCTTGATCGATGCTAACGACAGTGTCTTGATCACCATGCATAACGTAAACAGGAATCGGTGAGATCAGGCTTGGATCGCCGGCCCACTGATCGCTCATAACGAGCCACGCGATCGGTTGAAAGAGCCAAGTGATCCAGCTTTTTTTAACCACACTGCGGGCGACGCTTCGGTACGACAGAAAAGAGGACTCAATGAAAACCGCTTTATAGTTTTTCTTTTCATACAGATTTAAACTTTTCTGCATGATTTGGCCGCCCAGGCTTTGGCCGTACACAAACAGTGGTAAATTAGGATTCATATTTTCGATTTTCTTTAACGCTTCAACGCCAGAAAGAGTCGTCGATTCAGGCGTTGGTGTTCCTGTTGATTTTCCGTAGCCAGGGTAGTCGAAAATCATCAAATCATACCCGTGATCGACCAGCCAAGACAACATCGCGAAATGGGCAGATAGGTTTTGAGCATTACCGTGAAAAAATAGAATTTTGGCTTTGGTTTTTTTTGCGTGCAGGTACCAAGCATTGATCTGATTCCCTTGACTGTCGGGAAAGTTAAGCTCTTCGATGTCATAGGGAAGGTCTTTGATTTTATAAAATTCCTGCGAGGATGGGTAGTATAGCAGTGATGAACAACTGCTTAAAAAAAGGACAAAAGGGACCAGAAGCCAAAATTTTTTATTCACTTCGAAATCTTAGATTTAATTAAATTTAAATGTCACCTTAATTTAGCTTGAAATTGCCTAGTTCAAACGATTCAATATTACTTACGTTTCAAACTATAGGAGGAAATGTGTTAAAAAAACTAGTTGTATTAGTAGCTCTAGTGTCGGTTCAATCGATGGCTGCTAATTATGGAATGGCCGGTTGCGGATTGGGCGCTTTAGTTTTCCAAGATCAACCTGGAAAAATTCAAATTTTGGCTGCTACTATCAATAACATCGTATCGCCACAAACGTCTGCGATCACGTCTGGAACTTCAAATTGCTTTGAAGAGTCTCGTTCAGAAGTCAGCATCCGTTACATCGAAAACAATAAAGTAGCACTAAAAGAAGACGTAGCTCGCGGTAATGGCGAAACGATCGACGGTTTAATGACTCTTTGGAATTGCAATGACAAGTCTACAGTGACTCAAGATTTGAAACGCAACTACAACACAATCTTCAAATCAAACGAAACTCTTCAGATTATGAATGACCTTAAATCAAATTCTGAAATTCAAAAATCGTGCAACTCTTTAACATAATATTTTAGGATTTAAATATGAAAATACTTTTTTTATTATTAACAGCCGTTTCAGTATCTTTCGCGCAAGCTCAAAAGAAACCAATGAAACCAGCTCCAAAAGCAGCTCCTGCTCAACAACAACAAGCTCCTATGCATTCTGGCCATGCGGCTCATAAATCAGGCGCATATTCTCGTCCATACGGTATGGCGGGTTGTGGTTTAGGTACATTGGTTATGGATAAACGCAGTTCACAAGTTCTAGTTGCGACTACGAACGGAACAGGTTTCCAAACTATCGGTATCACATTAGGCACTTCAAATTGCGTTGATGAAGCGACGTCTCAAGTTGCGGACAAAATGGATAAATACATCCATATCAACAAAATTCAATTGGCTGGCGATGTAGCAAAAGGTAACGGCGAAACGATCGTTGCTTTGAGCGAAGTGATTGGTTGCCAATCGAGCCAAAATCTTGGATCGGCTTTGAAAGCTAACTACCG
>DDTZ01000142.1:0-5052 GCA_002344565.1 Bdellovibrionaceae bacterium UBA2351 | reverse complement strand
AGCGCACGCTAGCGAATCCTTAAGTGGGTGAGTCTATCACCCACTTTTATCTTGCTTCAACATCCGAAGCGTTTGTAAATTAGCTCCATCCATGAAATCAGTTTATTTGTCATCACTGCTGTACGTGTTGGTTTTATCATTGTCCTTCGGTTTGCCGTCATTGGCGCAAACGCCGCTGATCAAAAAAACATTTGCCGTTAACGATGCTAATGTCGAACGTGAAATAAAAAATCTAGTCGAAGCGGCTAGCGCTCAAAAACTATCAGAGCAGCGCACATGGCGCAAACTGATGCACTATGAATTGAATGCATTCGGCCGATTAGTGAGCCAAGTAAAAGATCCGAAATTTTTTCTATCCGAAACTGGTTATAGAAATCTAGATGGTGAATTGCAAGCCACGTTGTGGTCGTTCTTTGCCTCTGCGGATTTAAAAGACGAACACGCGATTTGTAAATTTCCAGCGCGTTTATCGTGGTTGAAGACTAAGCTTCCTAATCATGCCGCGTGGGCGCAGTTACCGAAGCCAAATTGTTATTACTTTGATGTGTTTCTAAGAAATCTAAATGCAGAATCGATCTCGTTCGTGTTTTCTAGTTACTATGCCAACAACCCGGGGTCAGCATTTGGTCACACATTCTTTCGTGTAAATAAAAAAATTAAAGAAGGTCGCGCAAAACAAGAGTTGCTGGATTACGGTATCAGCTATGCAGCGAACGTGACGACGAATAACCCGCTATTGTATTTCATCAATGGTTTACTGGGCGGCTTTGCAGGAACGTATGCTAGCGTTCCGTATTATTACAAAGTACGCGAATACAATGATTACGAATCACGTGACTTGTGGTCGTATGAATTGGATTTAAAACCCGATGAGTTACAGCAGATGCTGTACCACATTTGGGAAGTTGGGCCTCACTATTTCGATTACTATTTCTTCACTCAGAATTGCTCGTACCACATGCTAACGTTGATGGAAGCGGCGTCGGAACGTATCGAGCTAACCAGCAAAGTTCCGCTGTACGTGATCCCATCAGACTCTGTAAAAGCGCTGTATGAAATTCCAGGCTTTGTTAAAAAAGTGGAATTCCGTCCGTCTTTACGTCGACATTTCGAAGACAAATGGAATCGTTTTACTGTGGATGAAAAAAATAATTTCCTGTTTATCGTGGGCAATTATTCCGAAGACAATTTAAAGACGTTGAAGTTTGAAAACATTCAGCGAAAAGCGCTGTTCCTGGATGGCTTGATTGATTATATCGACATGAAAGACCCGAATGGTGTTTCCAAACGTGAAGGCCACTGGTTCCACATGAAAGAAAAAGTTTTGATGGATCGTGCGGCCGTCGATGTGATTTCTGAGCCCGTTGCTATCCCTGTGCCTGAAGACGAGCGTCCTGATATTTCCCATCCCTCTTCGCGTGTGAGTCTGGGGTTTGGCGAAAACAAAACTCTGGTCGATAAAGACGGCAAGCGGGCGACGGCGGTTGGATTTTTGAATTTCCGTTTTGCCTTTCATGAATTATTGGATGATTCGCATGGATTGCCAGCGCGCTCGCAACTGGAATTCGGTAATTTCAAATTTCAGTATTTTGAAAATGATTTGAATTTAGAAAGTTTTTCGTTCTTCAATATCCTTCAATTAAATCCGTTGCGTAAGCTTGACCCTAAGCCGTCGTGGGGAATCGATGTTGGGGTTAAAAATATGCCTCTATGTGATGGGCAACGTTCATGTCTGGGCTCGGGGCTACAGGTCTACGGAGGCTACACGGTGGATTGGGGACGTCACATGGCATGGTTCCTGCCGTTTGTGCATTACCGTTACGGCAATCAATTTGAAATCACGCGAAACTATATAGCGGCCGGTTATCAGCTAGGTTATTTATTTGAGGCTTCGCAGTCTTATAAGTTGCTAGCTAAATACATTAAGGAAGTTCCCGATCGATTCAAAATAGTAGATTTAGCCTCGATAGCAGGTCGTTATAATATCAAGACACATCAAGCGTTAGAAATCGAGTGGTCTAATCCCGCGCTAGAGTCTAAAGAAGATATTCATACAACTAAACTTCTATATCATTATTTCTTTTAGAATCGTTTGTCTTTGAACGGGGAGCTATGGTTTAGGCAACCGTAGCTTTATCCAGTTGAGCTACAGCGCCGCAGACAACTGCTTGCAGTTTGATAACACATGCAAAGGAGCGCGGCGAATGTTGTTCTTTTTATTGAACTTGTACGCAAATCGTTCGATCAAATTCACATTAAATGTATCCACAACGTGGAAGTCTTTTAACGCTTCTTTTTCCTGCTGCCAGATAAAATCGTTTACGATGATAGCAGCCTGGCAGTTGTTTGCAGGTTGGTCTTTCACGGCGGCTAAAGGCAAGTCAACGATGCTGTAGCCGCGGTTTAGGAAAATGAATTTTTCCGGAATCCATTCGATCGTTTTATCTAAATTGTAAACTGTTTTGATGTCGTGGTGTTTATCGATAAACAAAGCCGCATTGATAATGTTTTTCTGTGATGGAAAGAAACTGGCGTTAATCAAGATAAAGACATTTAGCACCGCCATCGTCATCAATTGCCATTTCTTCTGTGGCCACATCAACACTAAGCGAGTGAAAAACGGAGTCATCAATACGATCAGCAGCGGAATGATCGAAACCATAAAACGCTCAAACTTTTGTGGGAAGTACGAATGAAGCGCTACGAACAAAGCGATAAACACCCAAGCGTAGTTAAGTTTCTTGAAGACGGGTCCAACGACATCTTTGCTGGTATTGCCGATCCATAGGAACGGGAAGAATGATAACCCCATTAGTAAAGCCGGGTAAAATAGGATGGATCCGTTACCGTATTCATGACCGTGCTCTACGTTGTAGGTTAATACCGAGATCAACGAGTGATGGAATCCACCACGTAAGAAAATGTCAGGAATGCCCGCTAATACAAAGCACACGAGTCCCACAATAGAACTTACAGCAACGCCTTTGAAATCCTTAGCTAGTAATAGCAATAAAGGTACAGTCACAGCGCCAATACCGGCTTGCTGGCGCATAACAAAGGCCATGCTGACTGTAATTGTCGACCAAACTAGATCGGATGTCTTGCCGTCATTTTTATAGCGATAGAACAATGCCATCGACAGCAAGATCCACGGCGCAGCTAGTGATTCAAACATCGGGCGAGTCAGTGTGAATGACGACGCAAAGTAGAACGTAAATAACAGGATAAATATTTTGTGCGATACATCCAGCCATTTTTCCGAAGTGGCTCCGTCGGGCAATTTAAAGCGGCTGCCAAAATCCCATAGGCGTGTCGAGTAGATAATTTGGAATGATAAAATGTAAATCAATAAATTGAAGATCGTAATAAACAAGATCGTAAAGCGATACTGATCATACGGATGAAACACGCCCAGTTTCAAAGCGATCTGCGAGCCAAAATGCATCGGCATGACTTGAAGCGGGGATTTTACGTCCGTCTGATCCACGAGGTCAGTGTAGGTTGATGTTTGAGCGGGCAAATATTTAACCATCGCATTCCAATATTCATCGGTGCCCATAAAGCCATCGTTGAGGAATGCGATCAGTAAAAAGAAGCCAAGAAAAATTACGGTCGGATTTAGTTTTTTAGTTAATGTCTGTACGATACTCAAAGTGTGTTCTCATTAGTTAAGCTGCTCTTGTATCCAGTCCCAATACGAGGGAACGTATGAATAAAAGATCTGTCCTTGTTCACACAGCTTAGACTCTGAGGCGCTTTCAATGTACGAAGCAACACCGACGACTTTGTAACCGTTTTTGTCCGCAATTAAAAGCGGCCCACCGGAATCACCGCTGCAACCACCATGGGCATCCTGTTGATTGACGCCTACTAAGCTTAAACGATCTATCAAACTGACAGAGTCCTTAACGAGCATCAATTGGTCCCAATTCTTAGTTACATAGCGAAGTTCAGGTAAAGAGTCATCAGTTGTATGCGTGCGTCCGTAGCCAATCATGATCATTTGGCTAGCAGGGTTGGTGCTTTCTGTTCTGATATCCACCGGGGCAAGCTTTAAAGGGGCATAGGGCGGGGGCAGAACTCCGTCAAATTTGACGGTGGCAATGTCAAAATCAGGTGAGGTGCTCGACGGTGTCGTTTTATGTCGATATTGCGGGTGGATATTCACATTGTAGGCGGAATAGACCAAGCGTTTATTAAAACCACTCGAGCAGAATAGATTGATCGACGCCACGATCTGAGTCGATATCGTGTTTTTAGGAAAACAGTGCGCGGCCGTCAGTACTGTATTGGCATCGATCAACGTTCCTGTGCATAACGTTGAAAGAACTTCGGAACTGAATTCGTCTTTTTGAAAACGCGATAGCACCATTACGACGTGATTCTTTAGTGGGTTTGTTTGATCGGCAACATAGCCGTTGACGATCCCTTCTGAATAGCAGCCTTTAGAGTCGTCAAAACGATAAACCTTTTTAGGCGGCTCGATCGGCTCTGTTTTAGAAACGTTAGTTTTACTTTGTTGACAGCCTATCCCTAAAGTTAAGCTAGTCATCACCATCATTAGTATTTTGCGAGGACGATCCATATCCATCATATATAAAGGATACACCGGCCCGGACCCCTGTCAAAAGATTAGACACCTGTCAGACGTATAATTTTGAACCGCTTGAGCAGAGGCTAATAGAATTGATTCAGAATGGCATGAAAGCCGCATTATCCACTTTCAAGGAGCTTTTTATGAAATATGCTTTTTTAGTGTCTATTGCTGTATTTGCTTTTCTTGTTTCGTGCGGAAAAAAAGATAAAAAACTAGGACAAGCAGGAAAAACATCAGGTCAAGCGCAATCAGATTGTTCTGGTAAAAATGCAGAAACTAAAGAATGTAAGGAAAAAGCTGCGAAAGCTCTACTCGATGCGCAGACTCCGATCGAAACATCACCGGATGTTGCGGAATCAGGAGCCGATACAGCTAAAGAAATTGTCGAAACCATTCCAAACGTTAATGACAAGGACCTAAAAGAAAACTCAAAAATGAGCATCATGTTAAGCGCG
>DDTZ01000063.1:28570-28755 GCA_002344565.1 Bdellovibrionaceae bacterium UBA2351 | reverse complement strand
CAAAAGCCCCTCTTTCAAACAAGGTTATTTCATTCCGAATTTCACAGAAAAGCGAAAACCCCACAAAAAGAACAAAACCCCAAGAGTAAGGTTCGTGAGTCGAATTTAAACTCACTAGTTGGGAAGATCTTTGCGGTAGGTGGTGGAATAGGGCGCAAGGGGTGTTGAGAATCGTTTTCATTCGG
>DDTZ01000063.1:1017-28363 GCA_002344565.1 Bdellovibrionaceae bacterium UBA2351 | reverse complement strand
TTGCCGTATTCTTATTTTCAGCAGTTGCCTCGGTTGGTGGTGGAATAGGGCGCAAGGAGTGTTGAGAATCGTTTTCATTCGGTTTTCATTGGGGGGATTTGGTTTGATAGTTTTGCTTTAGTTGTTAGGGTGGCGGTCCATGCGACTACTTTTTTGTTTTCTTTTATTTGTGGGGCTTTCGGCCTTTGGGCAGCAGCGGTTGGGGCTTAATGATATTACTCATTTGTTTCCTTTGCCTAAGATGGATGAGGTTTCGTTGATGTGGCATGCACGTACGGCGAGTACGCGTGGTGAGCTTTTGCCGTATTCTTATTTTCAGCAGTTGCCTCGGTTGGTGCCTGGACTCGATTCGGTTAAGCTGTATCAGCAGTCGTTGAAAGTCGTTGCGGTTAGACTTGATCCTTGTTTTATGGAAACAGCCTTGCGTGGGTGTCAGCCTCAGATTCGGTTGGTTTGGCAGCCTCTGGTTGTGAAAGAGTACACTTCAGCTACGATCGATGCCAGTGTTCATACATTTTACGATCTGACGTCGAACGATTGGCAGGGGCTGATTCAAGAGTACCGACAGCTTAAATCCAGTGTTCGCTATAGAAATTTGGACCCATTGCAAGTGTCGCCGGCATTGCTTTCATTAGGGTATCAAAGCCAATACTGGAAAGCGTTTTCGTCTATTGTTTTAAAATATGTCGGTGTTCAAAATTTAGTACGTGTTACATTTATGAACGTAAATCCGATGGGTAATGCTTGGGCATTTGGTGCCTACAAACCAGTAAATGGTAAATTAGAAATTCAACCAATTCCAGGTATTGATAAAAAAGCCCAAGTCGTAATTTCAAAACAGTCGGTCGGTGCTGAGACATTGCTAGATGCTGTTCCTCGTCCCTCTAATCAAGATCATTTCTTTAGGTTTTTAAATGACTCGCAAACAGCGAAAAGGATCTTTCCACCTGAGCATATTCAATCCGCAGCACGAACAGCATTTGAGTTTGAAAATACACGTATTCATAATTCGGGAACGATCAGCTGTGCCAGTTGTCACTTAACCCGATCGGTAAGTCTTTTAGCTCGAGGAAGTTTTCCGCAATGGGATTGGAAACAGATTCTTAAAGGCGTAGCCTACCTTGGGACATCTAATATGACGAACACAACGGCGTCGTTCATTCATGGTGAGTCGCTTCGTATGCTGGGGTATTTCGGTCGTCAGCCGGTGATTTCAGATCGTGTGATCAATGATACCGATCTAGCTCTTAGGATGATTAAGTAAGCTCCCATAATTTAAGAGCTTACGTTCATTTAAAAAAATTATTTCTTTGCTTTCTTCACCGGTTTAACAAATCGCAATGTCATGCGATCGCTTTCGCCAATGGCTAGATATTTCTCTTTGTCGACATCTTTCAATCGAAGCGTCGGTGGCAGAGTCCAAACACCTTCCGGATAGTTTTTTGTATCCTTAGGGTTGGCATTGATTTCTGATTTTTCTTCTAATTTAAAACCAACGCTTTTTGCGATTTTGATCACGTGTTTTTCAGAAACATAACCGTTCTTAGCTTTAGGGTCGAACTTCGCTTTGGGATCAGCACGATGTTCAACAACGCCCAAGATTCCACCTGGTTTTAAAGCTTTGAAAAATGTTTTAAATGCTTCCTTTTCCTTTGGCATCCAGTTGTGGATATTTCTAAATGTTAAAACCATATCGACGGACTCAGCTGGCGCGATTTCAGTAGTCGGGCTGAATGAAACGATTTTCGCTTTAGCTCCCACTTCAGGGTATTTTGCTAACCAAGCATCGATCTTAGAGTTAAGTTCCTTTTGGAAATCTACTGTGGTGTCACGAGGAAAACCGGCGCCGATGTATTGTCCTCGGCTTGATAAAAGCGGAGCTAAGATTTCCATGTACCAACCGGCGCCTGGGGAAATTTCAACCACTGTCATTTCTGGTTTTATGCCGAAGAAATTTAGAGTTTCAACCGGATGCCGATATTGATCGCGTTTAGTATTTTCCGGAGTGCGAAATGAACTCTTCACTGCGTCTTCAACTGTAGTTGGTAGTGCCAGCGCCGGTTTAACTTCGGGCTTAACTTCCTTTTGACTGCAGCTAGTTAGTGAAAAAAATAGTGTTGAAGACACTGCTAGCAAAGAAAATAAAATTTTAAAATTTTTCAAGAAAAAACTCCTTTTTTTTAAATCAACTAAGAAATGTATAATGGCATCGAGTTTGGTCCATTGTCATGAAAGAAAATATTTAGTTTTTATTTGTGTTCTTTATCATGTTTTAATTTCGAGACAATCCCGCCGGGAAAAGGAGAAAATATGGAAGTAAATGAATTGCACAGGGGCCGTTTAATCGATCATCTGCAAATCGTCGTTGCGGACTTGGAAAAAAGTAAAACGTTTTATAAAGCCATCTTTAGCGCTCTTTCGATCCCCATTGGCGGCGAGAACGAAGAATATTTCTGGGCTGATGAATTTTTTGTATCATCGAAGGATAGCAAAGCATCGCAAGGTAAGCTAACTGGACGCGGGCATTTTGCCTTTCAAGCGAGCTCAGAAGATGTCGTAAAAAAATTCTACAAATTTGGTTTAGAAAATGGTGGAAAGGACAACGGCGCGCCGGGGAATCGCCCGTATCACCCAGGTTACTATGCGGCGTTTTTAATTGATCCGGATGGAAACAACATCGAAGCTGTTTTTCATGGACCAGCGAAAAAATCGGCAGAGTCGATCAAGATTACGTTTTAAGTTACTCTTTATCGGTGGCCGTCAATGGGGCCACCGATAATTCCAATTTGAGATGATCCATATTTGGGGGTGTTTTTGGTTCTTTAGACACCTGTTAGAAAACTGACGGTCTAATTCATTCAGTGATTTATTACCGGGAACCCCTATTGCTTAATATCTAAAGCATGAATGCATATTGGCTAGGAACTCAGGCGTCCGATTCTCCACTTATAAACTTAATCTCGAAATGGAACATTCAATCGGTTCCCAATGAAGACGTCCTAAAAGGTATACTTGGGGTACCAAGCGATAAAGCCCGTCATTTTTTAATGGAGCTATCTGAAATCAACGAAAAGAAATACGTTGAACTAAAATCCATGGGCGAGCGCTACGGTAAAAAAATCAAGTTTATCGTCTTTTATCAGACGCTAAAGCCATCCCCTTTAATCAATAAACTACATGGTTCTGAAATCCTTTTGATTGGTCCGCAAGAGCGCAACATCACAAATATTCTTTTAAAGCGTTTCTTTCAAAACCCAGAGCCTCTGTTTAGAAGATGGGAGCGTTTTCAGGTACTTACATCGGGAACATTAAGTCTTTTATCGGGTGAGGGAGGCGCGATCACTGTTAATGTAAGTCACTTTAGTTCTCACGGTGCGCGCATTGAAATGAGTCAGGACTCGTTCAGGAAAAAGGACTTTGTCGTTCTTGATTATGTCAGTCATGATGGTAAAAAAATCCGAATGCAGTCCCGAGTGACTTGGACTCAAAGTAAAGACAAAGCCTGGGTTGGTGGTCTTCAGTTCATCTCAAGAGTTGTATAATAACGCGCTGATTCCTTACGGCTAAACACATTGAAAACATAACCCTTTATGTTACTTTTTGCCTTATAAATGACGCATCTGATGATTATACACTTTATCCCAATGTCTACGGCCTCTTAAATGTCTTCTATCTCTATTATTCTACCTGATAACTCAAAAAAAACGTTCGACCATGAACCTACGGTTTTAGAGGTCGCTGAATCTATCGGCCCACGCTTAGCTAAAGACACCTTAGGTGGAAAGGTTGATGGCAGCAGCGATATCGTCGATCTTCGTCATAAACTTAAAGACGGCAGCAAATTATCAATCGTCACTGTTAAAAGTGAAGAGGCGAACGAAGTCATCCGCCATTCGAGCGCTCACGTATTGGCGCAAGCGGTACAACGCCTGTGGCCTGAAGTTAAAGTGACGATTGGGCCGGTGATTGAAAACGGATTTTTTTACGATTTTGATTCCCCGTTTGCGTTTACTGAAGAGCATTTTGAAAAAATTGAAAAGGAAATGCAAAAAGTAATCGATGCTGGATTTCCAATCGTTCGCCGAGATGTGCCGATTGATGAAGCGATCGCGACGTTCACTAAAATGGGTGAACGTTTTAAAGTTGAAATTATCAAAGATTTAAAAGCTAAAGGCGAAACGTCGGTTGGTATTTACGATCAAGGCGAGTGGTTCGATCTGTGTCGTGGTCCTCACATTCAAAATACAAATCAAATTAAAGCCTTTAAATTATTAAGCGTGGCGGGTGCCTACTGGCGTGGGGACGAAAAGAACCCGATGCTTCAGCGCGTGTACGCAACTGCATTTAAAGATAAAAAAGAGCTAGATGCCTATCTTCATCAAATCGAAGAAGCGAAAAAGCGTGACCATCGTAAATTAGGTAAAGAGCTTGATCTCTTCATGTTTCACGAATGGGCTCCTGGTTCGCCATTTTTTACTAATAAAGGAGCTTTGGTTTACAACCAGTTGGTTAACTTTATTCGTGAAATGTATATCGAATTTGGTTACGGCGAAGTGATCACTCCGCAAATTTTTGATGTGAACTTATTCCATAAATCTGGCCACTACGAAAACTACAAAGAGAACATGTATTTCACGCGTGTGGATGAACGCGATTTTTCGGCAAAACCGATGAACTGTCCATCGCATTGTTTGATGTTTCACAACGGGCAACATTCATATCGTGATTTACCGGTTCGTATGGCTGACTTTGGTCGTTTGCACCGTTACGAAAAATCAGGTGCGATGCACGGCTTGACTCGTGTTCGTACCTTCTGCCAAGACGATGCCCATATCTTCTGTCGTGTGGATCAATTGCAATCTGAAATAGCAAGCTTCATGGTTTTATTAAATAAAGTTTATAAAACCCTAGGCATGGATAACTTTAAAATCTATCTTAGTACGCGCCCAGAAAAACGTATGGGCAGTGACGAAGTTTGGGATCGCGCCGAGGGTGCGCTATCCGATGCGCTTAAGCAGCTGGACCTGCCATACACAGTCAACCCAGGTGATGGTGCATTCTATGGTCCTAAGCTTGATATCATGTTTGTCGATGCTATTGGTCGTCCATGGCAGTTAGGTACATTACAATGTGATTTCAACTTGCCTCAAAATTTCGATCTTAAATACACAGGTGAAGACAATAAAGAACACAGACCAGTTATGCTCCACAGAGCCATCCTGGGTTCATTAGAGCGCTTTATCGGTGTTTATCTTGAGCATACGGCGGGGCATTTGCCATTGTGGTTAGCGCCGAACCAAGTGACGATATTAAACGTTACGGATCGCGTGAATGAGCATTGTGAAAAGATCCAAAAAATGATGCGTGATAAGGGCCTTCGTGTTGAGTTCGATCGTCGTAACGAAAAATTGAATTTCAAGATTCGCGAAGCACAAATGGCTAAAACGCCGTACATGATCATCATCGGTGACAAAGAAGCCGAGCAGGGCGAGTTATCTCTTCGTACGAAGAGTGGTAAAATCGTAAACAATCTAAAACTGGAAACAGTGGTAGATCAGTTAGTAAATGAAGTAAAAACAAGAGCACTTAAAGGAATCGAAGCTCCTTAAGGCTTAAAATATTTTAATCGGAGGTTTCCCATTAATAAGTTCGAAAACAGAGGCAATTTTTCAAAAGGTGGCGATCGTTTTAAGAAAAAAGACGACAAAGACAGTCTTCGTGTTAATCGTGAGATCCGTGCTCCGCAAATTCGAGTAATCGATGACGAAGGACAGATGCTTGGCGTGATGACCGTTCCTGAAGCTATCCGCATCGCTGAAGAAAAAGGCCTGGACTTGTTAGAGATCGCTCCAACCGCGACGCCGCCAACATGTAAAATCATGGATTACGGCAAGTGGAAATACGAGAACAAAAAGAAACAAGCGGCGTCTCGTAAAAAACAAACTGTTATCGTAATCAAAGAAATTCAGTTACGTCCGCGTACGGATATCCACGATTTCGAAACTAAAATGAAACACGCGCGTAGCTTCTTATTGGAAGGCGATAAAGTTAAAATCAACATGCGTTTCTTAGGTCGTGAGTTGGCCCATCAGGAATTCGGTATGGAGCTGATGAGAAAAGCGATCGCATTCGTTGAGGATTTAGCGATGGTGGAAACAACTCCAAGATTTGAAGGTAAGCAAATGTATACGTTGCTGGCTCCGGATCCAGCTAAGATCAAAGAATACGAAAAGAAACACCCGAAGAAAGTTAATCCTAACGACGCTAAATCTAAAAAAGATGAAGATGATGGCGACGAAGCGGAACACAGCGAATAGTTGTTAAGCTTAAAATGAAAACTAAAAAAAAGGAGGCGAAAGTCTCCTTTTTTATTTTTTTCTCTGGTAATCTACTTGAACATGTTTTTTAGAATTGGGCCGGTTGAAAATGTGCTAACCGAGTTTACCCCAAAGTCCTGAGCCACCGTACGCCATATGGTTTCTGGATAAATATAGTCCAAGCACTTGTTTGCTTTGCACGTTCCAAATGCTTCAACCGGCGTCGACGATTGTTCCTCTCTGGTCATCGGTTTTTGGGTGTGAAAGTTAAAAGGCGTCGCGTGGTATAGGCCGTTTGTCATTTCAGAGTTGGGCAAATTAAGCTCAGATTTTTTATATATATGTGAGCCGCCAATCAGCGTTCCACCGTTTACGTTTCCGCCGAACAACAAGCACGAATTAGTGTATTGATTGTGAGCTGTTCCTGAGTCGCTTTCAGGATAGGCTGTTCGAGCGAATTCACTAGTTACAACAACCGTGGTCATGTCGAACAGAGTTTTTTGCGAGGAGGGATCTAGTCGATAAGGAGTTTCCTTCATAAACTTAATCATTTTGGCGACATGATCGAAGCCTTCCGTTAGTTTAGTATTGTGGGTCGACTGATGACCAAAGTGAGTGTCTAAGTCTCCGTCTCTGGTCATATCAACTTGGGCCATCTTTAAATAGCCGGCTCCGAGGCCGGCAAGAGCTAGCGAGGCTTGCTGAATCTGGGAATTGTTAGACGATAGTGATGTCTTTGTTATTTCGATCAATTTATTCAGTGTTGTGATGGTGTCTTTATCTTTGCGCTTTTGTGAAATCACGCGCTTCTGCATAGATGCTGCTGTGGTTTCGTCGTCTAGAACGCTTTCATACGGATCGTCGATTGTCTCAGAGAATGAAACTAAATTCTTTGTAGGAGCTATGTTGTTATAGTTCCCACTCTGTAGCGTTTCGTATTCCATATGGTAGCCAATTCGGTAATCGGGGCGCTGCATAGCTTGAGCTAATGCAAACGGGAAAAATGTAGTGCCGGTCGTGATGTTTCCGGACGACATATATTCACGATTTGTTTCGTGTGCACTTGATTTCATATTCATCATCACGCCGTTAACAATACATATGTCGTCGAGATATTCAAATAGGGGTTTCATGCTGATGCCTAGCTGTGCACCTTTATATTGTTTAATAGACGTGCGATCATCGAAAGCTAAAAACTCTGACGTGGAAAAGCTTGCTGCATTTAAATATTCTTTTGTCCGTGCATCCATAGCCATCAACGGATCCCAGGCTCCGTTAAATCTCAGTACGAGCAATAATTTTTCCGATGCAGGATCCTGTTGGGCAAAAATAGATTCTGGACGTAGGGAACTCAGAGAAAACACGAGTCCCGAGTTAATCGCAGCTTGAATAAATTGGCGTCTATCCATGTTTTTCATCGGCGTTTCCTTAATAAACCAGGAAGGAGTTAGAGTTGAGGATGTAGTACAGCGAGAAATAGGAAGCTGAAATGAGATCATTTTTTGAAGGGTCTGTAGCAATACGATCAACTGCTTTCATTACATTTTTTGCAAGATCCATTTCTGCTTCGATATGGTTTAAGTTTGGTCCAACGGTAAAGTCGATTTGTTGTTGGATTATTTTTAGCTTTTGTTGCTCGTCTAGATCGCTCCATTTCATTTTTGAAATGACGCTAAACACGCTTTCCAAAGGAGTTTCCTTAGTGATCTGTATGGCCAGAGAGTAGAGTCCTGTCGAATATAATCTAATTTTTGAGGAGAGGTTAATGCCTGCGGGATTCATTTGCACGTTAACGGCGAAGGATGTTTGGGATTGCTTTAAAAGGCGAACAACGCATTTACGATATGATTCGCGATAGGCATTATCTAAAGTTTCTGAAACCGGGCGAGCCGTGTATAGATCCGGATGACCTAAGACATACTTTTTACCTAGAAGTTCGTTGGCGCAGGTTGAAGAGTAGGTGCTTGTGGTATCGATTTTCAAGGGCAGAGTTTTGATGATTTCACTGTAGGTAAGAACGCGCTGCCAGGTTGGACGCATTGTAGGAACTAATTGGCTAGGCTGATTGACAACCTCCATAACGCCCGCTTTGGCTGGTGCCAAGATTTTGTTTTTTTGTTCAGTGGTAATTGTATCAGTTCCATTTTCATCTTTAGCGCCGTCAGCGATCCATTTAATCAAAGTGCTACGTTCGGCATCCGAAATTTTCCAACCAGCATCCTTTGTTGGCATCTTAATGCCTTTTTGGTCTCCTAGAATGTTAGTTAGCTTAACCACACTTTTTAGAATGTCTAAATGATCAGCCATTTTTTCAGCTTGCGATGTCCGGTTCAAGTTAAACGGAATTTCCAAAAGGGATGGGATAGTCGGATCGGATTTGTGACAGCCGTGACATTTTTGAAAAATAGGGCGCACGTTATTGAACTGTTTAGGCTCGGAAAGAAATGAGTCGGACGAAAATAATTTTAGGCTTGTTAAGTATTTGATGATTTCAAGCGGTTTAGATTCATTAGTTACGTATACTTTTTCTAGTTCATCACGTTGTTTCGGACTCAAGGGAACATCTGTTCCAATGAACCAGTTCCAAAACTTTTCGCTTTGACACCGAATGTACTGAGGTTGTTTTGAAATCAGAGCCGGTAATTCGTCGACGTTGTTAACGGGAATAGTAATCGTGCGTCCGTTGTAATCATCATACGAAAAGTTGAAAACTGACTGTTTGGGGCCAGTAGCTGTAAATGATAGACGGTCAAATTTTTTATTGAAGATAGTTTCCATGGGATCTAGCTTAACGTGACAACCTAGGCATTGGGGTTGAACATGCTGTGGCTTTACGTTCATAATCGTCTGCGTAGGCGGTGGAGGCGCATCGGTTACTGCGCTAGGGGTGCTCTTATGGATAAACTTAAAGGCCTCTTGGCTTTTTGATCCACCATCCGGCAAAGCGACTTGTTGCATGTCATCGCATAAATAGATTCTAAAGAAAGCTGCGGCTTTACTGTAGATCGTTTTTTTATATCTGGATGTTACATCGTTTAGACTAAATATCATTTGAGGAAGTTCTTTAGTACTAGCGGTCGCAATCGAAGTTGCGGTTTGATTTGGTGGGATGAATACACTGGATGTTATTTGCGACGAATAATAGTTTAAATCTTTTACTTGTCGAAGATGGGCTACAAGGTCGTTGTATTTAGGGGAGCCTTGTTCTAGAGCGCCTTGAAGAATGAGAATAGTTAACTTCATATCTAAGTGTGAATTGCGGACAAACGGTGTTGGGCCGATTGACGTGAATATTGGATTTTGGGTGGTAGAATCTAGAGGTTTTTCCTTGATATAAGCATCCAGAACCGCTTGAATTTCTTCAGTTGAATCCATTTTTTTTCCGGCAGACATGACGGCATCTTTGAATGCTTTAATGCGAGACATGCTAGAATACTCGTACACTTGACGAATTTTTTGAATTGTAGAAGTGACTTCGGTAATTTTCAAAAAAGAATTTGAAATTAGAATTTCGTCCCAAGAATCGCCCTGTGTGAGGGCGCTTTGTATCACTTTAACTAGAGCCGTGTCGTTCTGTGAGGTGGGTGGGTAGCCAAGACCTATCTCTGTATCTTTTTGCTCTAAGAACGCTTCGGTTAAAGGCGTTCCTGGGTTTTCTATACGCCAATCTTCAAATAGACGCTCAGTCAGTTTCGATGCGGTCCACGGTGATTTATAATACTCTTCGACCTTGCTTCGAAAAAAGGCGTTTAGATTGCTTTCCGTGTCTTTTGCTTTTACCAAATCAGCAAATTCTTTAGGTGTTGGAGGCAGACCCCGCATTTGGTAGCTTAGTTTTCGTAATTTAGATTCGTCTGTCAGTTCTAGCCCGTAGGAATGAGACTGAAAAAGAACAATAGCCATCACGATGATAAGTGAACCAAATTTTGAACGCACGTCAGCTCCGATCCAATAGGTATAAACAACATTAATACCAAGAAGAGCGCGAATTTATTTATCTTTGACAGGTTTCTGACGTGCGAGTGACAATTCCCGCTAGACAGGTTTACTGAAATTGGCGCGTGTTTTTTTGCGAATGCGAATATGTTGCAGATAATGTCATTTCTATTGTTAAATAGTTTTAATCTCTAGGTATGAGAACTGCACGGCTATGACTATAATATAGTGTCACTCTCATTAGGAGCGTTTGTTTTGAGTCACTTAAGCCGAGCTAAATACCTGATTTACTTCCTTACTCTAGTTTATCTAGCGGCTTGCGGTCGTAATTTTAAAACATTAGATGCTGAAACAATCAAAGCGTTAGAAACGCCCCCAGTAACTGGTGACGGTGCTGATTCCGCAAAGTCTGCCGATGGTTCAAAGAAAGAGCCGGTAGCTGCTGTGTCTGATTTGTGGGTTCAAGAAATTCCAACTAAGTACGACGATGTTGGGGATTTTTTTCGTGTTAAAGAAGTTCCTGGTTTAACACGAGAACAAGTCATCGATTCAATGCCGATGGGTCAAGGTTCAAATAATAAAACTCTTAAACTGATTCGTGGAAAACTAAGACTTAGCAAAGTATCCCATTATTTTGATTCGGTAACGAATCAACTTGAAGTAAAAGGGGATGTTGTTTTCAACGATGGAAATCCGTTCGCATTCGTTTTAGTGGGTCCAATTGGTAATGGCGAAATTCCCCTAAAAATTAAAGATGATAAATCATCGATCAAGGATCTATTCCGAGCGAAGGCCGTATGCTCAGTGAGCGCGTCGGTGGATGAATCTAATAAACCTGAAAACTCAGCGGACTTTTGTCGTCGTTTAACAATCGACTTTTACTATCGTCATCAGGATACATTCTACACGGATCAGTTAATCTCAAAAGATATTTTGTATAATGAAATCAAGAAAACAGAAAATGCTCCGGATTTGATTCCTGATCCTATTTTTGAAAACATTCCTGATGAAAATCTATCGGATTACGAAAAAGCACAGAAGAAAGGTTTGCTGGAAGGATCTGATCCAAGCGCTGTTGAAGAATTACCATACTACTTTGCTGAGCCAAGCATTGATGACGTAGCAACGTTGTATCCAGATGTGAGCAAAGAAGTAGAAGAACAAAAGAAAACGTTCTTTAAATCACAAAAAAAAATAAAAGCCGTTCCGAAGTTAACGGGTGAAGAAAAAATTCCAGAAAAAGATGGTCAACAACCACCGCCAATGCCGGATTTTGAGGATCAAAAGCCGACTGTGCCGCAAGGAACATCTACGCCAAATCCAAAACCAACTCCGGATCCGAAGCCAACGCCAACACCGACGCCAAACCCAAAACCGGGAACACCCGCTCTGAAGCCAGCGCCAGAGCCGAAGCCGGCTCCGACACCAAATCCTAAACCGGGAACGCCCGCACCGAAGCCAACGCCGACCCCGGCGCCAAAGCCTCCGGTTGTTGTTCCCCCACCTATTGATGGGTCGCGCCCAGTGGATCAAGCCTGGGGTAAGCCAAATACCGGTAAATGGATGGCTGATGTTAAGAAAATGGTCTATTTGACTCATTCGAATAGTATTCTTGAAGCCGCTCAGAAGTTGGGTCCCAATGCTGGTTTTGAAGTCTTATGGCCAACGAAGAAGCGTCACTATGGAACCTATGACATGGTCGAAATGGTTGTGAATCTAGGTGAGTGGTTACGCGAAAATGTAAAAGGCGTGATTCTATCAGTTGCCGATACCGCTGCCATTAATGGTGGCCCGATTGGTAGCCATGCGAGTCATAAAACGGGTATGGATATCGATTTGTCGTATCTAACTCGTAACCCCAAGCTAGTGATGAATCGTATCGATGTTCCCAATAAAGGCGGTTATACTCACAGTGATTTCTTGGCGGCTGAACAGTGGGGCCTGATCAAAGCAGCCCATGAGATTACGCCTATCGAAGTTATTTACGTGAACCGCAATGTTAAAAATGAAATGTGTAAGCAGGCGCTAAAGGCCGGAGATTTGACATCTAAAACCGATACGACTTCGCCAGCTGCTAAAATTTTGACCAAATTGATAGTTGAGGATACGGCTCATGGCAATCACTGGCATCTGCGGTTAGACTGCGCCGTTCTTAAGGTCTTGAAGTTACAGACAAAATGCATCGTTCACCCTCAGGCCTACGTGGGACCTGAGTGCAAAAACGTTAAGCTGTAAACCCTTCATTTTCCTGAAATAAATCCTGGACAATCCAATCCACATTTATTAGAAACAGGGATCACCAAGCTGGCCCAAAAGTTCGTTTTTATTCTAAAAATGACGCCTCGTTTGAGAAAGGTATACAATGAAACAGAAAACACACTCAGGAGCTAAGAAACGCATGCGTCTTACTCCAAGCGGTAAAGTTAAGCGCAAACAAGTTGGTATGCGCCACTTAAACTCTCACATGAAATCTAAAACAAAAAGACATTTAGGCGACGTGACTTATGTTCATTCAGCTAACATGTACCAAACTAGCCGAACATTGGTATTCTAAGGAGCCGACATGCCACGCGTAAAATCAGGTAAAACAAATAAAGCAAGACACAAAAAGGTTTTAAAAAGAGCAAAAGGCTTTTACTCAGCTGGCTCTCGTTCATTCATCCACGCTACTGAAAAAGTAGACCGTGCGATGGCGTACATGTTCAAAGGTCGTAAGATGAATAAACGTGCTTTCCGCACGCTTTGGAATCAACGTATCAATGCAGGTGCACGTTTGAATGGAACTACATATTCTCGTTTAATCGGTGGATTAATCAAAGCGGGTGTAGAAGTGAATCGTAAAAATCTAGCTGAAATGGCGATCAACGATCCACAAGGTTTCACAAAACTTTGCGCACACGCGATTAAGTAGTCCTTAACGGATTATGAAATCTGTATAGAATGAAAAACTAAAAAGGATCTTCGATAGAAGGTCCTTTTTTATTTCTGGGGAAGAGAAATTTTGAAGACGAAAACATCTAAGAAAGTAGCTGCGAACGTACCTAAGAAAGTCTCTTTGAAACGATCATCGAATGACCCTTCTTTTGACTCTCGTAAATCCGATCATTTGTCTCTTTCTCTAGATGATCTGACTCAAACGACTGAACTCAGAGTTTTAGATTATCTTTCTCTTAAGTCGACAGCATTTCCCGAAATGAATTTTGACGATGTCGATGTGTCGTCAGAGTTTAATGGAATCAAACTCTCGGCTCCGTTCTTCATTAGTTCTATGACGTCAGGAACGGCTCTTGGTGAGCCGATTAATGAAGCTTTTGCTCAGCTAAGCCAAGACAAACAAATCATAATGGGTGTCGGTTCTCAGCGCAAAGAACTGACAGATGATAAAGCGTTGAATGAGTGGAAACGCATTCGTAAGAAATACCCGAAAGCTATTTTGCTTTCTAATTTAGGTTTAAGCCAATTGATCACAACACCGATCGATCAGGTGAAGAAAATCACAGATAATATCCAAGCGGCGGGGCTGATTGTTCATTGTAATGCACTCCAAGAGTGCATTCAGATGGAAGGCACCCCTCAGTTTAAAAATGGTCTAAAAACGATCGAAAAATTAACTAAAGAGATCGGTATTCCCGTCATAGTAAAAGAGGTCGGTTTTGGGTTTTCTCAAACTGACCTGGTTCGCTTGAATCAAACCGGGGTCTATGCGGTAGATTTTTCAGGCCAGGGCGGAACCAATTGGGCTAGAATTGAAGCTCTTCGATACCCTAAAAAATCTTTAGGTTTGGATACAGGATTTGTGTTTTCTGACTGGGGTTATGATATAACAGAATGGATGGGTTTCCACGATAAGGACTCTGTTTCTTATCAGTTTTGGGGTAGTGGCGGTGTTCGCACAGGCCTTGATGCTGCTAAAATGATAGCTATGGGATCACATCTGGTCGGAATGGCTCAACCATGGTTGAATAGCTTAGTCGTCGATATGAAAAAGAAAAAACTAAGCCCAGATAATCTGTTTAGTTTTTATGAAAAAACATATCGAGAATTAAAAATAGCTATGTTCTGTTGTGGTTATAGAAACGTGGATTCATTTAGGAAAAGTAAGGCGTTTTATGTCAAATGAGAAAAATTTAGATAACTTGTTTAGCGGGTTTTCGAAGTTAGACTATCAGGAACGACTATTTCGTTTACGCGAAATGGGTTTTATTCAAGACGAAGACATCGCATTTCTTTCTACAGGTGGAGTTAAAGATATCTCTTTAGGTGAGAACTTCATTGAAAATGCTATCGGTTATTTTCAGTTGCCAATGGGTGTTGCCACCCATTTCAGAATCGATGGTGTTGATCGCTTGATTCCGATGGCGGTTGAAGAGACCTCGATCATAGCAGCAGCCAGTAAATCTGCAAAATGGGTAAAAGAAAATGGCGAAATTAAAACCTCAGTGACCGGCGATGACATCATCGGTCAGATCCAGCTTGCTAAGATTAAAGATTTTCCTCGATTTGAAAGTATAATTTTAAAAAACAAAGAACATTTCATCACTATTGCAAATCGCGATGCCGTTGCGTCATTAGTTGCTCGCGGTGGTGGCGTTCGTGATATTCAAGTTCGAAAATTAGTGCGACCGGATGGTCAGTTCATGGGGATTGTTCATGTTTACATGGATCCATGTGAAGCCATGGGTGCGAATTTAATTAACCAAGTGTGTGAATACCTAAAAAAACCAATCGAAGAATTAACAGGTGAGAAAGTCACTATGTGCATTCTGTCTAACTTGGTAGATTCAAAATTGACTCAAGTAAATATCAATATCAAAGTAGATGCTGAGTTAGGCGAAAAAATTGAAGAAGCGAGTTTATTTGCTGAACTAGATCCATATCGTGCAGCGACCAATAACAAGGGTATATTGAACGGCGTAGATCCAATAGTGATTGCGACAGGCAATGACTGGCGTGCCGTAGAAGCGGGTATGCATGCCTACACTGCACGCTTTGGTCACTATACCTCGTTATCGAAATGGCGCTTTAGCAATGGTATCTTAAGTGGTGAGTTAAAAGCTCCTATAATTTTAGGCACAGTTGGCGGCGTGACACGTCTGCATCCGACATCAAAGTTAGCATTAAAGATTTTGGACATTGAAAGTTCAAACGATTTAAGTCGTATTTGTGGCGCTGTTGGACTGACTCAGAATTTAGGCGCGCTCAGGGCTTTAACTACGGTCGGTATCATTGAAGGCCATATGAAACTTCATATCAAAAATTTATCGCTGGGTGCAGGTGCGACGGACTTAGAAATCCCGATTTTACAAAAAAAGCTAGAAGAGATTTTGGTGGCTAGAAAACGTATTACAATGTCCAACGCGGTCGAAGCGCTCCGTGAAATGCGCACGATGCCCCCGCAGTAATTAGTAGGATGTTTTGAAATACCACCTTCAAATACCCGGAAAAACATTTTGCTTTGGAGAGTACGCGGCGCTGGTCGGTGGAACGGCTATGTTGATTACGACTCAACCTGGTTTTGATGTCGAATTCGAAGCCACTAATGAGCCTCAAGAATGTCCATTTCATCCTCAATCGCCCGCGGGACTGTACTATAAAAACAATCAGGCATTTTATTCGTCATGGAAAGTAAATTTTAAGGATAACTATAAAGGTCGAGGCGGTTTCGGCGCGAGCACAGCGCAGTTTATTGGTCTGTCGTTTTTCAAGCGCCAAACAGAAGCTCCAGAGACGGCGATTTCTCAAAATTCGTTTTTCAAATCTATTTGGCAGGATTATCAAAACGTCAATCGGGAGTTAAACCCAACTATTTCTGAAGAACAGCTGCCAAGTGGATATGATTTGTGGTCACAATTAATTGGCGCCGTCAGTACATTAAAACGTATTTCGACTAACAATGATGTTCAGTTTAATTTTCAACGGATGGCTTGGCCATTTATGGATTTAGAATTTCTTATCGTCCCAACGGGTTTTAAAGTGGCCACGCATGAACATTTGGGTAAACTAAATACTGAGTCGTTAAAAGGCTTGTCGCAATTGTCAGATAAAATGATGGTTTCCCTCCAAGCAAGGGATCACACGGGTTTTCTAGAAGAGCTAAAGACGTGGAACAAGCGATTGATGTCTCTGGATCTAGTTCATCCGAATACGCTTGAAATTTTGAATTCGTTAAACACCCACCCGGAAATCGCTTTTGCCAAGGGCTGTGGTGCCTTGGGCGCGGATATTTTATTTATTGCCTTTATGCGTGGTGAACATGCTCGCGTTCGGTTGATTTTGAGTGAAATGAATTTGAATGAAGCGTACGATCGCAGTGATTTATGGGATCAGGAAGTCAGAGTACAATTATGCTAAAACCAAACGTTTATTCAGCACCGTCAAATATTGCGATCATCAAGTACATGGGTAAAACCAGTGCTCAGCAGAATTTGCCGACAAATCCTTCAATATCCTATACATTGAATCACTTACGATCATTCGTAACGATTGAGCCTATTAGCGGAGACAAAGACCAGTGGCAACCACTAGTAGGCGACGGTTTGTTGTCGCTTGAACTGACCGAAAAGGGAAAAACTAAATTCCTAAATCATTTGTCTCGAATCAAAGATATTTGGGGTATTAAACAGGCTTATTTAGTTAAATCTGCGAATAATTTTCCTTCAGATTGTGGCATCGCGAGTTCAAGTTCTAGCTTTGCAGCATTAACATTCGCAGCGGCGACCGAGTTTGAAAAACTTCAACCCAACGGTAGAGCCACGCCAGAATCTATGTCAAAAATATCGAGACTGGGCTCAGGCTCCTCTTGCCGCAGTTTTTTTGATTCTTGGGCCATGTGGGAAACTGACGGTGCTCAAGAATGGAATGGACAGTTTAAAGACCTCAATCATAGTGTAATGTTGCTCGACTCTACAAAGAAAGACGTGTCCTCATCCGATGCACATGTTCGGGTTCCTTCTAGCCCATTATTTGCGGCACGCCTTAAAAGTGTGAAGAATCGTTTGGTCCTTCTTGAAAAAGCAAATGCAAACGCAGATTGGAATACATTCTGTGCGTTAGCAATTGAAGAGTTCGAAGAAATGCATCAGCTATTTGAAACCAGTGTCCCCAGCTTTAGCTATCGCAATGAAAATACGATGTCGGTTTTAAAACGCCTTCACCAAATCAATGGCGAATTAAAAACCAAGATGCTAATTACAATGGATGCTGGAAACAATATTCATTTCATGACCTTGCCAGATCATCGTGGGGATTTACAGACGTTAGCGGAATTGTTCCCCCAGAATACATTCATTAACTCGTGGTCGTATAAGGGAGCTCAGGGTGTCTAGCTTCAGCACGACAACCTATGGAAAATGGATTTTTTCTGGTGAGCATACGGTTCTGCGTGGCGGTCCGGCTTTAGTTTTTCCGTTATTTAAAAAGAAATTAGAATTAGACTACAATCACACGTCAAAGCCCTTAACAGTTAAGGCATCGGGTGAGAACGCATCTGATATTGAAGAGCTGTTTCCCGGAGTTTTGTCGAAGGCCCTAGAACTTTTAAATCGTAAAGATGAGCAACTGACGGGCGATATTCGGTTTAGAAATGAGTTACCGTTAGGTTCAGGAATGGGCGCAAGTTCAAGTTTGTGTGTTGCCTTTAGCCGCTGGTTTCATTACCTGGGGTTTGTAAAAACAGCGGATATATACGAGTTTGCTCGTCAGCTTGAAAATATTTTTCATGGTGAAAGTAGCGGGGTCGATATCGCCGTCGTGTTGCATGAAAAACCGTTAATATTTAAGCGTCCTAATATTATCGAGACCTTGAATGTTAAGAATCCATTTAAGCTATATTTAAGTCATACCGGGCAAAAAGGTATTACTAAAGAATGTGTTAATACGGTAAATAGTTTTATTAAGAGGGACCCCCAATCTGGAAGGCGCGTTGACGAAAAAATGATTCAAGTCACTTTGGATGCGATTAAGCTATTTTCGGGCTCTGAATCTGACAAGGATCCAAAAAAATTAGTACCTATACTAGATTCAGGCTATGAATGTTTCAAAGAGTGGGGACTGACCACGGGTGCAGTTGATCAACATATTTCGCTTTTGAAATCTAGAGGGGCTTTGGCGGCTAAACCAACTGGCAGTGGCGGTGGTGGTTACGTGTTAAGTTTGTGGGCAGATAAAATTCAGTATAAATTTGATTTCGAAACAATCGAATTATTTGAATAGACCATTCAATTTTTTAAGGGCTTCGGTTTCTAATTCTTTTTTACGCTTTTCGATTTCGATATCGGCTTCTTTCTTTTTCTTGTCAATTTCGTCTTGGGCTTGTTGTTTTACTTCCGCAACTTTACGGTTTACTGCGGCTTGGGCTTGATTCTTTTGGTATTCGATAAAGTTTTGAGTCATTTTTTCGATAGTATTTCCGGCAAAACTCCATTTAGGTTTCATTAGGTTACCTTCTATAAGGACGGGTATTTCTAAATGGCCAGACTGACTTTGATTGGCTTTTAAGAAGTCGCCGCGCACAGGGACATTTACAAGTTTTACGACAGCGGCGATTTTGCTGTTTAAATCGAATTGAATATTTCCATTAAGATTGATTTCGTCTTTGGTTCCGGCCGTCGCATTGAACTTAGCGAGTTGGAGGTTCATGTTTCTAATTTCAAATTCAGATTGAGTCGATGCCGACATATTACCGATTTGGACGGCTGAAGGTACGCCAAAGTCTTTAATAGACGCAAACTGCTGCTTCACTTCGTTAATTAGGTTCATTGTGTGAACTTGCGAGACGGGGATGATAAAACGACCTTTTGCCATTAAATCTTTTTTAAAGTTTAAAGTTCCCGGAAGTTTTGTGTTACCGATAACTTCAAAATTGCTCACACCCGAAATTAAATTTTTGTATTCGGGCATTACGAATTCAACTAGAGGAGAGAAAGATAAATTAGCCGAAGCCATTTTAAATTGTATATTTGGATCTGCCTCAACCAGCGGAACAACAACATCAGAAAAGTTCATTTTGCCATTAAAAAATTGGCCAACTTCACCCTGCATGGTTAAATTATTGTTAGATAGATTGGCTGCTAAAGATATTTTTTGAAATTGTGCCGGGGAGTCCTTAAAGGTGACTTTCTCAATGCTGACTTTATGATTCCAACGAACAGTTTTTAGTAAATTTCTATCTTTAATGAAAGCCCCTGGAACAATTAGAGCCGGTTCGGCAGGCGCATTGCCTACGACAGGTTTATTAGTCAGATGGAAGTTAAACGGCATAGCTAATGTTGATATCGTCGTTTGCATATTTGTTTCCATCGTCCACTTAGAATGTTGAATTTCAAAGGGATCTAACCGGCCACGAACCTGGATGGAACCTTTGTTATTCATATCCGCGATTGTATCTAGCCATTCATTTGCAGGTAGGTATGCTTTTGCTTTTTTCCAATTTAACGAATCTAAATTCAAAGTTAAATCAAAAGAGTCTTCTTGTGTGAGAGGAGGATGTCCCTTTAAGTTAAATGTAGTCAGGAATGTATTTACGTCCAATTTTTCGATACTTAGGCGTCCGTCTTTTGCTTGGACTATCCAGTTGAGTTTGAACAAGTCGGTCGCTGTTTTGCGAACAGCCTTATTTTGTGTAACAACAAGTGACGACAAGTCGCTATTTCCAGTGATGGAGCCTTTCAGGACTTTGGCATTTTCAACAGATAGATTTCCTAAGAAGTTTAGTGAAACGGGGCCTTCGATAGAAACCAAATCATTTTTATATTTTAAGAAGTATTTTATATTATTAGCCTGAATCTTTCTAACATTTACTGATAGATATTTTGGCTGGCTTAGGAACCCTTTAATCTGCGCATCAACTTCGACGTCGCCGGAGATGTCGTGATTCTTGTTATTAGGTAGGAATTGTTTAAAGTCTTGAAGTTTAAATGGCTTAACCGTTACAGAAATATCAGAGGCTTTGTTTTGGCTAGCGGATCCTTTTAGGGAAACATCTAGATTGTGGAAGTTCAGTTTGAAACGGTCGATAGAAAGATCTGTGATATAACTGACGGTTCCTTCTGACGTTAAGCGTACACCACTTTGTTTTTGAAAAGTGTCTTTGTAAGAAATAGCACAATTGTCTAGTTTCATGTCCCATGTTGTTGAATTGATAGCGGGCACCATGTTGGTGAATGTAAACGATGTTTTCGAGTTTAAAAAAAATGGACCATAAAAATCAACATCTGAATTTTTATATTTAGCTAGTGCTTCGAATGATTTTAATTCAAGAATACCTTTTATTTGAGACGCTGGTAGATTATTTAAGTTGCCGCGTACTATCATTTCTAAAGATGCCGAACCGCGGGCCTCGCTGACTGGGAATTTGTCTTTGTAGGTTTTTAGAAAATCTAGAGATTCAATTTTTGGAATCTTGGTTCTTAGAGTTGTATCGAAATCCATATTTTTTAGCCCGACGAGACCGCTGAAAGTATTTTTAATTCCCGCAATATTGAAATCACTTTTCAAGATATTGGCGGCGGCGTCCTTGATAGTCACTTGTGAATGAATGTTGATAGGAACATAGGTTTTGCTCAAAGGGCCTAAATTTTCGTCACTATAGAGATAAGAATTCAATGTAAAATCTATGGGAGTTTCGATGTTAGAAATCTTAAGAGTCGTATTATTTCCGTAAAGTCTATATTTGCCCGCAGAGACCTGAACACTGTAGTCAAATTTTCCAATTTTAATCAGTAAATCGAGTTCGTTAATGTTGTATTGCGATTTTAGGTAATCACGCATGTTCGCTGCCACTGCAGCATTCATATCGGTTGGGAGTTTGGTCTCCTTTTGCATGCCCGCAATAGGAACGTCTTTGTAAAAAATATTTAGACCATCAACATTCAAGTGAAATTTGACGAATTTATTTCCCCAATTAAGAAGAATGTCTTTTAAATTTAGTTCCGCAGAAACGGATGCTGCTGAAAAGTGAAAGTCTTTACTTTTCTTTCCAGTGATATTGGTGATGCTGATTTTAATCGGGTTGTACGATTCAATTTTGAACTGGTCGTAGTTAGCCTCTACGCGCGCTAAATCGTATACATAAAGTTTTACTTTCCGTTTGGCGTAGGACGGGCCTAATAGGAATACAACGGCAGAAATGCCGCAAATAACGACAAAAAGAAATATAAGCATGCGCTTAAGCATGCTTATTTGTCGGCTAGACGTTAGGAAATATCGAGTCTAGATCACGCACGGAGGCAATTTGCTTCGTGGTATCAGGAACGAACTCATATTGAAAAGGTCGGTATAGATTTTATGCTTTTCAGCGGTATCTTTTAGGTAATCCGTGCCGCTAGAACCACCGGTCCCAATCTTTCGTCCAAGCATTCGGTGAGCCATCAAAGCATGGCGATAGCGCCATGTCGTTAAAGCTTCATCGATATCCATCAACGCATTCAAGATGCTGAATGGGACCTGAAGAATAGGTTCATCACGATAAAGTGAAATAAATAGCGCCGCTTGGAACGCCTTAAAGCTAAAGCGAAACTGACCTTGGGCTTTCAGAGTATTGTACTTGTCCTCATTAAATACGACATCAATTTGGTCCATGAATGTTTGAATATTTTTAGCACTTCGTTCTTTATCGGCATCGCTCAGACGGGGATTGTTTTTGATAACCTCCAAATCTTCTTTGTAAACGTTCAACAAAGCGGTCTTGTATTCGGCGCCGAAATCAAAGTTTGTAGTTTTCAAAAATGGAGTGCGACTTAACCAGTTTTCCAAACCATCGAAAAGAGTATTGCCTTTCATTAATTCCAATAATTCGGAACGCAATGGCTCTTTTAAGTGATCATAAAATGGTGATTCAGTTAGTTTAAGTCTATTTTCCATTTTCAATCCCAAAAGAACTTCGATCATGCGAAATTGTGCGCTTTGAAAGCCACTTGCCGGGTATAGGTAGTCGCGGAAATCTAGAAATTCATGAGGTGTCATTGTTTCTAAGATATCCAGCGGACTCGTTAGATTTTTGCAAATGGTAAGAATGCGATGGATTCGATGAGAAATCGTACCCATATCGCGTTCCGGAATTGTTGGCTGGTTAAACAAAGGAATTAAAGATCGAATTTCTTTTAAAATTTGAAAGAACCAAACTTCGTAAACCTGGTGAACGGAAATAAACAACCACTCTTCGTGAGCCGGCTTTCCGAACTCTTCAGAGCGGCGCTTTTGGCTATTAAGTAGCTTATCTAGTCCTAAATAGTCATGATAGTGGACCGGTTCGTATTTCATACGATTAGTTTCCTTTCTCGAGTTGTGCAATTTTTTTCACGAAGGATTGAATCTCTGTTTCTGTCGTATCCCAAGAAAACATAATTCGACAAACAAAGGTAGCTTCGTCCCAAACATAAAAAAATCGTTCTTTTTTAAGTTCTTTAATCCAAGCTTTAGGGAGTTTAACAAAGGCAGCATTACTTTGAACAGGATATTCTGGTTTTAAGCGTGTGTGTTTAGTGAGTTCATTTGCAAAGTAAGAGGCTGATTTTAGACTGGTCTCGGCAATAGTTTTCCAAAGATCGTTTTCAAAATAGGCATCGAATTGTGCAGCCAAAAATCTGGATTTTGAGGGAAGTTGGCCGAGCTGTTTGCGAATATATTTAAAATCTTGGGCTAAGGACGCATTTAGAAAAACGACCAGTTCCGCGCCCATGAGACCGTTTTTTGTTCCACCAAATGAAACCACATCAACACCTACCCGAGTTGTGATGTCGGCAAATGATTTTCGCAAGGTCACGCACGCATTTGCAAAG
Organism: Bdellovibrionaceae bacterium UBA2351; assembly: GCA_002344565.1. Taxonomy (GTDB): domain Bacteria; phylum Bdellovibrionota; class Bdellovibrionia; order Bdellovibrionales; family Bdellovibrionaceae; genus UBA2316. The sequence continues at coordinate 5,334 of DDTZ01000063.1, read as the reverse complement.
CGAGAGCCGTCCATATGGATATACAGGTTTTCAGATTTGGCCCAATCGCAAATGGCCTTAAGTTCTTCCATCGAGTAGCACGTTCCTAGCTCAGTTGGTTGAGTTAGCGAAATGGTTTTAACTTGTGAGTAGTGCTGATCGCCTCGGCGAATCAGCTGTGCTTTTAGGTTTTCTAGTGAAACTTTGCCATCTACTGATTTTACCGGCATCAATTTGTAACCGCCGTGGATCTCGGGTCCAGCGCATTCATCGACATGGATATGGGCCACATCAGAACATAAAACAGTTTGGTAACTGCGGGTGCAGGCTTTTAGGGCCAAGATATTTGCCGCTGTGCCATTGAAAACAAAAAAAGATCTCGCCGCAGTTTCAAATAGTTCAGCGACCTTCTTTTCCACACGCTCAGTGAGGGGATCCAATCCGTAACTGTGAGCATGGTCGACATTGGCGGTAATTAAGCTTTGAATGACAGCCGGATGGACACTGGCGTGATTGTCGCTGCCGAAACCTTTTGGTTCAAATTGCACCGGCTTTGAGTTCACCTTAGCCTCCTTGTGGCTCCAGATTGCAGGACATAAATTCATAAGCCGCTAGAGCCGCGCACTTTTGGGTGATGTTCTGAACATCCAACGACGGCGCGACTTCGTATATGCCTAAGTGATTCCAAGCTGCAAAACGGTTGAGTTGGGATAAAATATACTTAACGGAGTTAAATGGCAGGCCGCCTGGCCATGACTGCGAGCATCCTGGTGCTTCACTGGCAGAGATGGCGTCGATGTCTAAGCTCAAGAATACGGGCTGTTGTTGATGGGTTTTGACGATTTCATTCATAACCGGACCAATGCCTTTAGTATCAACGTCATCTATCATGATTACTTGAACTGATTTGCCTTTTGCGTAGTCTAAATGTTTTTTTGAATTACAATGAGGCTGAATTCCAATTTGAATTAAATCAAATTGTTTAGGGAATTTTTCAAGCGCCTTAAAGAATGGCGTTCCCGAATTTACCCCATTTATATCCGAACGAACATCCAAGTGGGCATCAATATTAATAACGAGCGGACGACGTCTGTTTCTCAACTCCTGGGTAATGAATGAACTGACATCACAAAATGCCCAGTCGTGTCCGCCGCCAAGGGAAAGAATTTTATTTCCGCTCGCATTGAGTTGATCCAAGGCTTGAATTACGGTGTCTTGATCTAGAGCCAATTCCGTTGGAGCGCAAAAGTCCCCAACGTCTGATATTCTATTTTTAAAGGAAGCCGGAGCGACCAATTTATAGAGGATTTGTCGAATTCCATTTGGCCCATCTTTAGCGCCGACACGACCACCATTGGCCAAAATGCCACGATCATCTGGGTAGCCAATAACAACTAACTGGTTTTTAACTGTACCCATTTCAGTTTGAACTGAAACAACATCGCCGAGTCGTAAATCATCGGGGTCATTTTTAGAAAAAAACAATTTTTTATCAGGACGAGCGAAAGAGCTCATTTTGAAATTTTGCTTAGTGCAACTTCTCTCTGGAAAGCGCCAGTCTGAACATCGAAAAATCGGATAGACGCTTTTGATTCAGTTACCGTTAAATTAGAATAGTAAATTTGGTCCGAATCGGTAAGAAACATACCCCATGCGTTGCCATCAGCTGGTGTAATTGAATAGTTCAGCGCTGATTTTGAAGAGCTAGAGGCCGTGGAGTAGAGGCTCAGGCTGCTGAAATCGGTCACTTGAAACAATCCAAGAGGCGACATCCACAAACCTAGGAAGTTAGCTAAACCTACAAAATCGATCGTTTCTAAGCGAACTGTGCTGCTAGAAACTGTACTTCCCAATCCCGAAACAAAGTCGCGTGATTTTAATTTGTTGAGTTGAGCTTTTACGTCGTCGTTTGCTGCGATTAAAAAGTAAACTTGGCTGCCAATTTTTAGAGCTTTTTGATGGCCATTTTGAACGATGTAGCCAGAAAAAGTCTGTACGGCTAGGCTCGTAACGGATATAAAAAGTAATGTGATGACAGAAAGTAACAATCGCATGACCTCTTGAATCACAGTACCGAAGATAGAGTCAAAAAATATTTATAACACCTTGCGAAAGTGAGAACAAAGTTTACGCTTCCGTGACTATTTTCGCTTGTTTGATGGGCGATCGAAGGTTGGAATTTCAATTCCCTTTTGTGAGTATCGAGTATAGAAAATATTCGACTTAGCGATTAAGCGTTATTTTAGGAGTCAGAGATGAAAAACGTGCGTGTAGCAGCAGTGAGCCTGAATCAAACACCTTTAGCATGGGAAAGTAATTTTGAAAATATTAAGCAGGCGCTTCTAGAGTGTGATAAACGTGGCATTCAGATCGTGTGTTTTCCTGAGCTGAGTATTTCTGGCTATGGCTGTGAAGACGCTTTTTTTTCACCTTTCGTCGGCGAAAAATCACTTGAAGTTCTATACTCCTTACTGCCGTTCACTCGAGATAAAGTTGTTACATTAGGTTTGCCTCTGTTTTTTAAAGGTAGTGTGTTTAATGTGAATGCAGTGATCGTTGATGGTCATCTGAAAGGCTTAGTTCCTAAAAAGTTTTTGGCCGGCGACGGCGTTCATTATGAAAACCGCTGGTTCCGTCCTTGGGAAAATCAAGCATTAGAAACTTTAACATTGAAAGTGGGCCAAATTACTGAGGACGTTCACATTGGCGATTACTTTTTTGAAATCGGCGGTTTAAAAATTGGCTTAGAAATTTGTGAAGAAGCGTGGGTGGCGCAACGGGTTGGGGCGAGTCTATCACGCAAAGGCGTAGATATAATTTTAAACCCAAGTGCCTCGCATTTTGCATTTGGTAAACAAGATGTGCGTAAACGATTTGTAATCGAAGGCTCTCGCGCATTTGGTGTGGCCTATGTTTACTCGAACCTACTGGGTAATGAATCCGGTCGAATTATTTTCGATGGCGGAGCTTTAATTGCTAGCAATGGTTTGCTTGTCATGGAAAGCCCGCGCTTTTCATTTAATGAGTTTGAAGTCTACGATGCCGTTATCGATGTAGAGGCCAATCGTATTCGTCGTTTGCAGACAGCGAGTTTTAAGCCTGAATTGGGTATCACCGAAGATTCGAAAATCACGACCAGTTTTCATTGGAAATTCTTGACCCCTGTGCGTGCGAAAAAAGAGTTGCCGGCTTGGGAAAATGTGGAGCCGCTAAAGAATGAAGAGTTCTATCGGGCCGTCTGTTTGGGGTTGTTTGATTATCTTCGTAAAAGTCGTTCACATGGATTTGTTATTTCGTTAAGTGGCGGCGTTGATTCTTCTGTGGTAACGATCATGGCGGTCAAATGTTTAGCGGAAGCCTTCAGAAGTCTGGGTAAAGATAAGTTCGTTCAAAAATTAAAATATTTAGGCCCATCCGTTTTTAAAACAGATTGGGATTTACAGCATGTAATTAAATCACTTGTTACAACCGTATATCAAAGCTCTGAGAACTCGTCAGTTGAAACTAAGCGTGCAGCTCAGGAGTTATCAAAAGAACTGGGCACAAGTTTCTTTGATTGGAGTATTGCGGCCGTTCAAGAAAACTACAAACAGATTGTCGAAACAGTTATTCAGAGAAAGCTATCTTGGGAAGCTGATGATATTACATTGCAAAATATTCAGGCCCGTGTCCGTTCGCCGGGTATTTGGATGATGGCGAATATTAAAAATGCACTACTGCTTGCTACGAGCAACCGGTCTGAAGCAGCGGTTGGTTATGCGACAATGGACGGAGATACATCGGGTGGTTTTAGTCCAATCGCCGGAGTCGATAAGTCGTTCCTAAATAAGTGGTTAAAATGGTGCAGTGAAATCGGTCCGTCAGGGGTGGGTTCAATGATGAGTTTAAAATATGTATTCATGAAGCCACCGACGGCGGAACTACGCCCAACTAAAATGCAACAAACGGATGAATCTGATTTAATGCCTTATGATTTACTGAACGCAATTGAAAAGGAATTCATCCGCGATCGTCAGCGTCCTGCCGACATCGTTGAGGTGCTAAAAGTTGATTTTCCTTCATATCCAATAGCGGATTTAGCAAAGTATGTGATTAAGTTTTTAGCACTTTGGTCGCGCAATCAATGGAAACGTGAACGATACGCTCCGGCATTTCACCTAGATGACGAATCACTAGATCCAAAGACATGGTGTCGATATCCTATACTTATGTCCTCATTTGAGAGTGAAATTCGTGAGATTCAGGAAAAATATTTAAAAACGTGAAAGATTTCAATAAACTTTAAAGTGTGAAATGTTTATTAGTACATGATTTGCAGAATGATTTTTTTGCTCAAGG
>DDTZ01000063.1:0-703 GCA_002344565.1 Bdellovibrionaceae bacterium UBA2351 | reverse complement strand
TTACGGTTATCTGGTAAGAAATTTGATGCCGTTGTGGCCTCGCAAGATTACCACAAACCCCAGCACCATGCGTTTGCCTCGAACAATCCAGGAAAGAAAATTGAGGACAAAATCGAATTGCATCATGACCGCCAATTTTTGTGGGCCGATCATTGTATTCAAAACACGCCGGGGGCGGCATTTCACCCCGCACTGGATGTATATTACTTTAGCTACGTTATCAAAAAAGGCATGAATCCCATGTATGACACGGGCAGTGCATTTTTTGATAAAGGAAAAGGCGAGAAAACATTGCTGGATGAATACCTAAAGTTTAAGGCGATCAAAGAAGTGTATGTTCTTGGAAATGCAATTGATTTGGGGATTACTCAAACGGCTTTCGACGGTATGGAGCTCGGTTATAAAATGACTTTGATTCGTGATTTATGTCCGACGTATAAATTACCAGAAGACAAAGTTGAGTTTCGCTGGGAAGATTTAAAGCAGAAAGGCGTTCGTGTGATTATGTCGGACGTTCTTAATGTATAAAATTAAAAATTAAGGAGTTGTTATGAAAAATCTAATATTGATGTGTGTGGTTGGGATGTCTCTTGTTTTCGGTGCGTGCGCTCATAAGAACTGTGGTGGGTGTAAGGATGGTTCATGCAAAATGGAAAAGAAAGACCATAAGGATTGCGGTTGTGATCATAAACACGACGACGCT
>DDTZ01000108.1:50942-51278 GCA_002344565.1 Bdellovibrionaceae bacterium UBA2351 | reverse complement strand
TCAATTGCCGCTATGATTCTGCCATATACAATTGGTGTGATATTGGATGACTTGGCTCAACCCCCGACGTATGGATCGACCAGCCATGAAGCTTTTCTTGATGTACTTTTAAATCGGTTGGAACAAAGAGACATTCCGCCTAACCTAAAAACGGTTATCACGGAATTTCCGGCGAGTTTTGAAAATATTATCACAGGGTCACGTGATCAAAGTTTAACTAATGATAGAAAACGAATGGAAGCCATGGTTGAATCCATGATATTTCAAATCAAACAACACACAATTTTAATAAACTAAGTTTTTCAAATTAGACTGCCAGAGCCGTATGAATATTAA
>DDTZ01000108.1:0-50587 GCA_002344565.1 Bdellovibrionaceae bacterium UBA2351 | reverse complement strand
TGTTTTGTAGCTGGAATTAACATACGTTGAGTTGCCATTGTCTTTGCTTGAAATGGATGGTGCAGAAACTGAAAATGGAGCGCGAATAACTACTTGAGTTTCCGCAAAGCCAGCACTGCGAGTTCTCACCTCATCGCTTAACAACATACTATTTAGCTCACCCAATCCCGAATATGCGCCATAGCTACCATCGCTACGATCGGAAGCACAGACCACTACACTTTGGCCAGATTTGAGTTCTTTCTCAGCTGCATTTGCGTTCCCAGTTAAAAGTAAGGCTAAAGTTAAAAACCCATTTACAAGTTTCATGTTATTCTCCTTGGAATTAATTTCTTCGATTTTGCCAAAAGCATAACAGGCTCCTTATCCCTTTTCGCCTGTCAGAATTCTGTGCACCACTTCTTTCAAAAACAGTGACTAAATTTGGCCTAAATCAAGGCTTCACTTGAAATAGAAAAGTTAAAAACAAGCACGGGATTAGGTGGGGTTTGGTCTCAATGTACCGTGGGTTCGCGTTATTTCGAAGTTGGCGGAGGATGCGAGATTCGAACTCGCGTTACTCTTTTGGAGTAAACTCGCTTTCCAAGCGAGCGCCTTCAGCCACTCGGCCAACCCTCCGTTTTTTATTGGTACGGAGAGTTTTTTTAATCTTTTTTGGGAATTTACTCAAACCTTTTTTCAGGTCGATTCTAAGAACTAGCTGCCCATTGGCGTGGGTGGACGGTACCAGCATCTTGGGCGCATACCTGTTGTTTCTGCTGCTTTACCAACGCCGCACGCGCCGGTTCTAGGGTCCGTAGGACTGAAATCTTTAGTTTCAGAAACACGGCAAACCGCGCCGGCTACGTAGGTATCCAGTCGGCATTGAGCCGCCGGGTGACCTTCGAATGTCGAAGTCACTACCGTCTTGTCCACATTCGGAAAGTTGATACCTTTTGGATCACCTTTCAGTGAACCTAGCGTTCTAGCTAAGGCCAAACCGGCCATTGCCGATCTCATACAGATCCCAGCTGCTTCCGAGTTAACACCGAAATTGTTTACACAGGCATTACGAACTTCAAACGTAACCGCTGCCCGCTGAGCCCACAAAGCATTGTTACCAATCGCCTTGAAAATCTTACGCGCACATTTTGCCGTTGCGAAATAATCTGACTGACCTTCTGTTGCTGCCCATTGAGCATTGTTGCCGTAACGAGGGTATCCCGCTAAGTGATGCCCGATTTCATGGCAGGCCACTAGGACCAAGCCTTCCTGAGTCATTAACGGATGGCGAGCTAAACCACCAAACATCGATACAACAGAAATCGGAGTGAATACACCCGGAGACGTTTGCATACGCGCACACTCTGGTGGGTAGTTCGCAGTTCCGATTAATTTAGGATCATTACAAATGAATGCGTAGGCATTGACTGTATCATCAGTCCATCTTGGGAAAAGAGCCAACTTTGGGCGACCGTTCTGGCGGAAGATCGGCTCATACACCTGAGCTACCACCTGAAGAACATGCTTAAACTGAAGTTCATTCATTTGCCCTGTTGGACGAATTGGGATTCTTAATTTATTCGCTGGAAAGAAACCGCAACCTGGTCCGTGAACGTGCGCTTGAGCGATCAATGCCGGCTTATCAACCGGTTTTGCGCTGTGGATGTTAATGCCTAATAAAAGCAGCCCTAGTAGTATTGACTTCATATTCCCCCCGGAAGATGTCAATCACGCCTCTCATTCTAAGAGGCTGAAGTGGGGTGAATTTGGACCGTTCACAGCAAAAAGACAAACCAATTAATTCGCTAGTTACCATAAGGAAAATTTATAACTGTAGCGAACCTGCTGATTACTGCAGCCTTTCTAAGCTGTATTCCCAGATTTTAAGCTTCTCTATAAGAATAATTCGCTCTGTTTCCGGCAAGTAAGGCGCCATTAAACGGAATGTTCGGCTCATTTGAATCAGCGTTGGAACATCGGCCACCTTAGAATCAATATCAAAGAAGTTCGTCTTAGGATTATAATACTTCTGCAATAACGAGAACGTTTCCTTAGCCGACCACAAATACGTTTCGATGCGAGTGGAATCGTAAACCTCTAATAATCCTTCAATAACTAGCAACTGATTGATCAAAGCCGTGTCGTCTTCAATCGCTTCCATTGCTGGCAATGTGATTCGGCCATAAGCTAAGCCAGGATTTGCAGAGTCCTTTTGGCTCCTAAACTTCGTCGCAATCGTGTTTCCTAGTGGGACCAAGATTTTTTTAACTTCGTTAATTCGCTTTGCCAGGACCTGAGCCAATGACGGGCAACTCGGGGAATTTAAGTCCCGACACTCGGGATCACTTTTGTCTTTTTTAAGCAACTCTTTGAACTTGGTTTTTTCGATCCCATCAATGACGCCTTGAATATTTTTTAGCAACCGGATGACTTTAACCATGGGCTGAATCGCGACCTCGCTTGTGCGCTGGCCACTAACGATGTCGACATAGACACCGAAAAGGAAGGTCTTGTCTTGATTTTTAGTATAGTCGCTCATCCATACGACTTCGCCGTTGTTAGAAACTAATCCTAACTGAGAAAAACCCTTCGTTAAGTTTGCCACCCAGTTAATAAACTGCGCCGTTGTTAAACCAAAGAAATCTGTCTTCGAAAAAAGTATAGTATCACCGCCGCTCTCGCCGCCAAAGACACTTGAAGCTTTAAAGTTACCCAGCGACTTATCGAAAGAGTTTTTCTCCCAATCACGAAGGTACTTCATCATTGAAAGTAAACCGTTACCTAATTCAATTTGCGATTCTGCCGACAAATCAGGTTTTTCGTTGGTTTCACGTTTCAAGAATGGTGAAGTCAGTTCAGTGATATCAATCAGACCATATGACAGTGGTGTATCTGCCGCTTCGGATACGTCATAGGGCTTGCGATCATTTTCAAAACTTCGAGTAATACCCTTTGTCGGCAGGGGTTTCGCCGGCAAGCCACCAAATCCCATAATACGGTTGATCTGCTCAACGACGGGTTTACGAATCGCTAGGTCCGTCATAGCGCCGCTATCAAACATTTTAGCATTTGAAGCCAGTGAAGCTCCAATCGTTTTCGAGGCCACTACAGATTTTTTATTAGCTAGAGCTTTAAACGTCACGACTCGTTTTTGAAGATCTACATTTACCGTCGTGTTTTCATAAGCGAGTGAAAGATCGCTCTTGAATCCCATGCTCGTCACTAACCATTTCTGAAATTTTTCTCGTGTAAAACCGTGCGCATTCTTGCGAGTTTTTTCGAGCTCAGCTTTAGCCTTAACTACATTTTTAGTAACTTTCTTTTCAACGCGGACATCAAGATTTCGAATGACGCTAAAAAGACGCTCTTCCAAAATTTCTAAAACATACCCATGAGTCTTTTCATTTAAGGTCGTTTTAATTTTTTCAGGACCAAACTTTTTCAACTGCGGTAAAATCGCAAATTCTTTGATAAGTCCGGATAAAAATTTAGGGCATGATGCATCCACGAGACATACTAAATCGATATCATTCTTGCCACTTAAGAATTTGTAAAGCGACGCAGAAATCGGAGTAAAATACAGTTCGCGTTCTTTAGGTCCAAGAGTTAACCAAACACCAATTACTGCCGCAAATGCGGTTTCTTCATCTTTGATCGCATTAATTTTTTCAGCAAGGCTTCGGCCAGATTTAATTTTCTCTAACGTTTCTTTATCCAAAGGAATTTCGAATTCTTTTACCAACGCATCTAAATTATTTAGAATTCCTGTAAGAGTCTTATCACCATCAATGATCTTCCATTGTTTTCTAAGGTAATCCGCATTCAAATCACGTTCGCTTTTGACTTCATCCACCAATGCAACTTCGAAATCTTTCATCAATTTCCAACTCGGAACCATCTCTAAAAATTTATTCAAGAATGCTTCTAACAAATTGATAGATTCGGGAAACGTGGCTTTCTTTGGCCATTCATATTTCTCTTTGAGTTCTTTAACCTTGGCTTTTACTAAAACTAAATTCTGATCGACCTCTTTCAAGGCATCATCAATACCTTCTCGAACCCCCGGCAAGGCTTCGGTTTGAAAAATTTCATAGTAAGGCGTTTTAAAGAATGATACCTGAGTCCCTATATTTTCTGCGTAATACTTTTTATAAATATTTAAGGCTGCTGTTCTTAATTTCGTATTTTTAGTTTTTTCGGAAATATCTAAAAGACCTTGAATAACTTCATGAACTTCCGATGTTGGGATGGAACCTTTCCAGCGCAATTCAAATTGATTTGCCTGCTGAAGAAGCTTCGCAAATTCGCGATCGCCCTCCATATCGGGCTGTAAATCCATGAGTGGCGCATTGAAATCCTTAGAATTCAAATGGGGCGAACACGCCACTAATGTAAAACAAAATAAAACTAAAGATCTAATAACTAGTTTCATTTAATAACTTCCAGCCTTTTAAAAAAACATTTTAAAGTTTAATTCATGCAACGTACGGCGATTCACGTTTTCGCCTTTAAACAAGTCACTAAACTCATAATAAACCATGTACGGGAACAAAGCCTTTTTCTTGAAATAGGCTTTAACCGTATTAAAAGAAACTTTCATTGAATATGTCTCTTCGCGCGTATAAGTGTTTTTACTTAGCAAATCATACCGAGCATTGCCGATTCCTGAAAAGGTATCTGCCGCCTTTTGCGCTTGAGTGTATGCGGAACTAAACGTCAATGAATCACTCGCCTTCCACTCGCCTTCCGATTTAAAAATCCATTTACCACCCGTTTGGCGATCTACATTTTCTTTCTGACTTGCATCCGGTAGGTTATCTTCATCATTGAGCGGCACACGCGCTGTAATTTTATCGGCTAAGACATATTGATAACCGATATACGGTGTCGCACTTAGGCCATACATTCCTTTAAACGTACTTGCGATCGTGTTTTCAACACTAGCAAGGCCAAACGTATTCAATGCAACCAAATCATCTGGATCATATTGAGGACCCGTCGGCAAGCCTACCGTTGTTAGGTAAAACAAATCTAACTGCGGCATCTGATGAAGTTTATAGATCGAAACGATCTGCATATCTGCCATGAACTGACTCTTTTGACTTTGCAGAGGCTTGTATCCGCGCTGTTCAATCGTCTTCAGTGTTTCTGCTTTAATATCCAAATTAAGTGCGCGATCCAGCTCTTCACTCACGCGGCCCATGTAGACGGCCTTGTAAGAATCCAAATTTGAATTCACAGTATGTAAATGAATGTCGACTTGATATGTGATGATCGGAGCCCCAAACGCCAGAGTCCAATTCTTGGTAATTCCACGCGCATAGATCGGTGCAAAGTATTGCATACTTGGATTGATATCAAATTTCAAAACGCCGTAATTAATGCTTTGGCCATGACTTAATCCAAACGCATTGAGAGCTGTAATCAGGTTCTTGGCATCGGGACTGACTTTCGTTAAATAACTGGCATCATATTCGACTGAACGTAAATCGCCAACTTTCCACAAAGAGCCGTCTTCTTCGTATCGTTGACCGATATTTTCGAATAAACCGTAGTTGAACATGGGGCTATTGATCCCCGCCGGTAAAACATCGGGCCCCCCATGAGCACTTAATGACAAAATGAAGGCGCAAAATGCGACTACAGGGGCATTAATTGTCCTCGAAATTAGGCGCCAACTGAAACGCACCCAACTTAGATAAAAAGTGTTCAGCATAACCGACTATCAGAGCAAACTTAATACCGATCATTCCGTATCAAATCGAGACACGTGTTTAGTTGCTAGACGCTGATTGAGATTTAGAATGTTCACGCTGTACCCAATACAACAAGCCTAAGCCAGGCAGTGCGATCAGTGCGCAGGAATAGAAGAACCACTCCCATCCAAATTCCTTAACCATGACTCCTGAAAAGCCCGAAAAGAAATTTCTACCCAAAGTAGCGATACTTGAAAGCACCGCAAACTGAGTCGCCGTGTAATTCTTGTTTGTGATCGAAGCTAAGTACGCAATAAATGCAGATGAACCCATACCTGCCGTTACGTCTTCAAAGATAACCGCGAATGCTAGCGCCCATTGTTCTGGTCCCGTATAGGTAATCAAAGCAAACGACGCGGTTGAAAGAGCCTGCAAAATTCCAAAAATCCATAGGGATCTTAAAATGCCGATTTTATAAATCGTCACACCGCCAATAAACAATCCCACCAACGACGAAATCAATCCAAACGTTTTTGCGATCAAGGCAATATCCGTTTTTTGATAACCCATCTCTTTGTAAAATGGACTAAGCATCGATCCCGATAGCGCATCACCCAGTTTAAAGAAGAATACGAACAGCAAAATCAAAACAGCGCCATGTCTTTGTATAAATTCTTTGAAAGGCTCGATAACCGATTCCCGAAGTGTTCTTAGCTTGTGGTCCGAAGTATCTTTTTCTTTTGAAATAAATGTAGTTACAACGCCTACACCCATTAGTAGTGCCATGATCCAATATACGTGTGTCCATGACATGTAATCGGCCATTCCCAAAGCGACCCCGCTCGAAATTAACATACCGATTCTATATCCATACATGTTCATAGATGAACCTAAGCCAAGTTCATTTTCATCTAAATACTCTCTACGAAAGGCATCAAAGGCAATATCTTGAGTCGCACTAAAAAAGGCAATCCATACGCTAACGGCCGCGATAATAGATAAGGATTCCGTTGGATTTAAAGTACCGATAAATAACAAACCCGCCGCGATCGCAAACTGGGATAAAAGCATCCAAGATCGTCGTCGTCCCATCCCAAAAAAAGCATAGCGATCGGCAAAGGGAGCCCAAATAAATTTCAGCGAGTAGGCCATTCCCACCCAACCGAAATATCCGATTGTAGTGATATCTACATTAGCCTCTGAAAGCCAAAACTTTAAGGTTGCACCCGTCAACTGCAAAGGTAACCCGCTGGAAAAACCCAGCAGAAAAGTAAGCAGCATTTTCTTACTGAAAATAAGAGCTAGAAAACCCTTTTGTTGTTCTGGCAAAGCGGTCTCCTAGATAATTAAGGTGAGTGGATAGCTTGCAAATGATTTCTCTTATGCATTTTCCATAGTAGATGGCTAATGTACGGTCGACGATTTTCACCTGTCGTTACCATCAAAAGCTTAGTGATTTTTAAATCACCCGCATCTGTATAAAGTAAGATCATCATTTCTTCGATATAATTTGTATTTAAGGTGATGTAGTTATCCGTGCCTACACCCAACTGAACGCCTTTTTTTTCCCACCAAGAAAACGGATGTTCCTTATAATCCTGGAAACGCCCGGTTAGCTTGTTGTTTGATGACGGTAACGAAATTAAGGCGACGTCTTTTTGAATTAAACGATTCAAAACATCATGCTGATAGTGTTCAACCTCACGGGCCGTATGAAATTTGGCTTTTAGGAATAAAATTTCTTCCTCTGACGACAATGTTACGCCGTTTAATAATTTCTCTAGAACAAATGTCTTATCGCCCCAATCCAATTCCTTTACTTCTTGATATACCGAATCTTTAGGATCGATTTTTTCTTCGTTTCGGTTTTTGCGAATCACTTCTTGGTATAATCGATGGAAATAGGTATTTGGATTGATCCCTAAACTAATTCCATGCTCAAGCGTATCGATGTGCCAAATATTCATAGCATTATCTACGGCTTGGATACCTTTTTTCAAAGTATGGAATGTTTCACCATGATGGGATCTGATTTTAAATCCACGATACTGCAATTTTCTAAAACCAGCAGACAGTTCATTAAAATGTTCCTTACGGTAAAGTTCTTTTTCATCACCTACTGTATCCACATCTGTCATGACTGCTTCTAAGAACGGATATTTGTCCATCATCGTTACTAGTTCATCCACTTGCTGCATGAAATGATCACGGCGAGAACTGAATTTATCTTTATTAAAATGATGGCTCTCTTTCCTAAAAGATGGAGACAATGTGAACGTGAAATCTGGATTCTGTTTTTTGAACTTCATGAATCCTTCGTATAAACCCAAGACAACGTCTTCAGAGCTGACCTCACCTACACCTGGGATTTGTTCAGAGGAACTTGATGTCGAACGTGATAACGAGAATTTCAAACGAACATGACCAACATTGTACTTATGATACAATTCGCTGGCCATGTGGTGAGCCGCATCGATATGAACTTGCTTATTAATAAAGATTAACTGAGGAAGATATAAAATCTTTAGGTATGTCATAAACCCCTCGTTTTCTTTTAAACGAATCAGTTTATCAATATCTTCTGGCGACGTGATAGGAATCGACATTGGGCCGTAGACTTGCTTGATTTTATCTTCGTAAATCTTTCGATTGGGACCTTCTAATAAAACTTTTAAACGAGGAAAAATAAATTCACCCGTGATTGATCCCGTTAAATGAATATGCTCTTCACGATACTTCAGAGGGAAGTGTTTAAAAAACTCAAACAATGCACTCGAAAAGGTATGTTCAAGTAATTGATTGATTTGAATTTTATTTGTACGAAACAAATCCAAAAGCTCGCGAAATTCTTTGATTTCGTTATTTACTTCGGGATGTTTTTTACCTAAATCCGATGTCAGTAAAAGGTTAAGAGTATCGATTAAACTAACACCATTGGTTTCACCAATCATATTAGTCAGGTACTTGACTAAAATTTTTTGCATATCTCGCATGCGAACACCTTACTTCCCAAGAATTCTTTTGTACATAACCTTGTGTGGGCCGATGTCAGGTAATTCAAACATGTCGCCACTAAATTGAAATCCATTTGATTTATAGAAAGGAAATGCTTTGAAACGAGCATTGCACCATAATAAATCGCAACGTTTGTCTTTTAAATAATCAATTACCGACATTAAAAGAGCACCGCCGAAACCTTGGCCTTGGTAATTTAAATCACTCGCCATTCCACGCAAACGAAACGGAAAACCACAGTAAAGATCTTTATTTGATTCTGGAAAAATGGTCGCTATGGAAATTAATTTATCTGTGTAAAATAAACCGAAATGTTTAGTAGTCGGTAGCAAATCTTCGGGATTAGCGCATTCCTTCTTGCTCAAGAACGGCTTTAAGATTTTTTGTCTTAAATCTAAAGTTTGCTCGGTGGTAATTATATCAATTTTATAATTAAAAATCATGCCTACTAATCAGCTTTTTAAATATCAAAACATCATTATGACGCTTGTGTATTTAAATATTGAAGCCAATTATCAGGTATTTGTCCATGTCTGAATTCAAAATCCACAAATGGAAGCCATTGAGGTGCCTTTGGAATAGTTAGAAGAGGCATCTGTGCTTGGGCGGGCGTCCTGTTTGCTTTTTTCTGGTTACAATCGCGACATGCAGTCACTACGTTGGTCCAGCTTTTTTCGCCTTTTTTAGAGGCCGGTACTACGTGATCTAGTGTAAGCTGTTTGTAGGAAAATTTTTCGGCACAATACTGACAAATAAAATCGTCTCTTAAATAAACATTCTCTCGACAGAATCTAATTGAATTTTTGTTCTTCAGACGGACGTAGGATTTTAGCCTGAGAACACTCGGTAACTGGAATTTTTCCCTAGTAGAGCGAGCGTACTCTCTATGGTACTCAAGGATTTCGACTTTGTTTTGAAACCAAAGTACGATTGCTTTCTGCCAACTAACGACCCGTATTGGTTCGTAACTGGAGTTTAGCAACAGAGTTCTAGAATTCATTTCCCCTCCGTTTAATATTCACCTTAACTCTATTATATTTGGTTTTTTTGTTGATTTTCAAGGGTGTTGGTTGAATAAAGACCTTATTAATAGTCTTCTGTTGGACTTATAAACCGCAGGCAGACCCAACAATAAGGAATGTTTATGTCCAAACGAGTATTTGCTTTTAATTACATTTTAAAATCAACCAATGGAGACGTATTAGATGCGTCTGAAAAGAACCAGCCATTACCTTTTTTAGAAGGAGCGTCTCAAATTCTACCAGCGCTTGAAAAAGAAATCTTAACAATGGCTGAGGGGGATAAAAAACACGTCACCTTAACGGCGGAACAAGCGTATGGTCCCCAATCAGATAAAATGGTCATGGACGTTGAGAAGCAAGAGTTGGCCCATATTCCCGACCTAAATATTGGAACGTTTCTGCAATTAGATTTACAAAATCAAACCAAGGTTGTTCGTGTTTCTAAAATTAGTGACACGCATGTAACTCTTGATGGCAATCATCCTCTTGCTGGTCAAGCACTAGAGTTCGATGTCGAGTTAGTATTAGTGCGCCCAGCCACAGCAAACGAACTAGCTCATGGTCATGCACACGGATTGCATGGACATAGTCATCATTAAACTAGATCACTAGTTGATGATTTTGAGTTTACTTATTTTTTTTTTTAATCTAGGCTAAAACTTGTCCGCGTTACTGTAAGTGTCTTTATTAAAATGTGCACCATAGTTCTGCGGGTTAATACCCCAATTAGTTTACGTTTTGAAAAGGAGGAACTATGGGAAAAAAGATTTATGTAGGTAATTTAGCATTCTCGGTAAGCGATGAATTATTGAATTCTACTTTCGCACAATTTGGCGCAGTAGATTCAGCGAAGATCATCATGGACCGTGAAACTGGCCGTTCAAAAGGTTTTGGCTTTGTTGAAATGGCTTCTGAACAAGACGCTGCTCAAGCTATCGAGAAATTAAATGGACAAGATCTTAATGGTCGTAACATGAACGTTTCTGAAGCTCGTCCACAAGAAGATCGTCCTCGTGGCGGTGGCGGAGGCCGTGGCGGCTTCGGCGGTGGTGGTCGTGGTGGTGGCGGCGGCGGCCGTGGTGGTTTCGGCGGCGGCGGACGCGGCGGACCTCGTTAATCGCAAACTTAATTTAAGTATTGTTTTCTAACTTATTTGACCTTTGATTTTGCTAAACTCCAAATGGAACTTTAGAATAATCAAAGGTCTTTTTATTTCTGGAGAACAATCATGCTCAAGATCTTTTTTCTTTCTATTTTATTCTTCCAAGTCCACGCCTACTCTGCCGATAAGACCGTTGTGTTTCTAGGTGATTCACTGACCGAAGGCTACGGCGTTGATCAAGAATCAGCCTACACTAGTTTAATTCAAAAAAAAATAACCTCTGATAAACTAAATTGGAAAGTTATCAACTCGGGCATTAGTGGTTCCACTTCGGCATCAGGCCCCGGTCGAGCCAAGTGGTTACTTAAAGCAAAAGACAAACCAAGTTTGGTTATTGTTCTACTCGGCGCAAATGATGGATTGCGCGGATTGCCAGTCGACAGCGTCAAAAAAAATCTAAATGAAACAGTAAAAATTTTAAATGACGCCAAAATCAAAACAATACTAGCTGAGATCTATGTTCCACCTAATTACGGCAAAGACTATTCCGATAAATTCAAGAAAACATTCACAGATGTCGCCAAAGAAAACAAAGTTCCACTGATGCCATTCCTTTTAGAAAAAGTAGCTGGTAAAACAGATTTAAATCTATCGGATGGTATTCACCCAAATGAAAAGGGTCATCAAATCATTGCTGACGGAATTTACGGATTTTTGAAAAAACATTTAAACTAGTTCTGTACCACCAAGGAAACACCTCATGATTCAAGTTGAAAATCTAAAGAAAAGTTTTAAGCAATCTGAAAATTCAATCGATATTCTAAAGAATCTAAATTTAGAAGTTAAGAAAGGACAAAAAGTTGGCATCCTTGGCCAATCTGGAAGTGGCAAATCGACTTTCTTAAGTTTAATGTCGGGATTAGATACACCTGATACAGGTGAAATTCGCATCAATGGTGTCAACACCACCAAACTATCGGAAAAAGAATGGACACAGTTTCGCGCAAAAAACATTAGTATCGTTTTCCAGCAGTATCATCTAGTTGGGCACCTAACGGCCGTTGAAAACGTCATGCTTCCCCTTGAGATCCTTGGCCACAGCGCTAAAGACGCACATGAAAAAGCGATTTCTCTACTCGGCGAAGTAGGATTGAAAGACCGCAGTAACCACTTACCTCATCAATTAAGCGGCGGTGAATCGCAGCGAGTGGCAATAGCCCGTGCACTGATTACTACTCCCAATCTTCTGCTTGCTGACGAACCCAGCGGAAATTTGGACCAGGAAACAGGAATGAAAGTCATGAATTTGTTTTTCGATATCACTTCAAAATTTAATACGACTACTCTACTTGTAACTCATAACGAACAATTGGCATCCCGTTGTGATGTTGTCTACAAACTTAGCCAAGGCCGATTCGAGAAATTATGATTATCAAACTTGCGTTAAAAGAGTTAGCCACTAAATGGAAGTGGAGTTTAATCTTTGTTTGCAACCTAGCGTTTGGCTTTATTGGTTTTACGACCGTTCTCTCGTTCCAAAATGCCATCGAGCAGAACGCTAAGGCCAACTCTAAACAAATATTATCTGCCGACTTAGCCATCAGCGCCCGCAAAAAAATTCCAGAATCAGAAATTCAAAAAACTGAAGATTATCTTAGTAAGAAGAATATAAAGTACTCTAAAACTAAAGTTACTGAATTCTTTGCCATGATCTCGCAAGGCGATCGCAGTCATTTAGTATTAGTAAAGGCTGTAGACAATTTGTATCCTTTGTACGGCGAAATCATACTGACTCAATCTAAAATTAAGCGCGACTCTACCAAGGCGATATTTAATTCACCCACGATTTGGGCGTATTCTGAACTTAAAGGCATTCTTGGACTTGAAATCGGCTCCACGATTAAGTTAGGCAATCTTGATTTGAAGGTTGATGATTTTATTACAAAAGACTCTACTCAAACATTCCGTTTAGCCAGTTTAGCGCCGCGTATTTTTATAGATAGCACGTGGTTAGAAAAATCAAAACTCATCCAATTTGGAAGTACGTTTACAGAGGCCTATCTTTATCAGTTCGACATGGACACGGCAGCTACAATTCAAAAAGATTTATTTGCGATCATTAATGATCCTGCCATCCAAATCGATACACCGACTACAGCATCAGAAGATTCCGCACGGCAATTGGGATTCCTAACTGATTTTTTGAATCTAGTAGCATTAGTCGCAATCTTACTTGCTGGATTAGGGGCTAGCTATTTATACCAAGTGTTTGCTCGTAAAAAAACTAAAGACTTTGCGATCTTTAAAACATTAGGTCTGGAGTACTCTTCGCTTTTAAAAATCTACATTCTGCAACTTTTCGTTCTAAGTCTTTTAGTATGTATATTTTCTTATTTTGGATCTATTGCATTCATCCCTTTCCTACAATGGATCATCAGCTCACTAGTGACCCAAGAATTAAATGTGCATGTACCACTCTATGTGGTTGGCTTAACGCTGGTATTAACCTTTATCGCAAGTTTGATCGTGGTTGGTCCTTATATTCAAACCCTGAATCGCATCCCTCCTGGCGTCCTATTTAAAGAAGAGCAAACTCAGATCTTCAGTCCCTCTAAGAACTTCCTTACATTTTTAGCCGCTCTATGCTTGATGGGTTTTTTAACATTGATTCTGACGAAATCGGTAATGATGACGACGGCCTTTATCGGCTCCATCGCCGGCTTAGCAGTATTATTCTTTGCCGTAGGCAACGGAATTATCTTTGCACTAGGAAAATTACCTATTCAATTTTGGGTTTACAAATACGCCATCAGATCATTACAAAGACGGAAATCCACATCCTTAGTATTATTTTCCACAATCGGAACTGCGATCTTGCTTTTAAATTTGTTACCTCAACTCAAGCACTCTCTAAAGAATGAATTTCTAACTGGCGGCAACACCCAGCTACCTTCGTTGTTTTTGTTTGATATTCAAGATGAGCAGATTGATCCGCTTAGAGGAATCGTAAAACAAAATAATAAAGAAATTTCGCAGTTGTCCCCAATCGTGAGAAGTCGAATTATCCGCATCAATGATGTTCCTTACGAACGTAAAGTGGATTTCAACACGTTTAAAACGCGCGAAGAAGAACGCGATGCTCGTTTTAGAAATCGCGGCGTGAACCTAACCTACCGAGACCAGCTATCATCATCTGAAACTCTAGTCGCCGGTATGCCTTTATCTGAATACAAAGGGGAAATTCCGGGCCTATCGCTGGAAGAAAAATATGCCGATCGTATGGGAATTAAACTTGGCGATACAATTGAATTCGATATTCAAGGTGTAGACATCAAAGGCAAAGTTGTTAATTTTAGAAAAATTAAATGGGCCAGCTTTCAGCCGAACTTCTTTATATCCTTTGGCAGTGGTGTGTTGGATGATGCGCCTAAAACCAGTATTGGAATCGTCAACGGGTTGAACGATGCGGAAGTCGCATCGATTATCTCTCAGGTTTCCAAAGCCCTACCCAATGTATCCATTATCGACGTGCGACAACTGATTCGTGACTTATTGAAAGTTTCTGATCAGATGACGTTATCATTGGAACTCATGGCTTATTTATCATTAATCACCGGTTTTATTGTATTGATTTCCTTAATTTCAATTCAATTGCAAGATCGTCGCTGGGAAATTAACTTGTTTAAAGTTTTAGGCTCCCCCGCACATTCGATCAATACAAACTTACTTTTCGAGTACGGAACGGTGGTATTGTTTTCGGTATTTTTAGGAATATCATTCAGCTTTTTAATGAGTTACCTAACTTTGAAATACACTTTTGATTCTGAATATTCCTTTAATTTAAGAGATTCATTCTATATCTCGGCTGCTGTCATTGCGCTTGCTTTAGGAATAATTCAATACATGACCAGTATTTATTTAAGGAAACGTTCTAACGAAATTCTGAAAGATTCTCTGTAAACCTTGACGAAGGGTTTCATTTTCTAGTCTAATTTTCATCTTGGAGGGAAAATGAAACCACTACTGTTTTCAATTCTATTTGCTATCGGTACTTTTGCTAACACCAAAGAATTAATTCTAACCTGTTCAGATCACGCAATTCCAACTATGTACGGGGAAGCCCATATCAAATTAGATATTTTCCAAATTAAACCGGGTATATTTTCTTCGATCATTGAAATTATCGTCGACGGTCAGCCAACAAAACGATTTAAACAGCCGGAATACAAAGTCGACCCTGTGCTAGAGGGCGAAATTTTACTTCCTATCGGTCAAGTCGTAGAGATTGCTGAAAATGGGACGGAAACCGCTGTACCAGGTGCAGATATCGGCTTTACTTATATGACTGGTCCTCAACACGCGGGAGGAACCGCATTCATCAAATTCCAGCCCTCGCGTGATTCCGATTTAATCATTGAATATACAACGTTAAGCTGCCACCAGCCATAGTTGTTTAGCGGAAAACCTCAGCGCTTAGTGCTGCTGAGGTTTATCTTGAGTAATTAACTTCGATCCAACATTCTTGATCATCCACTGACGTCCGCGTTCGATATAACTAAATACCGCCGGAATTAGCACCAGAGTCAACAGCGTTGAAATCAACACACCACCCACTACGGCAATACCTAACGATTTACGTTGTGATGAGGCCTCGTTCAGACCGATGGCAACTGGTAACATACCCGCAACCAACGCTAAACTGGTCATCAAAATTGGGCGAAGACGTGTTTTACAACCTTGCACAATGGCTTCGTTTAATTCCGCCCCTTCCTGAAGCTTCTGATTTATATAGTCGACCAAAATAATCGAATTCTTGGTGGCTAGACCCATCAACATAATACATCCAATCATCGAAAATAAATCCAAAGTTGATTGCATTACGAATAGTCCAAAGAAACCACCAAATACCGCAAACGGAATCACGAGCATGATTACGAACGGAGTCACGATAGATTCATATAATGAAGCTAACACCAAAAAGATAAAGATTATGGCAAATAGACCCGCACTCACAATACTCTTACCTAGTTCTTGGAAGTTTTCAGCCTGACCAACGAAACGATATGTTACGCCTTCTGGTAATTTAATTTCACCCGAAGAAAATAACTTATTGATA
The DNA here is from genome assembly GCA_002344565.1 of Bdellovibrionaceae bacterium UBA2351. GTDB lineage: Bacteria > Bdellovibrionota > Bdellovibrionia > Bdellovibrionales > Bdellovibrionaceae > UBA2316. The sequence goes on along the minus strand of DDTZ01000108.1, from coordinate 34,654 downwards.
TCTTGGATAGCGCCACCCATACCTGGACCTTTAGGAGCTACGTCGGCTTCGATACTGACATAACGAGCACGATTTTCTCGATTGATCGTCGCGAAACCCACCTCTTTCACTGCGCCAGCAAAATCTTTTACATACACAGGACGGAAGTTTAAGTTTGGAACTGTTGTCTTAGAAAAGAATTTCTCAAGATCACGCTGATCGTCTTGCAAACGAACACGAACATCATATTCTAATCCATTTTCACGATACTTAGATGCAATCAGTCCTTCGATCTGCGCACGTAATTCAGTACCTACTTGAGTTGGAGTCACACCGTATACTTGAGCTTTCTCTTTATCCACTTTAATCTGGAATTCAGGAAGACCGGGCTTGTCTGTGATCTCTGGATCAACAAGCGCCGGGTGAACTTTTAATTTTTCAAAGAGTTGCTTTGAAACCTCACGCACTTGATTCAAATCTTGCCCAACTATATTGATTACGAAAGGACGCTGACCTGCACCCACGAAGTCGACATCTTTAACTTTCGGCTTAGCGTATGCCCACTTCTGAACCATCGTACGCATTTCTTCTTTAATTGCTGTCGTAGTTTTCGTACGCTTGCCAAACGGGGTTAGTTTTACGTACACATCACCGACGTAAGAACGACCGTTGACATCGCCTGCAGTTGTTAACGTTAGTTCAACTACCGGATTCTTTCTGATTTCAGTCTCAACTTCTTTCATCAATTCGGACATCTTTTCAAGAGTAGCGCCCGGAGCTAACTCCATACCAACTACGAATTCACCCGAGTCATTGGCTGGGATGAACGTCTTTGGAATGAACGCAACCGTTGAGGCTAAACCGAAAATCAATAAAAGCATCGCCAACAAGGTCATTAACGGACGCTTCAGCACACCCTTAACGAAACTTTCGTACGCATTTTCAAGTTTCACTTGCAAACGATCAAACAAGATTAGCAAAGAACGAATTGGATTTCCAGTTAATGGCTTTCCTGTCAATGATTCATGTCGTCCACCAAAGTACGCAGACAACATCGGAGCATTCGATAATGCATCGAACAAACTGATGATCATAACGAAACACACCGCTAGACCGAACGACTTAAAGAACTGTCCAACGACACCTGCCAAAAATGCAATCGGCGCAAAAACCGCGAGCACAGCCAGAGTCACGGCGATAACAGCAACACCCACTTCGGCTGTTCCGTCTAGAGCCGCTTGGACTGGAGATTTCCCCATCTCTAGATGACGAAAAATATTTTCTCGAACAACAATAGCATCGTCGATCAACAAACCGACTGCTAATGAGAATGCAAGCAATGACATTACGTTAATAGTCATACCTGCTGCATTTAGAAGCGCAAATGAACCAATTAATGCTACGGGAATTGCAAAACCAGTAATTAACGTTGAACGCAGGGAGCCCAGAAATAAATAAACCACTAAAATAGTTAAAATAATACCAAAGACGATGGATTCGACTACGTCATATACGTTGGCCCATACGTACTTTGTGGAATCACGAACCAGTTTGACTTCAAAATCTTGTCCGTGAACCTTCTTAAGCTCTTCGTTAATTTTAGCTAAACGCGTATGAATACCGTTTGCCACACTGATCGTATTAGCGCCCGATTGCTTATAGATATTTAAGAAGATCGAGTTCTCACCATTGATATACACACGAAGCTTTTCGTCTTCAACTGTATCTATCACATTAGCCACGTCACCTAATTTTGTGATCGCATCATTACCAAAAAAACTAACGATAGAGTTCTTGATTTGATCTAGGGAGTTAAATTCACCTAACGTTCGAAAAACTAACTCGGACTTCGTTTGATCGACTTTACCAGCTGGAACGTTTTGGCCGGTATTTTTCAAAGCACCAACGATTTGAGTTAACGATAGTTCGCGCTTCGCGATCTTATCACGATCGACTTGAACTTGAACTTCACGTTTTCGTCCACCGACTACTTCAACCAAACCTACCTGATTTACCTGCTCGAAGCGAGGACGAATCTGTTCGTTAGCCAAATCGTAAAGTTTACCACCGGTTAGTTTGGACTGAATCGCCATAACCATAATCGGCTGCGCTGAAGGGTCAACACGACGGATTACGGGTTCTTCGATTGAATCAGGAAGTTTCTTTCGGGCACTCGATGCTTTATCACGCACTTGTTGTTCCGCGTACTTGATATCAACATCTAGATTAAATTCCGCAATAACAACACTGACCGATTCACGATTTACGGAACGAATATTTTTAATACCCGAAATCGTCGACATTTCTTCTTCAATTGGCTTTGAAACCAACGTTTCAATCTCGGTCGGGCCAGCCCCAGGATAGATCGTTTGCACGGTAACGATTGGAAAGGTGATATCCGGAAATAGCTCAACCGGTATTTTAGAAAAACCAAAATAACCGACAGCCATCAAAGCCGCTAGAATAGAGGACATGAACACAGGTCGTTTTACTGACAATTCCCAAATTTTCATATTGTTTCCTTATCTATACAACTCAAGTGATGTTAAAAATTTTCTTACTTGCAATTCTAAATTGATTTTTTGATTTCTAGAGTTCACATAGTCCTGCTCAAACATAAGAACTTGATACGTTGTTGAGCGACCATTGTTATACTTAGAGCGCTCTAGATCGGCCTTACTTTTTTGAACCGTTTCTAGATCACGAACGATTTTCAGTTGTTGCGCTAACGTTTCTGCTTGATCAACCGTGTTTTTCCATTGAATAGATTCTGTGCGAACACGTGCTTTTTCAGCCAACACTTGGCTTTCCGCCAGCTTTGCATACCCTTCTTTGGAGTCTGACATATTACCGATATCTAAGGGCATGTTAAACGTAACGGCTAGCAGATGATAGTCCTTTGCATCCGAAATTTTTGATTGAGCCCCAGATGCCGAGGTATCGCGGCCTTGTTTTAAATACGCCATGCTCAAATTCAAGCTCGGTTTGTTTTTTTCGCGTTGAACGATGTAGCTAGATTCCGCAGACTTCAAACTTTCCTTTTGAAGAAGCAAGTCTAAACGAGCTTTTGCCTGTGCTTTGCTTAGCTCAAGCGCTTTCGAATCAATATCGTCCGGAGCTAAACGATAGCTAACAACATCTGAGTCAATCTCAAGAAACGAGTTAAACAAGCGTGCGGCTTCTTTTAGTTTAACTTCCGCCGACATGAGTTCCAGTTTTCGAGCAGAAACTAAGGCTTGTGTTTGATATACGTCGCTTTTGTCAGATAGATTACGTGTCGCTCGTGATTCTGCCCAATTCAAAATTTTCTCGGCTCTTTGTAACGAATCTTTTTGAATTTCGAAACTTTTCTGCTGGGTCGCTAGCGTATAGTATGCATCCTTAATTTCATTTTCTTTCTGAACGCGAGATAGTTCCGAGTTTAATTTCTGAACCCTCACTTGGTTTTCGATTTGCCCTTGCGTCGCTTTTGTTTCAGAACCTAACCAGTTTCTCCAAAGAGGTAACGAAAGTTCAATCTTTGGATACATATCATAGTATTCTGGAAGTGGGATAACCGTTGCATTATAAATTTTTGTATATTGATAATTTTGCGATAGGGTCCAAGCCAAGCCGAAACTAGTTTGTTGTTGTAAACCAACCGCCAGTGCGTTCACATCCGTTTGGTCACCTTGAAACGAAGGCGCCGATGTCGGTCGACCATCACTTAAAATATTTCCATTCGCGAAAAAATTAATACCTGTTAAAAGACGGGCGTTATTTTCAATTAAACGCGATCCTTCTAGGGATAATTGCGCGGATTGAATGGATGGATCCTTACCTTGAGCCATCTGGATATACTGCTTGAGCGAGATCACTTCGTTGGCTAGTGCTTGATTCGCACAAACACCCAGAATGAATATGAACTTTAAGTACGATGCCGATTTCATTTTTTTATTCCTTGTAGAAAGAGATCTGTTAAAAATTCTATAAATTTATCTTTATCTTTAGGTAAATCATAAGAGCCCTTTAGAACTCTTAGTCCGCATTCATTTGACGTCATATAGCCAACGATAGATTCAAAAAGAATCCCTAAGAAGGCACTAACGTCGAAACCAGTGCGAATTATCTTCTTCTTTTGTGCTAATTTAAAAACATCAATTACTTGTTCGGCAATCGGTTCAATGGTTTGCTCATGCAGCGCTCGCGCAAATGGTAAACCGTCTACCCGCTCTCGCTGCATAATACTAATCATTTCGGCGTTGCCACACTTCATTTCAACAATGACGGTAATTAGCAGTTTTAATTCCGAACGAAATAATTTGGGTGTCATTTCTTTGTCCAAGTAACCCTGAAAAATTTTTCGAACTTCACCGCCAACTGTGGTCATGTGATCGCTAAGAATATATTTGTATAATCCTTCTTTGCTACCAAAGTAGTAGCTGATCATAGAAATGTTCTGGTTCGATTCTTTGGCGATCTCGCGTACCGAAACGGCTTCAAATCCTTTCTTAGCAAACAAAGTTCGCGCGGCATTTAAAATATCGAGTTTAGCGGTCTGTTCGACCTTTTGATCTTCAGTCATGACGTCTATAGTAGTTCAAACGTTCGTTTAATTCAAGAGATAAACTAAACGAACGTTTGAACTAAGGCCTAGTCCAGTCAAAATGGTTTAAACTATCGTCGGGATGATCATATTGAGAATCAAATGAGAATGACTCGGGAATAAAGTAATCGCTTTAAATGATTTTATTATTATGAAGCGTATAGAGCTTAAAGTTAAACTTCTGCAGGGCCTTTAGATAAATGGCATCTGTTTTTTCTTTCTCGACGTACGAACTTGTCTTGGAATTCCAAACTTTCACGCGTAATTTATCATTTGTATATTGAGCCGATGGTTTACGCTTGCCTTTAATAAAAGTTTTCTCGCGTTGAACGATATCTAGATAACCATCGCCATCGATATCTTCGATCCAACCTTCTTTAAGAATCCGCACTTTTGACGTTTTGGACATGACGGCAAAGTCATTAATAATAAGCGCAAGCTGATCACCTCGTTTTACCGTCAAAGTATAAAAGGTAAGTTCTTTGGATTTTATCGCTTCAAGCTCGAATGTCTGATCCCGCGGCCCCTTAAAGACCGTCACACTATCAGAGTCTATGTATTTGTATTTGCTTTTAGAGTCCGTTTTAAAACGGCCAGAAGTGAAATGAAATTTTTTAAAAAATCGAATGTCTTCTGCTTGAGCAAAATTAAAGATTAAAAGGGCCACACCAACGTACAATAGTTTCATTGTCACCTTACATTTATGGTAAAAGATCCCTTCCTCATTTACAAATTATCTATTCTTGTTGACCTTGAATGAGACTCTCAAGTACACGATTTTAATGATATTTACTGACTCAAAACTAGGCATACCTGAGCTTGTTCACACTTTAAGAAACTCAGAACCCGTCGTTATGCCGACCGAAACTGTTTATGGATTAGCAGCCAAAATAGATGATTTGGAGTCGTTAAGAAAAATTTTTATTTATAAAAAACGGCCGTTTTTTGATCCACTCATTGTCCATATTTTTGATCGCTTACAACTAAGTCAACTTTCTCATTTCGAGTCTCCGTTAATTAACGATTTAGTGACGAAGTTTTGGCCAGGGCCTTTAACTCTGGTTCTACCTAAGCGCACGTCCGTAAGCGACCTAGTGACTTCGGGTTTGGATTCCGTAGGCGTGCGTATGCCCAGTCATCCGCTCGCACTGGAGCTTTTAAAAGCCGTAAACGTTCCTCTGGCTGCACCCAGCGCTAATTTGTTTGGTCAAACAAGTCCTACTACGGCTCAACATGTTGAAAGAGACTTTCCTAATCTTCAAATTCTTGATGGTGGTCCTTGTAATATTGGAATCGAATCGACAGTTTTAAAAGTCCAACCGATCGAAAATAATATCGTTTCACTTTCTATTCTTCGCAAAGGGGTAATTACCCAGTCAGCCATTACAGAGGCATTAAAAGGTTCGACAACATCTTACGTGTGGGCCACTGAAATCGATAAAAAACATTCTCCGGGTCATATGAAACATCACTATATGCCGAAAACACCCATCGTGTTTTTTGATCAGCCAGTAGAAATTGATTCTTATATTTCAACTATCCAAAATGACTTTAGAAAAATCCCCGATAGGATTGAAGAGGTCACGCTGATTAAACCCCAAGGCCCTATCCAACAAATTGAAAAACTAAAATTTAGCAATGATCCTTTGATCGCATGCCGCGAACTTTATGGAAAGTTAAAACAAACCTCAGAAACCGGTGCTCAAATACTAGTTTTTGAAAAACAAAATTACATGACGGGACAGGTTTGGGAGGCATTTTTGGAACGGATTATGAAAGCTTCAAGTCTTCAGTATGCCAGTAGACCTTAGTCGACAGCCATAGGGTAAATTCTTTCGATTTCAATAGAAAAAAGATACACAGAGTTTCGATACCGAACTACGCTATTTATGAATGATAGTCGAAGTCAAAAATCTATATAAAACGTATCAGTTGGGCGAGACAAAAATTGAAGCGCTACGTGGCCTCAACTTGTCGCTTGCCGCGGGAGAATTTACTGCTCTCATTGGCGCCTCCGGTTCCGGAAAGTCGACCTTGCTCAACTTAATTGGATGTTTAGATAGACCCGATCAAGGCGAAGTCATCATCGCTGGACAAAACACAAGTACCTTGAGCGAAGATCAGCTCAGTGAAATCAGGAACCTAAGAATTGGTTATATCTTTCAAGCATTCAACCTGGTACCCGTTCTTTCCGTTTTCGAAAATGTGGAACTGCCGCTTGTCCTTCGCACTGACATTACACCCGCACAGCGCAAAGACCGAGTGCTACGCGCATTAGACGATGTTGGCTTAAGCGCGTTTGTAAACTATTGGCCAAATAAATTATCCGGTGGTCAACGTCAGCGTGTCGCTATCGCTCGAGCCTTGGTGACTGAACCTAGTTTAATTCTTGCGGATGAACCTACGGCCAACCTGGATTCAAAAACAGCGAATATGATTATAGATCTGTTATTAGAAATGAATAAGAAACGAAATGTAACTTTCTTGTTCTGTTCGCACGATGAAAAATTGATCAATCGCGTGCAAAAAATAATTCGTATATCTGACGGAAAGTTAGTTTAAATGTGGAGCTGGGTATTAGCCTATCGAAACTTAGGACGTAACAAGCGACGTAGCTTGGCCACGGGCCTGGCTATCGGTGCGGGTTTTGTTGGTTTACTGCTAATCTCGGCATACCTCTATCGTGCTCAACTGGCTCTTCAAGCGAGTACCGTTTATCTAAATAACAAAGGTCATCTAGCTCTCTTCAAAAAAGATAGCTTGTTTGAATTTACCTATCGTCCGTCTCGTTATGTTATAACTCTCGAAGAGCAAAACAAAATTAGACAGATCATCAAAGATTTGGATGGCGATATCGAATTCACGGGTCGCTACTTAACGGGAACAGGGTTAATAAACTATAAAAACAAAAGCACCCCGTTTATTGCGACTGCTGTGGAACCGGATGTATATAAGCGCATACTTAACCATACCGAAGTCAACACATGGACTCCCGATTGGGTGTTTCCAGAAGCGGTGGCCGAAGCCGGAAGGTTTCTTGAAAATCCCATGTTAGTTTCGATCACTGAATCTATGGGAACCCTTTTGGGCAAAGAACCTCCGTTTACACGATACAATGAAGACGAACGCACAATTCAATTAATCGGTAAAAGTTTTTTTGGCGATCTGAATGCCATAGACTCAGAACTTGGACTTCGCCACACCACCGGGATGGCCCTCGCCGAAGACACAAGTCTACTCCTGAGTCTCTCTCAACTACAGTCTTTATACGCAACCGATGGAATTCAATACTGGGCGATTTTTCTTAAAGATGCATCTAGTATCAAACGCATTCAAAAAGAGTTTCAGGAGCGTATTAAAGAACAAAATTTGAATATCGATGTATTCCCCTACTATGACGAAGAATGGGGTGCGTACTATGTCGGCTCGATCAGTTTTCTATTTGTAATCGCTTGTTTCTTTGTTGTACTCATCTGCGGAGCTGTCGTTCTATCCGTAGTGAACACCACGACCCTTGGTATCTATGAGCGCTACAAAGAGATTGGGACCCTGCGCGCAACTGGTTTTCCGCCTCGAGCGATCTATTCCCTGTTTTGGAAAGAGAACCTAATCTTGAGTTTAATCGCCTTAGCTGCGGGATATATTTCTGCAGAATGGATTGCCAACGTAGTCAACGCCGCAAACATCAAGTTCCAACCACCTGGCACTCAAGGTGACATTCGTTTTGTTCTAATTACGAAGGCGCAAATAACGTTTGCGCTAGGCCTAATTGTGCTTGTCATTAATTTCATTTCTACGATCGTTGCAGTTCGAAGAACAACTAAAGCTAACATTGTAAATTTACTTTCAGCTTCAGGAGGATAACGTGAAAACATTATTGCTATTCCTAATCACCGCTCTTACAGTACGTGCAGAAAATGCACTCGAACTTCTTAAAGAATCCGACAGAGCCCGCGGCGCCGTTGGCGATGGACTATCATGGGGTCTAACTATCGATACAGAGGAAGACGGCGAAGCCAGCTCTCGCGAATTTGAAGTTAAAGTTAAAGATGCGAATGCGCATATAGAAGCCACGGCTCCGGCTCGAAATAAGGGTGAAGTTTACATCTTCAACGATCGCAATATGTGGTTTTATAAACCGACACTAAAAAAACCAGTGGCCATTTCAGCTCGTCAAAAACTCACCGGCCAAGCAGCGAATGGCGATATCGCCAGCACAAACTATTCTCGCGACTACGAACCAACGATTGAAAAAACGGAAGAGATTAACAAAGAAAAATTCTTTGTCCTGATGTTAAAGGCAAAAGAAAATACGCTAACGTATGATAAAATTCGCTACTGGATTTCTGCGAAAACTAAGCTCGCCATGAAAGCTGAATTTCTAAATCTTCAAGGCCAAGCTTTTAAAATTGGCGAACTCACATATAAAAACTCTGTTAAAGACGGTGGCAAAACAATTCCCTTTGTAAGTGAACTTAAAATCACCGATGCAAAGTTTCCTAAAAATATTAGCATCATTACATACAAAAACCCAAAAGCAGAAAAAGTTTCTAACTCTATTTTTAATGTGAATAATCTAAGCCGGTGAAATACTTACTTCGAATTGCCTTCAGAAATGTTCGTATCAATCTAAAGCCATCGCTGGCGGCTTTGCTTTCTATTTCGGCAGCATACATGACTATTTTAATTTTTGATGGGTATATCGAAAGCGTTTCCAGATTGTATTTGAACTCTTATCGTCACCGACAGATGTATGGTGATTTTATTATACAAAACCCTCAGCTTCGCAGCAAAGACGGAAAAGCTAATCCCATTGCATACTCCCTTACGGCCGAGCAGCAGGAACGCATAGATTCCTATTTGAAATCACGGTCCCAAGATGTAGTAGCATCCGTTAAGAATCTCGAATTCGTCGGTACAATCAGCAACGGCCGTGTATCTACCATTTTTGTTTCCCGTGCATTTCAGCAAGATGAAGGTTTGAAACTACGACAACAAGAATGGGCATGGAACGCCTTGTACGGAACCCCCATCCACCTAGGCGAGCCTGGAAACAAGCTTCTCCTCGGACAGGCACTCGCGAGAACACTTGGATGCCGACCAAAAGAAAAACAAAAAGTACTGACTCCTTCAGGTGGTTTCCGCGAAGGTTTTCGTGAATTTAACTGCGACACCGATGACGTACTACTTTCCGTTACCACAGCCACTGGCCAAGTTAATTCTTTAGCTTTCAAAGTTTCTGGAATCACAGATGCGGGGTATCGCGATATTGATGCTCGCTACGTAATGTCTGATTTTAAAGATGCCCAGACACTGATGAATACCGATCGTGTGGGATACTACACATTGCTCCTTGAAGATGGCGTATCAAAAAATACATTTATTCGAGATTTCGAAAATGTGGTTACGGCCAAGGACCCGACGATTAAAATTCAACGCTGGCAAGATCACGCTGTTGGGGACCTTTATAACAAAACGATGAACTTACTGACTGTCTTTCGCAACTTTGTGATTATAGTACTTGTTGCCATTTCTGGATTATCGATCGCCACGACATTTTCAAAGAATGTGAAAGAACGCACTCGGGAAATTGGCTTGCTTCTGAGCCTAGGATTTTATCGTCGTAGTGTTTTAAATATTTTTCTTTATGAAAGCGCAATTCTGGGCCTATTTGGTGTTGGCTTTGGTTTTATTGCTGGCACCGCATTTTCGTTAATTTTAAATGCAAGTCATATATACTACAAAGCGGGTCTACTATCTGAACCCGTTGTATTTTATATTATTCCAAATTGGAGCTCGCTCCTCATTGGGGCTCTCGGTTTAGTTATTCTTGCGGTCATCGCGTGCTACTTCGCAACGCGATCAACACTAAATAAAAGTGTGGTGGAATGCCTACAACATTCTTAAATCTTCGTTTTTTATTTATTCTGATTGTCACCATTGGTTATCTGCCTGATGGATGGTCGAACCTTAACTTGCGAACGGAAAACTACTTTTACGGACGATATTTCAAACTGGAATCTGTACAGTTAGATCCTAGCAATCGTCTGTTTAACCGCCCCGACTATATGATGGATGCGGATATTCGACCTGAACTAAAGCTTACTTATTTGGACCAAAAATGGATTGTTCGCCCTCGATGGACCTACAGCTTTAAAAATATTCATTTCAATGATACGAATACCAACGTTACAAACAGCGAAGGAAAAATCGATTTAACCGATGCGTATTGGGAATCTATCTTTACGGATGAACTCAGGGCCACAGTTGGTTTACAGGTGTACCAATGGGGTCCCGCTGAATTCTTGAATGCCTCAAATCCTATTTTCCATCTAAACTCTCAACAACGCAGTACTATCTTCAAGGAAAAAGGCAAAGTCCTCGCGCGACTTAACGTCGACTATACACGCAACTGGAATCAAGTATTTATCTACGAGCCTATTTCCAACAGAGAGCGTCCCTGGATTGCTGATAATACTGAATTTAAGCCAAAAGCCTTGGTCAAAACGGAATGGATCAGTGATTCTGGATTTAATTCGGTAGGATTCGTTTTTGGAAGAGAAGAACGATCCATGGGATTTTTTGGCGAGTACTTCAGTTATTCACCAGTGGAGGGGTTTTCAATTTACCTTGATTCTAAGCACACAGAAAAATCACCTGCTTATTATCCAGAACCCAATACCTACGCTAGTGAGAGCTTAGTCTACAACCCAAAAGCTCGTAGCGAATGGGCTAACTTCGGGGTAGCCGGTATTCGAAAAGAATGGAGTCATTTAGATTTACGATGTGAGTATGTCTACAATAGCGGCGGGTGGTCTCCCGAAGAATTTAGAGACGCTAAGTTAACTTTGATTCAACAAAACCCCGACACTGCTAATAATATCGCGCGATTCGCTAGCCCGGGAATCGAGCTACTGGGGCGAGCCTACGGCTACGTATCATTTAGATTTTTCAACTTAGGCCCAAAAAACAATCACAGTATTGCTCTTCGCTATCTCTATGCTGAAGGCGACTCATCCAGTACACTGACAATCACGCACGATTGGGACTTCAATGATTCTATCAATTTCTTCGCTGAATTCTATGGATCATTTGGTCGAAAAGAAAGCGAACTCAACTTGCTTCAGCAGCAATCGGGAATGCTTGGATTACGCTGGAGTATGTAAATCATCTAGCCTTTTGGTAAGCTCAATTTCATCAGCTGACATAAAATCAATCAACTCCTAACACCACGCTAACACATTTTACGCTAATATCTAAGCAATGCTAAACACCATTGCTTTTGAAACATGGAAACGCGCTTCTCGAAACTTAATCTCTATCTATCAATTGCGCCTAAATAAAGTTCTTCGACAACAAGCAAAGCACCTGGTTTTTATTAACGATTCTCATTACGAAATTGAAACAATTAATCACAACAAAGATCTTTACGATCTACTAAAAATGCGCCGCAATTTGGAACAGTCGAATAATAAGTTAAGAATCGGACTCTCTGAATTTGCGTTTACGGACGATTACGACGTAAATGCCGACCATATAGTCATACGCGATACCAAAACAAAAAGTATTATCGGTGGCTTTCGTCTTTTGTCTTCGTTTCATACTAAAAAGTTTTTTAACGAATCCATTTTCAAACTTGATCCTATCAAATCTAAATATAGCAATATTTTAGAACTGAGTCGCCTTTTCGTCCTTCCCGAGCACAAACATAAAGACCTTATGAGCCTTGCCGCTCGTTTCTTATCTCAATACACGCTAGAAGCGAAAACGGATGTAATTATAAGTAACCAAAGTATAAATTCTGGTGCCAGTCGCAGTGCCGCTTTAGTTAATCAGTATTTCACCACTGTAGGATTACATAATCCGTACTTCCAGTGTTCTCTGCAAAGCTCTCACGACATCCCGAACTATCAGCATTGGACAACATATTACAAAAATGGCCTAAATGATTCTGAACTGATAGAAAGCGCATCTTTATTACCTTCTGTCTTCAAGGATAGTCTAAATATTGGGGTTACTATTGCCGCTCCTCCTGGTTTTGATAGAACCACAAACCGCATAGATTTCTTGACCATATTGCATAAAGAAGATTTAAATAGATCATTGTGGAAAAAATCATTCTCCCATTTCGAATTATCTTGCGCGTCTTCTTATTCCTCGCCGTAGCGACCATTTACTTTGCGTCGGCTTTTTATATTCATTTTACAGTTAAGGGTGAAAATAACCGTCGTCGTCGATTTTCTGATAATGCGGCTAAATACACAAAACTGATTTGCCAACTATATAATATCAAAATAGAGCTTCAAAATTTTCCCAAAAGCCAAGAACCTGGCCTGATCGTTGGAAACCATCTTGGTTTCATCGACATTCTGGTAATGCACTCGATCACCAAAGCTCTTTTCATAACCTCGGAAGAAATGCGTAAGACGCCGTTACTTGGAATTATCACCGAAATGGCGGGTTGCATGTATGTGGATAGAAGAAATAGATCCAATATCCGCGGTGAACTCGACAGCATTGTGCAAACTCTGAATGACGGTTTTCGTGTGACCCTGTACCCAGAAGCCACTTCACATAATGGCGAAGAAGTTCTTCCTTTTAAACGCACTTTAATCAGCTCAGCGGCTCTTGCCGGCAAGCCGATCTTCCCCTACTGTTTTAATTTTAAGTCAATTAACGGTGGCCCGTTTGCAATGAAATATCGTGATTACGTTTGCTGGTACGGTGATATTACATTCTTCACTTCATTCCTTCGCGCGTGCAGTTTAAAAGAAGTGGTTGCTGAAGTTATTTTTCTGGAGCCTTACTACCCTAAACCGGAACAAGATCGCGCTGAAGTGGCAGATGAAATCCGCCGCCAAATCGTCGAAAAATTTAAACCAGTACAAAATTTATAATTATACCTTCTGGACAGTTTGAAAAATACGCCCGAAAAGGTCTTCACCTTTTTCATTCCTCATTAGAATTTCAACGGTATCGCCGACTTTCATAAATGGGGTTTCGGCTTTTTCTTTCTCGATGACTTCAATGGTACGTTTTTCAACAAGGCAACTAGAACCCTTGGCATGATCTTCGTTTGATACCGTACCACTACCGATCAAGCTACCGGCTGCTAACGGTCGTGTTTTTGCCGCATGAGCAATCAATTGACCAAAATGAAAATACATTTCACCTGCATTCGCATTTCCAAAAAACTGTCCGTTTAAATTCACTGTCAAAGGCAAATGCAAACGTCCGTCTTTCCATGCCGGACCGAACTCATCCAGAGTCAGCGCCAACGGAGACAATGCTGAGTTAGGTTTACTTTGAAAGAAACCAAAACCCGATGCCAATTCCTCTGGGATCAAGCCACGTAAAGACACATCATTGATTAATACCACTAATTTAATATGCTTAAGCGCGGCTTCTGGCGTTACACCAATTGGCACGTCATCAACGATAACACCCACTTCACCTTCGAAGTCTGTTCCATGAGAAAAATCAACTTGCGGAATAGCCTCGAGCGGCGCCAAGAAACGACCCGCTTCACCTTGATACATCAAAGGCACAGTCTGCAATGTTTCCGGCAGTGGCGCTTTACGTGCCTTTCTAACTAATTTTACGTGATAAATAAATGAAGACCCATCGGCAAACAACCATGTTCGAGGCAATGCCGCAGCCATCAATGATTCATTGTAAGGTTTCGCTTCTTTTAAAGAACCACTATTTAATTGCTGATAGCGTTCTTTCAACTTTGGTTCTACTTGATTCCAATTTTCAACCGCTTGCAAAAGAGACACGGCAATATCCGCCACGTCTACGTAGTTTTTTAAATCCTTAGAGACAAGGACCAAGCGACCATCTTTTTGATTTTTTTCTTTAAGTGAACCGAGTTTCAAAATTAATCCATTGTGAAAAGTAAGTTAGCACCAACAGAACGATATGATTTTAAACCGTCTGCCACATCGCCGAACTGTTCGAAGTATAGATTCAATCCCATCTCTGGCATAAATTTGAACGTTACGCCAAATTGAAATGGAACAACCATCGATTTCACATCTTGTAACTTAACTACATTTGTATTGCTTGAAGATTTATCCAAGTTAACAGATAACGCTACACCTGCGTATACCCCCATCCACTCTTCAAATTTTAGCATCAAAGCCACTGGCACATCAAAATACGTCAGATTTACGTTAGTTGAATCTTTAGTTAAATCGCTTTCAATTTTTAAAGGACGTTGTGTGTACATCACACCTGAACGAACTGCTAATTTTTCAGAAATATCTAAGTAACCAACCGCACCTAATGTGTAGCCAACTTGTGACGATGATGAAAGACCCGTTGGCACATCACCTGACTGCTGACGGAAGCCACCTTCTACACCAAAACCGATTGCCATTGAATAAACTGAAATTAAAGACGTTAATGCGAAAATTTTTAAACATTTCATGTAGCACCTCTTTTGGCCTCATCCTAGCGAATCAGCCTCAGACCGTCTATCAATTTCTAGTTTTGTCGATCAGCCACAGCGGGTTATTCGAAAGAGTATTCATCAAAGGATGCTGATGCCAAACCGAGTCTTCATAACGGATGTGATGTTCCCCCACTTTGCCTCGCGCCATAATCGCAAGGAGGATAAAAAACAACACCTCCCGCTTAAGACTGAATTTCTCAGAGAAAAATGTCCAACGTGAAAACAAGCTAAACAAGATCAATAGCATCATCAACCCACTGACTATCTGCAATGGATGAACCGAGGACATGTAGTCATAATCCCAGTAGCAAACGCGGCAATCCAAAAAAAAGACACTGCGATAATCAGACCAGTGCATCCAGTACGCTACATCGAACGGGACATTTTTATCAAGAAAGGGAATGTTAAAATGAAACACTAAAAATATTCCGATCAGCGCCGCTGCTTTATAAATCTGCCCAAGCAGGTAACAATATCGCCTGAGTGTTTCAACGTAGGAAACAAGATATAAAACATAAACAGGCACCAGTAAAAACCCCAATACACACACGTCAAAACGCAGGCCCCAAATCATCATATTCAGAAAATCAAAGATCACGAAATCATGAGACGAGAAAAAATAATTGAAATAAAAATAAAGACGAATTACGGCAAACGGAATCAAAAAAAGTAGAAAGAAATACAAGGCATTTAGAAAAAAATTGGCTGGGCTGAGCTTGTTTTGCATATATTTATATATAAACTAAATTGGACTCTGGTGACCTAGTACTGTCAATAACTTACTTGATTTATAAGGTCTCTAAGCTCTATTCTGCGTGGTAAGGAGCCAATACTATGTCACAAGTTACGCTTTACAACTACTTTCGCAGTTCAACTTCCTACCGTGTTCGTATTGCTCTAAATTTAAAAAATATCGAATACACATATTCTCCGGTGCACTTATTGAATAACGGGGGCGAACAGTTTAGCCCCTCTTACAAAGCACTGAATCCAATGTCTGAGGTTCCCACTCTAGAACACGATGGCTTAGTTATCGGTCAATCAGTTGCGATCATCGAATACCTTGAAGAACAATTTCCAAATCCAAATTTATTTCCACGTGATTCGCAAAAGCGTGCTAAAATTCGCCAATTTTGCGAAAACATAAACTCGTTTTTACATCCGCTTTCCAATTTGAAGGTTTTAAAATATTTAGAAGACAACCATGGCTATGACCAAAGACAAAAAGAAGTTTGGATCAATCACTGGTATCAAAAGGGCCTAGGCGCACTCGAAGCATGGCTGCAAAAAAATATGGGAAGGTATTCATTTGCTGATCAGGTCACAGTGGCAGATTGTTTTCTGGTTCCCCTGGTTTTCACTAGCGAGCGTTTCAACGTAGACTTAAGTCCGTTTAAAAATATCATGAGTGTTAACTCTAGATGCCTGGAATTAGAGGCCTTTAGGAACGCTCACCCATTTCGCCAAGTCGATACTCCAGTTGAACTTCGCATTCCTTAAAAAAGATGTTTACCGATAATCATTCGGGCGTAAACTAGTAGAATAAAAAGGAGTTCCTATGAAGTGGACACTATTGATTCTTACTACACTCGCTGTCGCCCTAAATATTTCATGCAAAAAAAATGATGAAGACACGACTGAAGATTCTGATGCTTCCGCGTACGTTATGACAGAAGCCGTATCTGAAATTAGCGGCCATGCTTCAGCCACCGAAGGAGGAAGCGCCAGCATTGCAAGCTTTGCCAACAACCAACTGGATATTCTAGAGGAAGAAATTCAATTCGCAAAAAAACAATTGCTAGCGGGAACCAGCGATGACCGTGTCACTCAATCGGCCAGCGAGTGTCGCTATTCTTCAGTTAGAACGTGCTCTACAACGACGGGAACGATCGCATGGAACGGCTGTACAATTACTGGCCCACGAATCACGGTTACCATGACGGGAGGGTGGTCGGAGACTTGGACAAACGGAGGCGATTGTTCGCGCGGTTACTTAACAGCAAATGATACAGTCACTCGATCATCCACAGGCTCAACGATGAGCTTTCCAGCTGGTGGCAACATAACTACGGACACTAAAGGTGGAACAGCATACGATGGCACCGTCTTTACAAGTGGCGGAATAATTACAAACCGAACAAATACAACAAATCGTCATATCACAATGACTCCCACAAATTCGGCTATTCACAAAGTCTACACTGGCCGCAGAGGAGCTACAGTTTTTGACTATTACGTAAAGCCCGACATAACCATAACCGGCGCAAAAACAAATGGTACATCGAGCGGTCTAGGTACCTCATCCGCCAATCGCGCGATGTCAGGTACGGTAACTTTGTATCACAATTTAGCAAAATATACGGCGACGAATACGTTTAATTCTGTGACTTGGTCCACAGCCACGTGCTGCTTTCCTGTATCTGGTAATATCTCGACTACGTACACTGGCTCTGGCGCACCTTCTGGCACGTACGTATTAACGTTTCTGTCTACGTGTGGATATGCAACGCTAACTACGCCTAGCGATTCAACAGGATCAACGATAGAACTTTCCAGCTGCCAATAATATTTAGTTTGTGTCTGTGAAAAGAAAGTTCCACTTATCAAGCGCAGGCACAATCAGATAAATCAAGACGCTGACGTTGATCCACATAAAGTATTTCAACCAGCCTTGTTGGCCTTGAGACTTAATAAACTTGTAGGTTTCAAATAAAAGTTTTACTGATGTCGGAATCACTAACAAAGCGTAAAACCAAGACGCTTTGTAGAACGCCGGCGATAAAAATGCGCACCCCACATAAGCAAATGTGTACATCCCCATCTGATATAGCGTGCGCTCTAATCCCAAAGCCACCGGTAACGTGGGGATACCGCCTTCACGATAATCATCTTTGTAACGAATCGCTAGAGCCCAGAAGTGTGGCATCTGCCATAAAAATAAAATTAAAAATAAATATACCGATTCAGGCGAAAGAAAATTTGAATTAATGGCCGCATAACCGATCGTCACCGGCAATGCGCCTGGAATTGCGCCTGGAACAGCAGCATAAATCCATTTAGGCTTCCACCAGTATGTGTAAACCACATTGTATAGCACCACAGTGGCAATCCCGAAAGCTAAAGATAGCGGCGAAACTAAATACAACAAATAGAAGCCACCAAACAAAAATGAACAGGCTAAAACTAAACCGGCCATCGGCGTGATTTTTCCTGCCGCGATTGGACGCTTAGCTGTCCTAGGCATTTGCGCATCTAATTTATATTCTTGAACTTGATTCAGAGCTAAAGAGCCCGAGCTTAACAAAAATGTACCGCCAATCATTTTTAGAAAGTGAAACACATCAAAGATTCGTTCTGATTCGAAGCCGGTGGCGTAACCTGCAATAGCAGCTAGGACTACAAAAATCGTAATACCTAGCTTAGTTAAATCAGAAAATAGTTTCACTTTTAGACTTTATAGAGTGCTGGTTTCAGCAATGCGAGTGTAAATATCCAGAACACTGATGATGAATAAAAGAGCTAAAAAGAAAAACCCAGTCGCAAAAATTAAGCGATTATCTGGTTTGTCGTATTTCAAACCCATGAAAAACATCAAAACCAAAGCAGCTTTAAAAGCCGCGATAATGAATGCTACTGGAGCTGCTAAAACTGAACCGTGCATTACATTGTGAAACAAGTAGTGAAAACCAACTGTTAACAGTGTGCACACGATAAGCGCCCACATTACCCGAGTGTAAACTTCTTTCGGAATAATGTGATGCGAGTGATTGCCGCCTGAATGATTAGTATGTGATCCCATGTTTATGCTCCTAAATTAGCCTACTAAATAAAGTAGCGGGAAAAGGAAAATCCAAATTAAGTCGACGATATGCCAAAAGATACCCACGCCTTCAACCGGAGTGAAATAATCAGCACCAAAGTCGCCGCGCTTAGCGCGAATCGCAAGCCAGATGATCAAACCCATACCGATCAATACGTGCAATCCGTGAAGACCTGTCATACAGAAATAAAAACCGTAATACATACCTAAATTAGCATGTACCGCGTGAGCATGTTCAACATTTAGCAAATTGCCCGGCAATAAACCGTGATCAAATTTTGCCTTGTATTCAAATGCCTTAATAACCATGAAGATCACACCGCAAAGAACTGTAATCCAAAGCTTAGTTACAGCTTGGTCTTTTTCGTTCTTTTGCAAATGGTGAATCGACATCGCCATCGTGTACGAAGACGCGATTAGAACTAATGTATTTACGAAGCCTAATCTCCAGTCTAAATGACTTGCACCTTCAGAGAACATTTGTGGATAGATCGTATGGAAAATCGCGTACCCGACAAACAAGCCACCAAACATAAGGATTTCGGTAACCATGAATAACCAAATACCTTGTTTAGCGCTATCAAACTGATGTTCAGCATCGCGAAAGTGGTGAGCTACGTGAGCTCCACCGTGAGAGTGATTACTTGTACTCATAAGGCCCCGCATTTACTGTTGGTTCCACATCAAAGTTGAAATGAGGTGGAGGTGAAGATGTTTGCCATTCTAATGTTTTCGCGCCCCAAGGATTCTGAGAGGCTTTTGGACCTTTGCGGATACCTTGTACGAAAACATAAAGTCCTAGGAAGAAACCGATAGCGATCAACCAAGAACCCATTGTTGAGATCGCATTTAACGAATGGTACGCCGGAATATAATCAAAATATCTACGCGGCATACCCATCGCACCCAAAATAAATTGTGGGAAGAATGTAACGTTGAAACCGATGAAGATGAAAATGAAAGTTAAGCGCGCTAAACCTTCGTTGTACATTTTCCCGAACATTTTTGGGAACCAATAATACATACCACCCATGATCGCCATCAGCGTTCCACCCACCATTACATAGTGGAAGTGAGCAACCACGAAATAGGTATCATGGAAGTGAACGTCAGTTGCCATAACCGCTAGCATGATACCAGTTACACCACCGATCGCGAATAGGAACAAAAACCCTAAAGCATACAACATCGGAGATTCAAACGAGATATTACCTTTGTATAACGTGGCTAACCAGTTAAACATTTTGATCGCCGTCGGAACCCCAACCAGCATCGTTAGGAACGAGAATACAACGCCCGCGATTTCTGACTGACCAGAAACGAACATATGATGTCCCCAAACAAAGAACGAAACGGCCGCGATACCTAAAGACGAATAAGCAATCGCTGTGTAACCAAAGATAGTTTTTCTAGAGAACGCCGCGATTGTTTCTGAAACGATACCCATCGCAGGTAAAATCATGATGTAAACCGCAGGGTGTGAGTAGAACCAGAAGAAATGCTGGAACAACACCGGATCGCCGCCTAGTTTCGGGTCAAAGATACCAACACCTGTTGTACGCTCAACTGCCAACAACAATAATGTGATCGCAAGAACCGGAGTCGCTAACACCTGAAGAATAGCCGTCGAATACAGCGACCAAACAAAAAGTGGAATACGATGCATCGTCATGCCTGGTGCACGTAATTTGTGAGTGGTAACGATGAAATTCAACCCTGTTAGAATCGACGACATCCCCATTACGAACGCAGCTAGCACCATCACGGTCGCAGCAGTTCCTGTTTTGATCGAATATGGCGTATAGAATGTCCAGCCCGTATCTACTTTACCAAGGAACAACGTCGACATAGCGATCAAAGCACCCGCCATGAAAATGTACCAGCTTGCCAAGTTCAATCTTGGGAAGGCCACGTCTTTTGCGCCGATTTGCAACGGCAAGAAGAAGTTACCTAAAATTGCCGGAATACCCGGAACGATAACCATGAATACCATGATCGCCCCGTGATACGTCATTATTTGGTTATATTGATCAGGCGTAAATAACTGAGCGCCTGGTTTGAATAATTCTAGACGAATTAACAAGGCGAAAATACCACCTAATAAAAAGAAAAAGAAAATCGAGCACATGTACAAGAGTCCGATTCTCTTGTGATCAAGGCTGGTAAACCAAGAACCAATACCTTTAAACTCTGTTATGTAGTTCACTTCGGAATTAGAACCATGTTGAGTTGATGAAGCCATATAAATTCCTTACCTATTTAGTCGTTTTCAAATATTCGATGATTGCCGCTAACTCGTCTTCGCTTAGCTGACCTTGGAAGGTCGGCATCACACCGCCACTAAAACCTTTTACGATTTTAGCATTTGGATTCAAGATCGATTCACGCATGTATGCTTCATCTACTGTAACTTTTGAACCATCAGCAATTTCTTCTTCTACTCCAAACTTTTGATAAAGAGCCGGACCAGCTTTTACAGATTTATCTGCAACTGAGTGGCAACCAGAACATGCTTTAATCTGGAACAATTTTTCGCCTTTTTGAGCGAGTGGCAAGGTGCTGAATTTAGATTCCTCTTCTAACCATTGATCGTATTCCTCTTGAGATACAACATGTAGTTTACCCAACATACCCGAGTGCTGAGTTCCGCAATATTCAGTACAGAAAATATGGTACTCACCAAATTTATTAGCGTTAAACCATAATGAAGTATAGCGACCAGGGATTACGTCTTGCTTAATACGGAAACTTGGAACGTAAAAACTATGTAATACATCTGTTGATGTCATAATTAGTTTAACATCTTTGTTTATAGGAACTTTTATCAAGTTAGCTGTCTTAACACCACTCTTGTATTCAGCTTCCCAAGCCCATTGTTTACCACGAACGTGGATTTCAAGAGCATCAGCAGGCATCTTACGCATATCGTGGAATATCAACCATCCCCAAGCAAACACAGCCAAGAAAATCACTAATGGAATAAATGACCATAGGAATTCTAGGAATACGTTATGAGTGATGTATGCTGATTTCGCATGAACTGATCTTCTTTTGTATTTTTGAGCAAAGAAAATCATCCCACCAATTAAAATAGCACACGCGATAAAGCTAGTTATAAGCAAAAAACTGTATAAACTATCCACTTGGTGCGCAATATCAGTCGCTGCTGTAGGCATCAACTTTTCCGCATGGGCCGAACTGATCCAGAACATGTCTATCTCCCCGTTGTTCCTTCTCGCTTTCTATTTTTAAGCCAGAAGGGTAAAAGCAATAACATTAAAATTATAATAATAGCGACCCCACCTAAACGAACTAAATTAAAAGCCGCCAGTGAGTACTTGTTTTCTTTAGGGTCATAATGAAAACAATAGAGAATCATTTTATCAACGAATGTTCCGATTTTGCCTTCGGTCGCTTCATTCAAAGCCAGCTTCACGTCTTTTGGATCGAACATGATACCACCTAAATAGCGAGAAATAACACCTTTAGGTGTTGTTACGATAGCGGCCGACGAGTGCGCCCATTCTTTTTCGGCTTCATTCCATTTGAATTTAAAACCGACAGACGATGTAATTTTATCGATTGTCGCTTGATCTGCCGTTAGGAAATGAAAACCTTTTTCAGTGCCCGGGCGACCATATACTTCCATATACGATTTCTTTTTGCCCGCACCTAAATCCGAAGTTTCTTTTGCATCAAAACTGATCGCTAAAACCTGAAATTTTTCGCCCGGATTCCAGTCTAAACCTTTAAGTCCCTCAACTAATCCGTTTAAGTGAAAATTACACAAACCAGGACATGAGTAGTATACCAGAGAAATAACTACCGGGTGCTTGCCATCGTAAAAACTACCTAAAGTGACATCCTCACCTTTTTCGTTTTTAAAGGTTAAACCCATATCGACAGACGAACCTAGTTTTTCATCAATGCCCACACCCTCAAGTTCTTTGGGACGTTCATTGGCGGTAGTCGCCGTTGGCTTCCCATCGTAGCCGCCGGCATCTTGGTGTGCCGAATAAGACGCCATTGTAAATAGAAGTAAAAACAAAAACACGAAAACCATTTGGTTTTCGCATTTTGAAGATAATCTTTTTACTCGGCTCACACTTAACATGATGTCCTTAAATACTATTGAGCTGTTTTCGCAAACTCAGCAACTTTAGCTGGATCGTCTTTAGATTTGTTTTCAGTAATAGATTCGATGAAGTGAATGATTGCCCAACGATCAGCAACCTTCAAATGCTTAAAAGAGGCCATTGAAGTGTTCGGAATGCCGTTTGCCACAACATTAAAATTAGAGATCAAACCGCCACCTTGAGTCCATTTGCCTTCAACAAAGTTACGAGGCTTCGGCGTTAAACCACCACCCGCGGGGCCGTCGCCTTTACCAGAATCGCCATGACAAGTAGCGCAATTCATTTTGTATTGTTTCTGACCGTATGTGATGATTTCGGGAGTCGAAACCCAAGGTTCTTTTACATCAGCAATTTTGAAAACGGGGCCTGCTGCTTGGGTGGTTGGCGCGTTCGGATCGACAACATTTTCACCTAAATCCACTCCGGGATGTATAAATGAAATGTACGCAAAAAAAGCAAACACAAAGATCATCGCAAAGATGAAGGCAGCAAATCCGCCTCTGTTATGGACATCAGAGGATTCAGACATAGATTCTCCAATTTATTTAAGGGAAAAGTTCACAGTATGCTTTGATTAGTAGCGTAAAAAAAAACGACGAGCAATAAAAAGCTGTTATGAATGTTAAAAATTTTTGTATTACGCCGCACTCAGGAACTCCATTCAGCAGTAACAGATTTTCAATTTCGACGAACCAAAGATTTCTTGAGACATTAGCTGCTTAATTTTACAGCAAATAGAAAGTTCACTGTCAGCGTCCAAAACAAGGCAGGGTCTTCTAAATTTGGACAATGTCCCTTGCCAGCAAGGATTTCGCAGCGAGCTCCGGGTATGAGTCCCGCCAGCTCATAAGAATCCTGAAGTGGCAAAATCTGATCATCTTCGCCATGCAAAATCAAAACGCGACTTTGAATCGAACTCAAGCGTCCCTCAAAATTGAACTCTCCAAAGGCCTTCGCGATTTTGTAGCCTATATTTTGCGCCGCACGAAATGCATCAACCACGACAACGTTGGTAAAAAAGCGTGCATTGATGTTAGCGGCATGGATGGTCGTCTTCATTACCTCGGCCACCAAATCCTTGTCAGTCCTCATGGCCTCAAATGCATTCATTACTGAAGATTCAAATCGACGACCACGCACCCCAACAGGATCAAGCAAGACTACACCGTCAAGTAAGCCAGCCAGCTCGGCGGCAAGCACCATAGCTATGCTACCGCCTGTCGAATGGCCGACTATATTTAAAGATTTCAAATTAAGAGATAGCAAAAACGACTTAAATTCCGCGGCTAACGATTCAATTGTGATATTTTCAGATTCCTCAACACTTGAACTTTTTCCACAACCCCGAATTTCTGCCAAGATAACATCGCCTGTGAGATCGGGATGGGTTTTCAGTTTTGCGAAATCAAGCGAAGGGTACCACCACCGGTTAGACGACAGGTTGCCGTGAATAAAAACGGTGGTTTTAGGAATTACGTTACGAAGAATTTCAAAGTGAATGAAATTCTTCTTATCCGGAGTCAGGTAAAAATACTTCGACTCAATGACTGTCATTAAAGAACGATACCGCCGTCAACACTGATAACTGTACCAGTAATGTACGAGGCTTGTTCAGATGATAAGAATAAGCATGCATTTGCAATGTCGTCTACTTCACCTAAACGCTGCAAAGGAACTTTAGCTGCCATACCCTCAAGAACTTCTTTAGGCATTGCATTTGTCATCGCAGTTTTGATGAAACCCGGAGCAATCGCATTCACAGTGAAGCCTTTGCGACCCAATTCTTTTGCTAAGGTTTTTGTGAAACCAATAACACCCGCTTTTGTTGCCGCATAGTTAGCTTGACCGAAGTTTCCGTATAGCCCAACAACACTAGAAATATTGATTACACGTTTGTGGGATGATGCTGTGTTGAACTTTTCGAACAAACCTTTTGTTACATTGTAGATACCAGTCAAGTTTGTGCTGATAACCGCATCCCAATCAACATCTGTCATTTTCGCAAAAGACTTATCACGAGTGATGCCAGCGTTGTTTACTAGAATATCTACGGGTCCCGGCAACGCTTTAATCGCGGCTTCTACTGAAGTTCTATTTGTCACATCAACTTGTTGAAAAGTAACTTGAGATGCATACTTGCCCAATTCTTTTTGTGCATTGTTAAGCGCGTCCTGAGAGTAATCCCAAACTACAACTTTACCGCCAGCTTCTAAATATGATGTTGTTAATTTAAAACCGATACCTGCAGCGCCACCAGTTACGATCGCCAGCTTCCCTGCAAAATTAAAATTCAAAGTTGCCATAAAAATTCCTTTTCAAAAAAGTTTCCAATTTGTATTTCACATCGACTTAAAATTGACAATAACTCTTTGCAGGGTTTTCGGAAGGAAAATAGGACTTTTGCTCTAGAAACTTTTGCTGGACAAAGATGTTTTTCCAGCGCTAGACCTTGTGAACTAGAGTGAATAGTTAAACTAAAAAACATAACTGTTCTTTGTGAAAAGATAAAATCAAGATTGCGAAAGGATCACTAAATGAGAACAATCTCCATTACCGGAACAGGCATGTATGCCCCTGAACGCGTGATTAAAAATTCATACTTCGATGAATTGTACAAAAAAGATATCGGAACCTTCTTACAAAATAGCCGCAATATTTCTGAACGTCGCTGGATGACCGAAAACCAAACAACAAGCGATTTAATTCTTCCGGCAGCTGAAGAAGCAATGAAGAATGCCGGAATTACCGCTAAAGATTTAGATTTAATTATTGTTGCCACGGATACACCTGACTATTTGTCTCCGTCGACAGCGTCTGTTGTTTCTCATAAACTGCAGGCACTCAAAGCAGGAACATTTGACATCAACACGGCCTGCGCAGGTTTCGTAACGGCTCTTGAAGTCGGTCAAAAGATGATGAAGACCGACAATCAATTTAAGTATGTACTAGTTGTTGGCGCCTACGCGATGAGCAAATGGTTAAATTTCGATGATTACAAAATTGCGTCCTTATTTGCCGATGGTGCCGGTGCAGCGATCCTAACGGATGCGCCTGCGGGAACTCAAGGCTTCTTAGCTTCCACATTCTATACAGATGCTCAATACCACGACTACATGGGTATTTATGCGGGTGGCAGCTATAAACCGGTGACTCATGACGTGATTGAAAAGAAAGAACACTTGTTAGCGTTTCCAAAACGCATTCCACCAGAAACAAATGGTATTCACTGGCCACGTTTAACAAATATTATTTTAGATAAAATCCAGAAGCGTCCTGAAGACATCAAACACTTCTTCATGACTCAGTTTAATGTTCAAAGCATTTACGAAACTATGGACACTCTTAAATTACCACGTGAAAAAGCTCATTATATTATGGATCGTTATGGCTACACAGGCTCAGCATCAATTGGTATGTGTATGGCGGATGCGGCTCGACAGCATAAAGTCAAAAAAGGTGATTTAGTTCTTATGTTAGGTTCAGGTGGTGGCATGTCTATGGTCGCTATTGCTATGGAATGGGGATTTAATACGTAATTCGTCTTTTTAGGGGGGACTATGATTGCGGAATTGGATTGGTTAAAAAAATGGAGCCAGTATGCACCGAAAACGACGGCTGTCGTTGATGGAGATACGGGTAGAGAATTCACCTATCGCGAATTGTACGATATCTCTCAAAAAGGTGCGGATTTATTAAGTACCAAGTTTCACATTTCTCGCGGAGATCGCGTAGCGATTATCTCGACGAATGAACTTGAATATATCTTTCTTCTATTTGCTACAAAGCGATTAGGCGCGATTCTCGTACCAATCAATTTCCGCCTTACGCAGCGTGAAGTGGAACACATCGTAAGCGACTGCGGCCCGAAAATTATCCTTTTTCAAGATGCTTACGCCGAAATCATCAATCAACTACCCGCTTCTATTAAACCGCAGCCCTACTCTATGGAGCAATGGACTGCCGACTTAGGCACGTTAACTAAAAAGTCTCATTACGCTGAAGGTGTAAAAATCCGCGAATTTGTCAGCGAACCCGATGATGCCACGATGATCATCTATACGTCAGGGACAACAGGAGCTCCTAAGGGTGCGATTTTATCGCATGCCATGTTGTTTTGGAATTCGATTAATACAAGCTTGCGTTTAAATATTTCTCAAACAGACGCAACCGTTATCTTCCTGCCGTTCTTTCATACGGGCGGGCTAAATGTTCTTACGACGCCGTTTTTCCACCGAGGCGCTAAACTTATTTTCATCAAAAAATTCGACGGTAATCAGATTTTAAATTTATCAGAATCGCACAAGGCTACCATCCTGTTTGGCGTTCCAACGACGATGGATATGATGGCCCGTTCAGAAATCTTTAAAAAAGTAGATTTATCGACTCTAAGATATGCCATTGTGGGTGGCGAACCGATGCCAGTAGACCTAATTCACAAATGGCACGACAAAGGCATCGCCATTCGACAAGGATACGGCCTAACAGAATTTGGACCCAATGTGTTCTCTTTGAACCAAGAAGATGCCATAAGAAAAATTGGCTCTATCGGTTTTGCTAATTTTTATTCTGAAGCAAAAATTGTAGACGACAACGGCAATGAGTTAGGTGCCGAACAAATTGGTGAGCTAGTCCTAAAAGGACCGATGTGTATGACAGGATATTGGAAAAATGAAAAGGCCACTCAAGAAACGATCAAAAATGGCTGGCTGCATACAGGAGACTTGGTAAAAAAAGACAGTGAAGGCTATTTTTACGTCGTGGGTCGAAAAAAGGACATGTATAAATCGGGTGGTGAAAATGTTTATCCTACCGAACTAGAACAAGTTATGCGACACTTACCCGGTGTGAGAGAGGTCGCCGTTGTAGGGGTACCTGATCCAAAATGGGGGGAAGTCGGAAAAGCTTTCATCGTTAAGGAGTCAGCCTCAACTGACCTTACTATTGAGACTATAAATGACTATTGCGCTAAGAATTTAGCCAAGTTTAAGATCCCTAAGTATTTCGTCTTCGTTCATGACCTACCTAAAGGGGATTCTGGCAAAATTCTAAAACGTAAACTTTTGGAGTTATACCCTAACTAATCAAGTTGGCTTAAGGCCTTCGATTGGTAGGTTAAAACCCGAGAAGAGCTGATTGAAGAACTTAAGCCTATCACAACGAATTTCTGTCTATTTATTCCTAGTTATCTGTATATCTACATT
This sequence comes from Bdellovibrionaceae bacterium UBA2351, assembly GCA_002344565.1. Taxonomy (GTDB): domain Bacteria; phylum Bdellovibrionota; class Bdellovibrionia; order Bdellovibrionales; family Bdellovibrionaceae; genus UBA2316. The sequence goes on along the minus strand of DDTZ01000108.1, from coordinate 6,477 downwards.
TATACTCAATTCAGCTTTTTTCGTAGTGCTGAGAAGTCAAAGTGAAGACGAATTCAAAGTTCAAACCGATGAAATTTTAAGTAATATTAGCCGCTATTATCAAATTCCAATTTGGAATCTAGATTTCAATGCGATTTCAGAAGTCACTGATAACTGGCTTCAAACCCGCTCTGGCGTTTTAGCTATAAATATCACCGACGAAGTGGGTGGAGCTATCATTCAGAAGACAAAAGGAAATCAAGAGTTCACGGGCCTTTCTAAACAGCCTCATACTCTATTACGCAAAGGCAAAATCATTCACGATGAACGGCAACATATAGGCAATATCGAGGTTCTGTTCTCAAACGCCGAGCGCGTAGAACAAAATAACTTAACGTATATGAAGTCTATTTTGGTTAGCTTATTATTCGCGCTCTTAGTGGGTCTTGTTTCAAATCATCTACTAACACTATTTGTTCATCGCCCTCTAAGAAACTTAATTGAAGGTACACAATCGGCACACAACTCTAACTATACAATCCGGGTGCCTGAAAACGCTCCCGGCGAAATTGGGATTCTCGCTGCAGAATTCAACAAAACAATGAACCAGATCGAGGACCGCGATCGCAAATTGCACCAACATAACGTTGAGCTCGAAGAAATTATCCGAGTACGCAATCTCGAATTAGACAAGCAACGCGCCACCATGATTAACTCGTCTCGTCTAGCATCTTTAGGCGAGTTTTCAGCGGGAATGTCACATGAAATCAACAATCCTCTAGCCGTCATTATCGGTAAAGCATCTATTTTACGAAATTTCGTATCCAAAGGGAAAATCCCAACCGAGTTTGAAATTCATTTTATAAAAATAACTGAAATGTGTGATCGAATTTCTAAGATCATCAAAAATCTTCGCAACTTCGCGCGTGATGGATCAAATGATCCATTTGATTATTTCGATATTAATCGATTTTTTTCCGATATAGGCGAATTAACCCGATTAAAACTGGATAAAAAAGCAATCGTATTTAAGTTTAACAATAGCACGAATGTAAAGCAGATATATGGAAAAGAAATTCCATTATCTCAAGTCATAATAAATCTAATTAACAATTCAGCGGACGCGATTGAAAGCTTACCCGAAAAATGGGTTGAACTCACTGTAGATGAAGATGAAAAATACGTTTTTTTTCGCTTGAAGGATTCAGGAAACGGAATTCCAGACGATATTCAAAAGAAAATGATGACACCGTTTTTCACCACCAAAGTCATTGGCAAAGGTACAGGCCTGGGGCTAAGCATTTCTAAAGGGATTATTGAAGAACACAAAGGTGAACTAACCTACAATGGTGAATCTTATAATACGGAATTTATAATTAAATTGCCTAAAGTCTAACTGAGTTTATTTAAAAATGGTTGATTTGCTAATTCAAATAACTCTCTCAGGGTTCTACCTTTAAATGCTTGGCCATGCTTACCCGACACGTCTTTAAGATACGGACCATACTCTGAAGGAACCATTAAGCTTAAGCATCGTAAAATTTCAGAATAGTATAAAAAATATAACATATTAAAATATGTTTCTAACCTGATATTTAAATTTGGCATGAATGGGTTGTCGAAATACGCAAATTGATTTTTAGAACTACCATCAATTATCGAATTTATCTGTTTTTTTACGCTAGTAACCAGAGCCGCCGTCTCACCAGTCAAATATTCAAACGATGACCAAAATAGTTTATAAAAATCTCCTGCCGAAATTGCGAGCCTTTGTTGAAAATATTTTCTGATCTCAGTTAAAAAACAAGAAAGCTCCATCGTTCGGGTGAAGTGGTCCATAAAATACATTTGAGCCCAATCTTGTTCTGAATACGAAGACGTGGACGTAACAATTACGTATCGGCTTTGAAAAGCAGAATTGGCCAGTAAATGCGACTCACTTTTTTTAAGAACCTGAGATTTTAGGTCGCCACCAATATCAAATTTTATTTGACTCGTTTTTATTTTATATTTTTCAACATAACTGGGGTCCGCAGCCGGCGTTCCCGGAAGTAACGACCACACGTAACGCTCAGTAGTCCAATCATCCACTTGATCCAACAAACATAACTCTTGATAAAATGAATCCAAATTGCTTTCTGGTAAACCCAATAGTATTTCAAATTTTAGTCTTAAATTATATTTGTACTTAAACTGAAGTGCTTTTTCGACCATAACTTCTACGGGAACATTTTTTCTTCTGACTGCGCTCAATATGCTATCATTAGTTCCGTTAATCGCTAGATGGTATGTATCTCGATCTGTAAGGCCGGCCTCAAGCAAAAGAGTATCGATCTTTTCACTAATGCCCCAATCATTCTTAGCTTTACCAAATAGATATACCTGTTTTAAATTTCCTTTTTTTGATATTTCAATAAGCCGCTTAATAATATTAATATCGCGTTCTTTAAAAATGCCAAAATTAGCATCGGTTATTCTAACTTCGTTAATTTCTAACAAATCTATATATTTTAATTCATTTTCGATCACTTGATCAGGTTTAGCTAAAACTTTAGTATTAGTTCCACCGCCCCATTCGCAATATGTACAACGATAAGGACATCCTCTAGTCGTTTCCCAGTTAGTAGCTAAATACTTGGATTTTTTAAAATGTTTTTGCAAAGTAATATTTAGGCCATCCGCTTCTTGAAATAGATTTGTGGGCCATTTGAAAATTGAATTTTTTTCGACTACCGCATATTTTACTTTTCGCCCAAAGGGATCAGGATAAAGTGCAAACGGAACTTTGGATATTTCAATAGAGTCTGACGCAATTTGATCCAGTAGTGCTGAAAGAAATTCTTCCCCTCGTCCAGGATACTGACAAACGACATCTACCGAGCTGTTTTCAATGAACCAGTCTGGATTACTACTCAACGCTAAATCTGGCCCACCAAATACAATCATTGCATGAGGAAGCACCTTTTTTACTTCAACCGCGAGATCTTGATTAAGTTTGTGGTTCCAAACAAAACAACTAAACCCAATGACATCTGGCTTATTTGCAACGATATGCTTTACGAGATCGTTAAAAGCAAATAGACAGATATCCTCAACCGGCTCTAGCCATTCCCATTTATCGAAGTGTACGCCATTCTCTCGATAGTATGATTTTAAGAGTAAGTATAAAAAAGGAAGCTCAACAGAATCAGATGGAAATATTGGGTTTACTAGTAAAATTTTCCTTTTTAGATTCATAAAAATAGTCTCGAAGATTATTCTCGATTTGACATCGAGAAAGCCGAATCCGACCTGGCGCGGCAGGTAAGGCGACTTTTACTTTAAATATGCAGCTTTTCTTGATCGAATCAATTTAGGTTGAATACATGAAAAAAATAACCGTTAGTATAAATCCGTCATATCTATGCAATTTAAGGTGTTCCTTTTGCTATCTAACTAACGATCAGCTTCGCGATCCTCGTAAAATTGATTTAAACGTTCTCGAAAAAAAAATCCAAGATCTCAAAACCACATATGAAATTTCAAAGTTCGATGTCTACGGTGGGGAGTTTGGCATTCTTCCATTGTCGTATCAAAAGGATCTAATAGTACTGCTTCAGGGCTATTCCGAGGATCCTATAAATATCATTACTAATTTGACCCGCCTGTCGGATGTCTTTTTCGATACGGATATAGAACTGAGTGTAAGCTATGATTTTTCGGCCCGCGAACACCATGAAACGGTCCTAAAAAATATTAGTTTTCTAAATCGACCGATTTCGGTATTGATGCTGGCTTCCCCAGAACTTGTTAAATTAAATACTGAAGAAATGATTCAGACATTTAACATATTTAAAAATATCGTAAGCGTAGAAATTAAACCTTACTCATCAAACCAGGCAAACGGGCTTGGCATTCAGTTTAGTAGTTTTGAAAAATTCGTACAGACTTGGATTTCGTCTAAAACAAAGAAGAACTTTTCGTTTGAAAATGAAAATCGAATTATTAGAAGTTTAGCAAAAACATATAGTGCGTTTTCAAATGATCATATTTATATCACCCCTAACGGGAATTATGCTGTTTTAGAGTTCGACCAGCTGGATAGGGAATTTTTTTTAGAGCTGAATACTCTCGCGGACTATGCTAAATGGTGCGATCAAGAGCCTCAGAAGTTAACATCGATTTGCCAAAACTGCGAATACTTTGGAAACTGTCTAACTGAGCATTATCGGCAGGTAAATTCTCTAGAAAACAGTTGCAACGGCTTTAAATTTTTACTGGACTGGTATCGTAATGAAAAAATGGAAACTAAATCAGCAAATTTATCACAAATTAGTTAAAAACCATGCAGATGATTTAACTAAATTAGATATTCACTATGATAATAATATCATTGAAAGTACAGTTTCTTATTTTAATGGTGAAACGACAGGTATCATTTATCCTGCGAAAAGTTATTTTGTAGGTATCTGTTACGCAAAATGGTTACAGCAAGACTTTGGAGATGATTTCAAAGAGGTACTTGATGATGCGGATCTTCTGTTCAGGAACGATCCACACTTTAAACCTTATAGCCTAGCAAAGGAAGCGTACGATCGCATTCTGGATACAGTTGGGCTAAATTTTGATGAAACTAAAGGTATTATTCCCATAGTACGGCAGTACTATCTAAAAGAAATGCACCTTTACGAAATTTAGTATTAACATTAAAGCTTGGAGGCTTTTTGGAGTATCAAAGTCAGTTTATAAATCCATTTCCCGTTGAACTATTAGTCAGGGATTTTGATATGCCATCAAGCTGGAATGAAAACATCGATCTGTTTATCCGCACCGAGGTATTTAGCGAACATCAGCTTTTTAATCCCAATAATCCGAATAAATTTGATGAAATCAATATATTTAGCCCTAAATTTCTCGAAAAAAGTGAAGAAGTTCAAATTCTTTATGACATTTTTTTTAATGGATTTAAAGACTTAGCCCACCATACAGATCCAGACGTCTCTGCTGAATCCATAGAAAAGATGCATTTTACAGGTAAAGTTCCGTTTATGAAATCTGGTGACTTCAAAAAAGTTCACAATCACGTTAAGGCTGATGCATACGGGATTTTTTATTTAAATGATATTCCCCCTAAATCTGGGGGCCAGTTAATTATCCACCACCCTGTTTTTCACAACCAGGTGGCATTTTCAGCGCCAAGAGAACACACCATTCCTCATCGAAAAAATCGTTTAATTATTGGCCCAAGCTATGTTTGGCACGAAGTCAGCCTTTATCTTGGAAAAGACCAGAGAAAAGTTATCTCCGCCGATTGCAATTTGTTTTGGGTTTAGTTTACTATATTTAAAAATCTAAAATTGGTGACAATATGAAAAAATATTTTTTAGCGATTCCAATAATATTAGCTGTTGGACTAATGATCTGGTATTTAGGCCCGCAGCCATCAAATTATGTGTATACCGGCGAAGATGTTAAAGAGCTATCTCCCAATCAGCCCCCGGCGCATGATCATGTTCGTTTCCAAACTAGCTTCTTCAGGGAAATAAATCGCTGTGATCAAACACGCCAAAATATTTTACACACATACAGTTTAATTTTCAAAATGCCCCTAAATCTTTTTACTAAAAAAGTACGTTTTTTAGTAAAGGAAAATGTTTCCGGAAATGAACAGGAAATACTCTACGATGGAAAATCTTTCACCTATCTAAAATTCAATAACGGCGAAGATTTTACGGAACTGGCGACGATAGAAATGTGCAAAAAAATGGATCCTTGCCCTTTCCTTATAAGATTGATGACCCAGAATTGGAAGAATATTTCTTCTGAAGTAGAGTTCACATTGCAAGGTTTCGATGCCGAAGATGCTTCTAAATTAATTGTAGAAAAAAAGTACGAACGGGAACCGAATCTTCTCTTTAATAAAAAGATTGAATCTGACTCTTGGCCTGAATTCTTGCCAAGCTATAAATCAGACCAAAAGAAAATTGAATTGCTGATATCTAAAAAACACATTATGGATGCCCTTCTTAAGGCGAATGAGCTTTATGTTGTAACTCAAACAAAAAATAAAATAGACCAAGTAGAATTTGATCGAAAAGAGTATGATGTAAACTTAAACAACATCGATAAACGATTTGAAGGTGATTACGTAGCGTTCAGGGAATCTAAAAATGATCCGGCCTATTTCGGTGCTGTTTACTATATACTGAACAAGAACTTCGCAATTGAATATGTACAAATAGCCGTAAACAAGGCGGATACTTTTTACGAATGCAAAGATTAGATATTTTTGTTTACTCGACGATGAATATGGAAAAAACAAATAGTAATAAAATACCATAAAAATGATACTAAAAAGCAGTTAAATGAAAAATATCCAACGGACCTTTCCCATTGCAGTTTAGGATAACGAGCATCATAGATCCTAAATGCTTCGCCCTTTAAAGTCCGTCCCAAAATTAATATATTCGGATTGGTATTGGTATCAATCATCTCAATCGGCATGCCTGGTACCAAATT
>DDTZ01000177.1:3033-4800 GCA_002344565.1 Bdellovibrionaceae bacterium UBA2351 | reverse complement strand
AGGCACTCCTCTGTATTTGGGGTATTAGGTCCAATATAATCCGTTTAATAGCGAATGCGTCTTGCATTTGTTTATGGGAACCCCTTGCCCGGAGTCGACGATGAAACGTTTAATTTTAATAGTCGCTATTTTGCCTTTGATTGGATTGGCTAAATCCAATCGTGTTACATCATCTGCGGATGCACAGATGAGTACGGAATATAAACCGCGATCAGTGTATGGTCGTAATTTTATGGGTATCGAAGTTTTAGGTCGCGGTGTTTTATATTCTTTGAATTATGATCGAGCGATCACACCAAAATTATCAGTGGGTACAGGTCTTTCTTATTATCAGTTTAACATTCTGGGTATAAAAATCGATATGGCGTTGGTTCCCATTTATGCTAATTACTATTTGGGTGGTGACCGTCATCGTGCGTTCGTTACGGGTAGTGCCACTATTGCGTATGCGAAAGCCGAGATTCGTGATGCTTATTTCTGGAATGACTATACGCCAAGCAGTGAAAATGAACTTTCATACAACATCGCTCGTTCGGAAGGTATGGCTCTGTATCCAAGCGCTGGTATCGGTTATGAGTTTCGCGCGCGCGCAGGATTCACGGCCCGTGTAACGTCTTATATTCAGTATGCGGCTAGCCAGGTGCATCCGTGGGTTGGGGCAACATTAGGGACTCATTTTTAACTTTCGATAGCCATTGATCACGGCCTTTGCGTTGAAACTGGGTTTCCGTCAAAGGCACATAGGTTTCTTGAGTCGTTAAATCATATCGAGTGACATCCAACTCCACATCGTCATCCTTAATACACACGTCAATTAAATTAAATGAATTCGGAGCATCAGATCGCGTGCGCGAAGATAGGCAGGTTCCCGCCAGGACGATCGGCATCGGCCGATGAGTCCCATTATAGCGCATAGATGAGAGCCGTGCTAACGGATCATGAATATGCCCGCCCAATACTAAATCTACCTTGGCGTCTTCGAAGCGAGGAAGGTCGTTCGCGGCGCATTTTAAAATATTTTTTTCGTCGCTACCTTTTGGACAATCCATGGGGTGGTGGCACATTACGATTCTGAATTTCGCCGCAGGGGAAAATTCAGTGAGCTTGTTGAGTTCACGGCGATGTAATTCCCCTTGGACAACACGAAAACGTCCTGTGCTATTAAGCGCAAGAACTTCAACGGCGCCAAAACGTTTTCGTTCATTTAAGGGAAACTTCAAATAGTGTATAAATCCAAAGTAAGGGTACAGCAGCCGAGCCAGCATATTATACAAGGGAATATCATGATTGCCGGGAACGGCCATAATGGGAATACTACCCAGCGAATCACAAAAGGAACGAGCTGCGATGAATTGTTCACGGCGTGCACGCTGAGTGATATCGCCAGAAAGAACCACTAGATTAGCAGAAAGATCGCGAATCGTCTTACTGAGCACTGTGATTTTTTCTGTGGTCGTCGTCCCGAAGTGGGGATCAGAAATATGTACAATTCGAAACGATTCACTCATAATGTATTATCTTTCAATACAGGTTTCGGCACAATCAAGTTTAAAGCATCGGGTAGTGCCTGTACTTTTAAAGGCGAGTTGATATAGAACATTTCTCCATCTAAGGCCACCATCTGTGGACTACGTTTAGTAGTGATAATTAGATTGTCGGTCGAGAACTGGTCTAAGCGTTCTTCTTTTTCTAACGTTTTTAAAATACCCCGAAAAATTACCCGCAACATTTCCCAGCCGCGGACGGGTTTCAGCATAATGACCGCCA
>DDTZ01000177.1:0-2738 GCA_002344565.1 Bdellovibrionaceae bacterium UBA2351 | reverse complement strand
TCGTTTTTTAAACGAACATGCAGCAATCGATGACGCTGTAAAAGGGACCGAATCGTAGATAGAATTACGACCAACTGCTTTCGTCCAAACGTCTTAGTCGCTTGTTCGCGCTCTCGAATGGATTGAGCGTAAAGCCCCAGGCTCGCGTTAATCAAAAATTTGTGACCGTTGATATCACCTAGGCGAATGGGTTTGCAGCCACCGACGATCGCCAAACGGAGGGCTTCTAATTGATCTTCGGGAATCGAGTGGGTGCGTGCAAAAAAGTTAAAGGTCCCGCAGGGAACCACAGCCAATTTGGCTTTTGTACCCGCGGCTTCGGCTGCCACACTTCGAATGGTGCCATCGCCCCCAGCGGCTATAACAACATGATGTGGGGAATTTTGGGCGATCGCTATGGCCTTTTTGGCATAATCGGTGAGCTGCTCAGGGGACTTAATATCGTAAATAGTAAGATCAGCGCCCAATTCGGAACATAATTTCCGAGCCCGCTCGGCCAGGGTAGAACCAAGTCCTTTGCCTGAGCGTGAATTGGCTAGTAGATGAAGATGTCGGCGCGTTAAGCCTTCAGGCATTACCATTCCTATTTTTATATTTCTCTTGGGTTGTCTAGCGCGATCTCAAGAAACCTTGAGGTTGTAAAAAACGACGCAGACCATAGCCCAAAAAAAATGTAATCATTCAAATCGATACAGTTTTTTTATACGCTTCGAGATGGAGATTTCTTCATCTTCAGTAAGTATCTGAAATTATTAGATAATATTTAATTGCATAATCTTTAGGATTTTCTATTCGGGCCGAAACGTAAGATATGGATGATTGGGAAATAGAGTTAAAAGCCGGGTTCCTTGAAGAAGCGTCGCAAGCGATTAGTGACAACGAGCAGAACTTTTTGGAATTAGAAAAGGATCCTTCAAATACAGATCTAGTAGATAAGATCTTTCGATTAGCCCACAACCTTAAAGGTAGTGCAAAGGCCGTCGGTTTTTCAGAGCTCGGAGCCTTTACTCATGAATTTGAGTCGGTGCTTTTAAAAATCAGAAATAAAGAGTTATTGCCGAATAAGTCGATTGTTAATTTGTTACTTCGTTGCAACGATCATGTTCGTAGTTTTGTCGATACCTTAAAAGAAAATCAACTGGCACAAGTCGATAGCACGGACTTAGTGAGTGAAATTCATCTTGGACTGGCGGGTGGCTTAGAAGAAGCCGCGGACGAGGCTTTGTCTACAGAACTGCCAGCGGCCGCGATCGAGGTGGCTGTCGAAGTTACGCCCCAATCTAGCCCACCAGACGATGAAATTACGTTAGAGGACATTAAAGCTCTGAAAGAATTAGAAGCAAACATTGAAGTCCCGCCCCCTATTACATTTGAACCGGTGACTTCTTTTGAAGATGTGAAAGCAGACGCTCCACGTGTGGAAGTCGCTCCAGCTCCCGTTGAGGTGACAGCAGCCATTGCTCCAGTGGCTGTAGCGCCTAATAAATCAGCAGAAGCCGATCCTACGAAAAATGACTCTGTAAAAAAGGTCGCTGCAAAACCAGATGAATCAATTCGCGTAAACTTAAGTCGCATCGAAATGCTACTGAATTATGTGGGCGAACTTGTAATTCTAGAAGATGTTCTCAAACAACAAGTCGCAGAAACACATGCACCCAATTTAAGAAAAACAATTCATCAAATCAATAAAGTGACTAAAGATATTCAGGGCTTATCAATGAGCCTGCGAATGATCCCGTTGCAAGCTACCTTTCAAAAAATGCAACGTATCGTTCGCGATACCGCCGGGATGTTAAAAAAAGAAGTTCAATTAGAAATTCATGGTGAAGGTACTGAAGTAGATAAATCAATTTTAGAGTCTTTAAGTGACCCGTTGGTTCATATCGTTAGAAATGCAGTTGATCATGGAATCGAATCTGCGGAACGCCGTATTCAGTCAGGAAAAAATCCGGTCGGTAAAGTTCGTTTAGAAGCCTTTAATAAAGCCGGACAACTCTATATCGAGGTTGAGGATGATGGCGGTGGTATTGACCCTAAAAAAATCCAAGAAAAAGCCAAAGAAAAAGGCGTTCTGAAAAAGCACGAAAGCTTATCGGATCAGGACGCTATCAATCTGGTATTCCATCCGGGATTTTCAACTAAACAAGAAGTTTCGGAAGTATCGGGTCGAGGCGTCGGCATGGATGTCGTGAAGACAAACATTGAAGCATTAGGTGGTAGCTGCCACATCGATAGCGTTGTCGGCCGCGGAAGTATTTTCCAGGTGCGCCTGCCACTGACGTTAGCGATCGCAGATGCTTTAGTCGTTTTGCTAGGTACGCAGCGTTTTGTTGTCCCTTTAGCGCAAGTTCACGAAAGCGTAAAATTAACAAAAGGTCATATTCATCAAGGAGTGGGCGGTGAAGTGATGTTATATCGCGACGAAAATTTACCGCTTTACAGATTAGGTACCTTATTAGGTTATCCGCACACATTGGACACAGAAAAAAGTCCAATTGCTTTAGTGTTTAAAAATAATGGTAAACCGTTTGCGGTAATGGTCGACGATATTTTGAGTCAGCAACCGATCGTTATGAAAGAGCTGAGTGAAGGCATGGCCTTTGCGAAGGGATACTCGGGCGTAACGATTTTAGGCGATGGTAAACCAGCATTGATTTTAGAACTGCCAGAATTAGTAACCTATATGGGCAAAAGCCGACCGGTGCAAGCACCGACAAAAGGAGCCGCATGAGCGATGT
>DDTZ01000178.1 GCA_002344565.1 Bdellovibrionaceae bacterium UBA2351 | reverse complement strand
CACCCGCAACACTCATATTCATGTATATCTTAGATTTACCCTTAAACTCTAAATAGGGAACTCCTGATAAATTAGGATTGTCGTATATCTTTATTCGAATCGGCTTAAAATCATACGGAACCGAATCTGGATTTTTCCATTCTAAGTAGTCGTTCGTGTAGATCGGATTCTCTTTGATCTCGAGAAATATCATTCCAGCCATGACTGGAGTAACTAGAAACACATATAATAAAGCAAAGATATTCCTGATTTTATTTATTGTAGATAACATCTCCCTCCCGCCAGATTACCAAAGATATCCCAGTTCTTTTCCTAAAACGTTATTTAGAATAATCGGGAGATGCGATAATTAGTGTGCTATAGACGCCTGGCCAGTAGTCTTGACGAAAGGAAACATTGATAAACTCCCACTGGTCTGGCTTATTATAGAGATGACCCATAGTACAGCGTGCCCGGTAATTTTCATCAATTTTAGTACGATACTTTCCCGAATCCTCAATAGGGAATCGTGCTTTGCCAGGCTCGTAAATAAAACAAGTTTTTATCTCTTCCCAGAACATGTCCTCAGCTATCTTAGCTTGTTTTTTATCTTTAATTATTAGTTTAGCATCAGGATTCGGGATTTGATTTCCATTTGCATTTAGCTTTACTTGATTCATTCCAATATCGCAGTCGTGTTCTTCAAGACTACCACCCGCAAATGCACATCGATAGGACTCTACGTCACTACACAAACCAGCAACTTTACTTTTTTCCTTCTCTGGAAAATTTAGACATAAATACCCAGCCCATGACTCCATTCCCGCGTTCCAAGAAGTATCACTAACCTTTAAACACTTACGATCTTTTTTCTCTATACATTGTTTAGACCTAAAGAAAGCCTCTTTAAATGCCGGATCTTTCTTAAATAGCTTTTCTAACTCTTCATAGTTCTTCTTGTAAGTGGCTTTGGTCACACTCTCTATCGCCTTCTTAAACTCAAATCCAGAAAGAGAATTCTTATCTATAAAGTACTCTTTATTGTTCTGCTTAGCACTGTAGTACGCTGGAGTCTCTTTGCTATTTGCAATAAACCATACCTTCCATAGATTATTCCTCGCATCAATTCTAACTATAAGCGGAAATATATCGCTACACCTTTCTGGCTTTGCGGTTTTTTGAATAGATAACCCTTCCATAATTACGTTTTCTCTGTCTTTAAACCACTTACAGGTAAGGGTTCCTTTTGTTTTTACACCCTCTTTATTAAACTCAAGATAAGGAGCTCCTGATAAATTAGAGTTTTCATATACTTTAACATTTATAGTCTTATAATCTATCTCGAGTAAATCTTCATTATTTTTTAAAGCTAGATAATCGCTTGTATAGATCGGATTCTCTTTAATCTCGGGTAATATCATTTGGGCCATGACCGGAGAGAAAAGAAATACAAATAATAAAGTACTCTTGCTCCTGATTTTATTTATTGTAAATAACATATTTCCTTACTCCCCGATGATCAAAAATAATTTCACAATGTAATAAAGCTTATCGCTTTAAATCTCTATTGAGAAGTGTTTTTACGTTTCCTTTGATAACTGTATCTCCCGATATTTTAGCTTGTCCGCTCACCACAGCGGTATCGGTCACTTTGGCTTGCTGGAAAATTTGCGCTAGCCCCCTAACTTTGGCCGAACCGTTAACAACGGCTTGGCCATATATTTTAGCAGCCCCATCCACCACGGCCTGATCGCTGATTTCAGCTTCACCGGAAATCCGCGCCGACATGCTGATAATCGCTTGGCCGCTGACCTTAGCTTGGTCTTCAACAATGGCATTAAATAGTATTTTTGCATTCCCCGTCACTTGAGCCTGACCACACACCTGTGCGGTCTTATCTACATAGACTGACATTTCGACAGTGGCCGAATCAGCGACAAAGCCACCCCCATTTGGATGACTATGGCCTTTTGCCCCAAAACATTCTTTAGCATCGGCATAAGTGAAAAAAGTAGTATTAAGGATAACAACTAAAACTAATTGGATGAATTTCATATTTTTCCTTGTTGTCATTTAAGGCACCTCGGGAGGTACTTTAAGTTTGCATTTAAAAACTTCCTTACCGTCGTCGTCGGTTTCATTGAAACAAATAGAATCCAATACGACATCAGAGTATATATTGGGACCTGTTAAAATTGAAGATACAACTGTTGCCGTGTTTATCGTCATCAGCTTGATTTGGCTTTGGTAAATATCTGAGTTTGCAACCGACGAATCCACGCTACTACCTCCGGTTATCCAGGAACCGTTCGCTGTGGTACGCAACATCAATGACGCCTCTGTAACCCTAGAGTTTGTAACCTGACTTTCTAGGATGACCGAATTTTTTTCGATGTTGGATTTGTTTAAAATAGTGCTTTTGTTCACCTGGCTTTGTATAACCGTAGAATCACTAACCGTGGAACCGTCAATAATATTCGATTCGGTGATCACCGAATCGTTAACTACCTGACTCGCTGTCACCGTACTACCAGATACAAAGGATTCTTGAATAATACTACCGCTATCAATAACAAAGGCGTTATAGATAGTACTTTTTGTAATTTTAGTACTATAGCCACTGATAGTACCATCTCCAACCACATGAGACGAAAAAACTTCCGCACCCGAAATAGAAATATGAAATACCGGTACACTTGGCCCTGTTCCGGAAGGGAAGCCTTGCCCGAAGATACCGCTAGCCTGAACAGAGGCTTTGTCGGTAATTGATACGTGACCACTTATAAACGACGAGTCTACTGTGGATCCACCAGCTATCGTGACAGGTAAATTCTGATACGTCGCCGGGCGATTTGCATCAATAAATGAATCTTTGATTATCGCTCCATCCGTAATTTCAATGGGCTGGTTTACGCTGAACAACTGGGGACCTACGATGACAGGTACGGATCCTGATAAATCTAAAGGCAATTGAATCGGTGTTTTAGAACGTTCTATCTTGACCCTTTTAGCTAGACTTCCCACAACGTTTACCCGTCCGTAAATTTGAATGGGAGGCGTGTACGATTCATTGACGGCTTCGTTTGTTAAATCAGTGATATCGGTATCGGCGATTGTCGTAATCGGATCAGCGGGTGTCCATTTCGACAAAGAAAACAATCCAGAGATATCCGCATGATCAATATTTGAATTTTTAATTACTATATTTCCTGCCACAGTCGAACCATGAGAAATATGGGAACCAATGACTTCTATCAATGAGTCTTCGCCGGCTATGACCAAGGATTTATCAGTCACACTAGATCCCGGGCAAACATACACACCCGCACCGACTCCCGCATTACTGACATTGGCACCATTAGCTACCCAACCGATTTCGTATTCGGGCGGTAGTGCGTTTTCAGTTTCCAACTGACTAAAGTTTCCACGCACGGGTTTCATAAATGCTCCACCACAAATACCTTCGGGTTTTAAGTGAAGGTATACAAAACTAAGTCCTGTGGCTGATGTGTTGGCGCCGATACTTGTCATAGTTTCACTACAGGCCGAGATATTGGCATTTAATCTTTTAATTTTAAGTAATTTAATTTTTATTACTCCGGATCCCTGAATAGGATTGGTGCCGTTGACGATAGGATAAAAATCAGTGATACCATTGACAGTTTTTTCAATGTAGGCCTCATAAGTTATTTGACCAACAGCCCCATCGGTAAAAAGTGGTTTATCAAACGTTACGATACCATTGATGCCAACGCTGATCCCCAGATCCACGGGACCAATCGACGCGATCGTTTCTATACTTGGATTAAGCTCTACATGAAAATGTTCAATATGACTTGCCTTATGTTTGATTTTAGATCGGACCAATTTTTTTTCATAACATTGGTGTCGTAGATAATTCCAAACAGGCCGATTTATATCTATCGATATGTCGGTGGCTTCATCGCTAAGACTTTCTTCTGAAATTGAAATATCCTCATTTCCCGGTCGCAAATGGGAAAAGTACATCAACCTAATATACCTATGATATTTTTTAAAATACTCAACCAACTCTTTCGCTGCATCTTGCTTTACACTCGCTGGTGAATTAGCAGCCAAAAAATTTCCGATTTTATCTTTAATTCGAAAATCTATATTTTGGCCCTTTTGATGACCACCATGAGGTACAAACTGCCCGCCGTTCATATTCGAAATATCATTAAACGATAACTTACCACCATAATCGCTTATCATACCTTTGAGTTTTTTCAGAACATGGGGTTTGACCCAATCATCACCGCCCGCGGCAATTTGAGTTGTGCCCTCGGGGAACTGCATACTCAAATCATCTCGTTTTTCACTGTACCGTGATGGCGGCGAAAAAGTTTCCCTCACCAGTGGATACACACTACGCTTTTTAGAAGCCACTCCCGTCGAAAAACTCAAAGGCCCCGTCGTATCAGCTGGTACGGCGTCGCGAGCGCGTAAAACCAACGAAAGCGTGTACTCAGGATCAGTGTCTGGGTTGGGTAACAAGGTAGCCACTTGTTCCAGCACATTAACTCCATTTATAGTGCTAATATCAAATACGACATCTTCTTTTCCGTTAGGCGCATTGATCAATGGGCCCGATTGGGTCGCTAACAGAATTCTTTGATTGGCAACGATCACTTCCAAATCCCATCGAGCAACACTACTGCCAGAGCAAAGCTTGACACGCGCTGCAATGGTATTTTTGCCGCCATTATAAGTTCCTGGTATCTTCCCCACGCTAAGCGCCGACAACTTAGGATAGGCTGTGTAGCCAGCGGTTCCTAGTTTTGGTAGATAATCTACAAAGTCGATATCTTGCACGCAGTATGGGTTAGTCATCAGAGCATCAACCGTTAAATTCACGGGCTCGTCCGCAGCTACCGCCGAAGGCACCAACCAGTGCTCAAACAATTGCTGCCATACTGTTTTGGTTTTTTTGAATCCATCATTTTTTGCTATGGCCCCGGAATAGGGTAAGGCCAGCAGCGTAACTTGCACGGGTTCTCCGGTGATCTTTAAATTGTAACCGCTCTCTATCCACAGAGATGAAAACGCGCTAGAGACCGGTGACAATAAACCAAAATCGGCCAGTCGGCCCTGTTCAATGAAAACATCATGGCTGCTCAGACCTCGAAAAATCACCATATAGGCATCTTCCGGATGAAATCCCGAAATTTTAAATCGTAACGAAACCTGCTGAGTATCAGATTTAGGCTGAAAGGATCTGATGATTTTAAACGGCTCAGTGCCCGCCGCGTTTAAATCAAAATTTTGATCCGTATCCGTGTCAGTTTCCACGTGCGCCAAATGTGATACCGTCGCATTTTCAATTTTCCAACCGTTCAGGTCGGCTGAAAAATCATTATTGTCAACTAGGCTAACAGGCTCAGCAGCACGCAAAATAATCGTCTTTGATGTTACATCTTTGTCGCACACCTCGGTGCCAATACGTCCTAACGAATCGGCCACCGTGACAATCAGTTTCTCGTTAGGCAAATTGATCAGCACCTGCCCATCAAACGTAACATTCATTTCAGTGTCGTCAAATACTTGCACCCTGGTCGTCACGGCAGAAGCAATCACCGCACCCGTTTCAGAAATCGGTGTGATCGTCAGACTGCGATTTCCCGCCCAGATCGTCGTACTGAAGTCCAAATCCAAATTATTTTGATCCACCGTGGTCACTCGAATTTCATTTTTTCCACTGATCAGTAACCCATTCAATTTTAAAAACGAGCCATCAATAGTCACTATAACGTCCGTCAACTGATCGTTTACAAATACCCGAGTGCTATTGTGAGTCAGATCACCAAACTGGGCCCCGCTGAGTTTCAGAACTACCGTTTCCTCTAGTGGATTAAATACCTTGTCTAGATCACTAGCTAGTTCCAGTATTCCCGGCGATGGCTGACCTTCGTGATCGTCGTCAGGTGGTAAAACGGGCGCCACCACCACTGACTGAGTCAAAGACACACTCGAATAAGAATCAGCTACATTTAACACCACGGCGTAGGTACCCGCCTGGGCAAATGTGTGCGTAGTTATTTTGCCAGTCCCCGTGGTGCCATCCCCAAACTGCCAATTAAATTGCAACGTATCGTTTTCTAGATCACTCGACAAATTCGCATCAAATTCTAAGGTCAGGTTTTGGCCCAAAGTTTTTGAACTAAAGCCGGCTATCGGTTTGGCATTGATATATATGTTTCGAGAAAACGTCGACGTTCCACCTTCGTTATCGATAACGGTTAACTGAACATTGAAATTTCCAGACTGCGTAAACACATGCTGTGTTTTAGGCAAAGTCGCCGCTACTACATCCGACCCATCTTGAAAATTCCAAATATATTTTTCAATAGTGCCATCGATATCTTTTGATTCACTGGCATCAAAGCTTACCACGCTGGAAATACCTACAGACTCTGGACTTACAAACGATACAAGAGGTGCTTTATTAAAAGCTACAAAAACTGTAGTACTTATTTCAGTCACATTTCCTACTAAATCAGCCGCTTGTATCGATATTTGATTAGCCCCCTCGTTAGAAAT
>DDTZ01000194.1:4011-5418 GCA_002344565.1 Bdellovibrionaceae bacterium UBA2351 | reverse complement strand
GATATTTTAATCTATGAAATGTTCAACAATGACGTTGAATTAAAAAAAGGATCATTATGAAAAAGATCGTTCTCTCATTATTATCATTGGGATTCGCAATGACAGCTCACACTGCGGGCGCGCAAGCTGGTGGCCTTAAAGGATCTGGCGTTTATGGAGTTGCTGGTTGCGGCTTAGGCTCTATGGTACTAGGAAATCAAGACGGTGTTATGCAAGTCATTGCAGCGACATTAAATGGAACAGGCGTGCAAACGTTCGGTATCACTTCTGGTACATCTAATTGCGGTAAGGGTTTATTTGCAAAAGCAGAAGTAAATTCATTTATCCAATCTAATTCAGTAGCTCTTGAAAACGATATCGTTCGTGGTCAAGGTGAAACTCTAAGCACTCTAAATCAAATGCTTGGTTGTGGTGCAGAATTCGGTAACACTCTACAAAACAATTACAAACAAATTTACGCTCCGGGCGTAGAAGCATCTGAAAAAATCTCGGCATTAGCACAATCTTGCCAAGGTTAATTTTTAAACTTCTTAAAAGTTTCAATAGCCTCACCTGTGTGGGGCTATTTGTTTTTTTTGGTCACGTAGTATTCGCCGAGTCTGCCATGACCGAATCTTTAGCTTTGCAAAAAGCAAAAGATCTGAAATGGTTCCAAGACCCCCAATGGCTTCGTTTGGGACAATATCAGAAGCAATTCTTGGGCGGTTATCAAAGCCCTGCGGAATCAAGTAAATTCTTTCTAGCTGTCGATGGAAAAAATAATCCTGAAAGTGAACTCTATGCCACAATTCAGGACCTGTTTAGAAATTCAAAAAAAATTAAATCTCAGGATGGGCGGTTTGAGGACCCTGTAGCCTGTGTATTTCCAGCTCGAAAATTATGGCTCGAAAAGAAAATCGGACAGCCACTACCAAAAGTTTCCTGTGATCGCTATGCGCGATTTATAGAGATTATGCAACCGAACTCACTGACCTATGTTTTTTCATCATACTATATGAATAATCCCGCGTCCGCATTTGGACATACATTCTTGCGCATCAATAAGGCACCATCCGCGCGTGATGGTGAGCGATATGAATTGTCGGACTATGGTGTCAGTTACGCGGCGATGAAAGTGTCTGATAATCCGTTTGTATATTCATTTTTGGGCGTGTCTGGTTTGATGCCGGGAACATTTGAGATCAATCCTTATTACTACAAAGTTCGCGAATACAACGATTTTGAATCTAGAGATTTATGGGAGTACGATTTAGACTTCACACCCGTTGAGGTCGAAATGGTGGTCGCCTATATTTGGGAATTGCTAGATGTGAATTTCAACTATCACTATTTTAGCCAGAATTGTTCATACCGTATTTTATCAATTTTAGAAACGGCGCGCCCGGAGCTGAATCTTACGGCCAGTTT
>DDTZ01000194.1:0-3681 GCA_002344565.1 Bdellovibrionaceae bacterium UBA2351 | reverse complement strand
ACCCAAGTTCATTTTCGTCCGTCAGTGCGTTCGATTTTTGATCAGCGGTATCAAGAACTAAATGACACTCAAAAAACTCAAATTCGTCGTTTTGCTAAAACTGAGTCCATTGATGAGCTTGTTAGAAATCTAGACAAGGATGAACAAAGAAAAAATTTAGACGCCGCCATGGATTACATTGATTTTCGCTATCCGAAAGAGGTGATGACGAAAACAGGAAAGTACGCGTTCAAAAAGGAAATTCTGTCTCGGCGGGCAGAACTGGGCGGGCAGTCAGCGCCCATCAAAGTGCTAGCACCCGTCAATGAGGGGCCTCATGAGGCTCATGGCTCACGACGTCTGGGCCTAGGTTATCGTGAGTGGAATAAAGAAAATTCGTATTTGTTAGATTTTAAACTATCCTTGCATGATCTATTGGATAGGAAATTTGGATATCCGCCAACAGCACAAATTACGATGGGCCACTTTGGCGTCGCGTGGAACTCCACCGCAAAAAATCTTTCGTTAGACTACGCGACCTTGTACGAAGTGATTTCCCTTGCGCCGATTAGTGATTTTAGTAACTCGTCCTCGTGGCGATTGAAGTGGTCGGTAGAACAAGGCTATGAAAGTGCGTGCCGCACACTGTGCCGATGGACCGAGTTAAGCGGCGGCACCGGGGTAAGCGCCACGGTACTTTCGAATTTAGATTTGAGTGCGTGGTTAAGAGTCACCACGTTGACGAGTCCCGATTTTACAGAAGACCAATGGAGACTGGGCGCGGGGCCCGCTGTTCTTGTTCGTTGGTCACACAAGGATGTGTCTCTTTTGGCAGAATCCTACTATCGCTATGATTATAAAAGTAAAGTGCACGAATTTAGAAAAAACTCGATAGGTTTGAACTATACCCTGAGTAAGTCTTTAAGCGTGCGCGTACAAGGCGAATTTGTGGATCAAGTTCATCGCAGTGAAGCGCGGTTGTTGCTGTACTACTAGAAACTGTTAGAAAACTCATATTCATGGGGTTAACCTTAATTAACTGTTTCTGTCATGCGCACTTGGACCGCGACGCCTGATAAAAATGTAATGAGGGCTACAAATCCAATAGCAGTCGTGATTCCAAAAAAGTCAGCTACGATCCCCGAGATAATCGCGCCAATCGCGTAACCGAAATCGCGCCAAAGTCTGTAGATGCCTACTGCTGATGCTCGCCAGCTGGGGTGAGCAACATCGCCGATGGCTGCTAGTAGGGTCGGGTAAACCATCGCAGTTCCGGCTCCTAGAAAAACTCCTCCTAGAGCAAATCCAAAAAAATGATCCGAGTATATTGTGACAACAATCCCAAGTGCTTGAATCCACATACCCCAAACGATCAAATTTTTTCGCCCCCAAGAATCAGAAGCGTGCCCTGTCCAAAGCTGAATAAGCCCCCAAGTTGCAGGATAAATGGCCGCAAGCCAGCCGATTCTTTCTATGCTCAGACCATGACTTGCAAAGAGAATCGGAAATAGTCCCCAAGCCATACCGTCATTCAAATTGTTAACGAAGCCCGCTTGAGAGATTGAAGAAAGATTTTTATCTTTTAGCGTAGTTCGAATAAAAATTTCTTTCTGTGGTATCGGTCCGCCCAACTTGTCTTCGTTCAAAGAGGCTCGTTTTAATTCGTACGTTACGTGATCCTTGGTTTCACGAACCATGAGTAGGCTCATCGTTAAACCAACAACAACATAGACAACACCAAGATAAAATGGCTGAGGTCTAACGCCAAAGTGGTTGGCTATATATCCTGTCGCCAGAGCCGACATAGCAACTGCAAAGTAGCCGGCAAACTCATTCAGTCCCATCGCAAGGCCTCTACGGTCGGAGCCAACCAAATCGATCTTCATGATCACCGTTGTGGACCAAGTAAGGCCCTGGCTCACGCCAAGAAAAAAATTGGCTGCTAAAACCCAGTTCCAGCTGGGGGCCCACATTAGTAGAAATGGAACTGGAGTTGCGATCAGCCAACCTAAAATAAGGACTTTCTTTCTGCCGATCTTGTCAGACCAGCGCCCTGCAAAGTAGTTTGTAACTGCCTTTGTAAATCCAAATACAACGATAAATGACAGAATCGCTGTCTTAACTGCAAGACCAAATTCTTTCTCTGCAATTTGAGGAAGAATGGTCCTCTCTAGGCCAATCATAGCGCCAACAAACGCGTTCACTATCACGAGTAGAGTGAATTGATACCAGTTTTCTTTAAGGCCAAGTTTTGGAACTAGGGCTGTAGCGGCGGAGTTCATCTTGTACCTCTGACTTAAGCTTCAATTGGCAAACCATGCGAAGCCCACTCGTGAACACTGTCTTTTAGTCTCGAAGCTATGAAGCCTTTTTTAGTAAGAAGTTCGACGGCTTCTTTTGCAAAAAAGCAATAAGGGCCGCGGCAGTATGCGACGATTTCTTTGTTTTTGGGTAGATTCTTGAGTTCTTTTTTGAGATCCGAAATTGGAACTGAAATGGCATAAGGAAGATGCGCTTGAGTGTATTCATCAGAAGGTCTGACATCTAAAAGGATAACGTCGCCTTTTTTTGCTTGAGCTAGTAATTGTTTGCGATTTACGGCGTCGATTAAACCGGCATCGTTGAAAGCTTGCGAAGCAATTTTTTGAATTTCGGTAAAATGCCTTTCATTAAATGTGCGAAGGTTAAAAAGGAGGTTTGCAACACTATTACTCGCCAGTCGATAGTAAACATACTTGCCATCACGTCGGGTGTCGACAAGAAGTGCAGACTTAAGTTCCTTTAATTGGGCGCTGGTATTTTTAATTCCTAAATCGGTCTGTTCAGCCACCATTTCAACGGTTTTTTCGCTTTGGCTTAGTAGATCAAGAATTTCGATCCGCTTTGGGCTGGAAAGGGCCTTGGTGGTTCGGGAAAATTGTTCATAGAGTGCATCTTTAATTTTTCTCTTCATATCTAACATTCTAACGAATATTAGAATGTTAGGCAATGTGTAATATCATATTGAGAAATCACTTTAAGTTACGTTAACTAAACGCTGGTTGTTGGCCCACTTCCTTGATTTGAAAGTGGGTGCTGATTTGGTTTTTAATTTGGAATACACGTCTTAAGACTATCGTGTAGGTATCATGAATTGATACAGTGGCGACGACGGCCCATAGAAATCTCGGACAAACCTGGCAATTTCAGAGTCAGGGGAGATTTGAACAGAGAGTGTTTCGGTAACCCATTTTTCAACGGTGATGCGGTGGCTTGTCTCCCAAAGACCATATTCTAAACGTGCTACCTGCAACTCAATTAATCGATCTAATCGTTTGCGATAGTCAGCGGCGAGGCGTCCATTGGGGCTATTAAAGTGATCACCTAAAAAGCTATTACTATTAACGATACCTTGAAATGAATCTTTATCAAGGCGTCGCAATTTTAATAGTTCACTCAAAAGTACTGTAGGTATCGTACCCATGATGTTTCGTTGCACCTCTGAAAGGTCAGAGCGAACGCTACCCAAATATTGAAAGAGTACGGACGTTGGATCCGTTTTGAAATAGTAGTCACCTACAATTTGTTCATTTTTTTCATAACTACGAGCAACGCCGCCGCCGTAATCCACTAGATAACTATCATACGTAAGAATTAATTTTTCCGCATGCTTAATCAATTGTTGACGAGATAACGTTGAGAAGAACTTCAGGTAATCTGAAA